>NZ_JAOTID010000005.1 GCF_026163695.1 Shumkonia mesophila | reverse complement strand
AGCCTCTCACAGCCAGACCCAAGACCGCCGCCCGCGTATCCCTTCAATATCCAACTATGTCAAAGAACGAAACGGCGCGACTGCCGCGCTCGTGGGATCGGGGTTCTACGCCAACGATCCACCGTTGTCAAACAAAGATCGGGACAGAACGCGAATTATATCGAGAGACCCCGTTAAAAACAACTCCGGCCCGGCCGTCGACGGAAGATTGGCCTCTCGCGAATTGAATGATATAGGTTTTTCCGGGCTTGCGTCGAGGGCAGTGTCGACGGTTTTGCGGCCCGCAAGGGGAGAGCGTCATGGCAAAATGGGATGTGGCGATTCGCGCCACCTTGATCGCGGCCAGCCTGGCCGCCGCCGGATGCGGCCAGAAGATGGGAATCGCCGCCCCGGCCGGCGGCGGCACCGCCAATTCGGCCGGCGCCGTCGCCGGTTTCACCACCTTCCCCGACATGCCAATGCCCGCCGCCGGCGACATCGACGTCGAACGCACCCTGATCTTCGGCACCGGCGAAGCCTGGTTCGGCCGGCTGGTCATCAACACCCCGCACAGCACCGGCGACATGTTCACCTTCTATCGGGAGGGGCTGCCGGGATTCGGCTGGCAGGAGGTGACCTCGGTGCGCGCCGCCACCAGCGTGCTGACCTACACGCGCGCCGAACGGGTCGTCACCATCCAGGTCCAGGCCCGCACCATCCGCGGCTCGGAAATCTCCATCACCGTGTCGCCCCACGGCGCCCCGGCGAGCACGCCAACCGGGACCGTCCAGCCGCGAATGCCGGTCGAGACGATCCGCTAGCCGCGGCCCGACCGCTCATTCCTTGAGCCTCGATCGCGCCTGCGCCATACTGCGCCGGTGCCCTTGCACCGGCCGGGCCCAGCCGGCCGTGTCGGGGCCGGAGGCAACCATCAATCCGCCGGGGCATCACCCGGCCAAAAACGGGCCGCCCCATGCCGGCCCGCCAGCCAAGCCAGGGGACCATTCATGAAGGAAGTTGTGATCATCGACGGCGTCCGCAGCCCGATCGGCCGATTCGGCGGCGGACTTTCCGGCGTCCGCCCCGACGACCTGTTGGCCGAGGTTTACAAGGGCCTGATGGCGCGCACCGGCGTCGACCCGGCACTGCTTGAGGACGTCTACGCCGGTTGCGGCAACCAGGCCGGCGAGGACAACCGCGACGTCGCCCGCATGTCGGTCCTGCTGGCCGGCTTCCCGGTCGAAGTTTCGGGCGTCACCCTCAACCGCAACTGCTCCTCGGCGCTGGAAGCCGTCAACCAGGCCGCCAAGGCGATCATCGCCGGTGAGGGCGACGTCTTCATCGGCAGCGGTGTCGAATCGATGAGCCGGGCGCCGTGGAGTATGCCCAAGCCCGAGAAGGTGCCGGTGACCGGCCATCCCAAGGTGTGGGACACCACGGTCGGCTGGCGCTACAACAACCCGCGCCTCGACGCGCTTTATCCAATCGTCAGCCTGGGCGAGACCGCCGAAAACATCGCCCAGGAAATGCAGATCGGCCGCGCCGAGCAGGACGCCTTTGCGCTCGAAAGCCAGCGTCGGGCGGTCGCCGCCATCGACGCCGGCCGCTTCAAGGACGAGATCCTCCCCATCGTGGTGCCCGGCCGCAAGGGCGACACCGTCGTCGATACCGACGAGCACCCGCGCTACCGCAAGGAGAACGGCCACTATCTGCTCGACACCTCGCTCGAACAGCTGGGCAAGCTGCCGGGCGCCTTCCGCAAGGGCGGCACGGTGACCGCCGGCAATTCGAGCGGCATCAACGACGGTGCCGCCGCGCTGCTTCTGACCAGCGGCGAGAAGGCCAAGGAACTGGGGCTGAAGCCCAAGCTGCGCTGGGTCGGCTCGGCGGTGGCCGGCGTCGATCCCGGCGTCATGGGCTATGGCCCGGTGCCGGCCACGGAAAAGCTGCTGAAGCGCCTCGGCCTCAAGGTCGAAGACATCGGGCTGATCGAGCTCAACGAGGCTTTCGCCGCCCAGGCCATCGGCTGCATGCGCAAGCTCGGCCTCGATCCCGCCAACACCAACGTCAACGGCGGCGGCATCGCGCTGGGCCACCCGACGGGGGCCACCGGCGCCCGGCTCATCGTCACCCTGATGCACGAGATGCAGCGCCGGGCGCCCGCCGCCAAGCGGCCGTTCTACGGCTTGGCCACGCTGTGCGTCGGTGTCGGCATGGGGGTTTCGACCCTCGTCGAATGGATCGGCGACTGAGCGCCGGCCGCAAAAACCGCCAGGGAGGAAACATCCATGAATCGTCCGCTCACCGGCATTCGGGTCACCGGCCTCGAACAGTATATGGCCGGCCCGTACTGCACGCTTCTGTTGGCCGACGCCGGGGCCGAGGTCATCAAGATCGAACGGCCCGGCAAGGGCGACCCGCGCCGATCGATCCCGCCCTTCGTCGAGAAAGGGGGCGTCAAACAAGCCGCCGGCTTTATGGGCTATAATCGCAACAAGAAGAGCCTCGCGCTCGACATCGCCGCGCCGAAGGGACAGGAGATCTATAAGAAACTGGTCGCCACCTCCGACGTGGTGGTCGAGAACCTTAGGCCGGGCTCGATGGATCGCCAGGGTCTCGGCTTCGAGGACATGCGCAAGCTCAACCCGCGCCTCATCTGGGCGGTCATTTCGGGATTTGGGCGGATGCCCGGCTTCAAGGGCCCCTATTCCGACCGTCCGGCCTTCGACATCGTCGCCGAGGCCATGGGCGGCATCATGCACCAAGTCGGCTTCGCCGATAAGCCGCCGTCGTGGACGATTTACGGCATGGCCGACATCTACACCGGCATGGTCACCGCCTACGGCGTCATGCAGGCGCTGTTCGCCCGCGAACGCACCGGCCAAGGCCAACTGGTCGACTCCTCGATGTTCGACAACATGCTGGCCTTGAGCGAGCAGGCGCTGGCCGTCTACTCGGTATCGGGCCAAGTGACCAGCCGCGGGCGGCTGCGCAACGTCTGGCCGCGCGGCGCCTTTCAGACCAAGGACGGCTACATCGCCCTCAACGTCCCCGACAACACCATCTGGAGCCGCCTGGCCGAAGCGGTCGGCCGGCCCGACCTGATCGAGGACGAACGCAGCAAGACGGCCCCGGCCCGCTCCGAGAACGCCGAGTTCCTGCGCCCGATCATCGAGGGCTGGCTGGCCGGCAAGACCCGCGCCGAGGCGGTCGACAGCCTGAACGGGGCCGGCGTTCCCACCGGGCCCGTCTATACCGCGGAAGACATTTTCACCGATCCCCACGTCGAGGCGCGGGGCATGCTGATGGAGGTGGACGGCATCAAGTTCGCGCGCACGGTTCCCCACCTGTCGGCCAACCCCACGCTGCCGGCCGAACCGGCCCCCAAACTGGGCCAGCACACGCGGCCCATCCTCCAGGATCTGCTGGGATACAGCGCCGCCGAGGTCGATGCCCTGGCCGCCGAGAACGTCGTTCAAGTCGTCGACGCCTGACAGGCTGCGGCCGGGAGAATGGATTTCTCCCGGCCGCTCTCTCACATCGATATTCGTTGCCGCCCCCGCGACGCCCGGCTCAGCCGCCGCTTAGGAACGTCGGCTCGCAGTACTGGCGGCGGCGCTTGAGCTTGCCGCAAAGGTCCGCGGCGCCGTTGCGGTCGACCAGCGGCCCCGCGTTGAGCCGGTAGAAGGTCCCCTTGGGACCGAGATTGATCGTCGTGACCTCGGCCGACAGCGCACTCAAGAGATCCTTATGGGCGCGTTTCAACTCGGTCCAGCCGCGATCGGCCGCCGCACGCGACTTATAGGACGCCAGATGCACCGCCGGCTGCGGCCCCTTTCCTTTGGCGGCCGGGGCGCTTGCCGTCTTGTCCGCCGTCGCCGCCCCGCCGGCATCGGCGGTTTGGGCGGCCGGCTTGGCTGACGGCATCGCCTGCAATGCCCTTTCGATGGCGGCCCGCTCGCGGGCGTGTTCATCCGACGAGACCAGCCCCTCGGCCTGCAACGCCTCGAGCCGGCGCACCGCGTCGGCGGCCTCCATCAGACCCTTCGGCGGCTGGCCGGGGTTGGCCACCGCCACCGGCGCCGACGCCATCAGGGCATCGAGGATGATCCCCCGTTCGGCGGCGTGCTGGCTGACCGTCATCGCCCGCATCTCCAACGC
The DNA here is from genome assembly GCF_026163695.1 of Shumkonia mesophila. Classification (NCBI taxonomy): domain Bacteria; kingdom Pseudomonadati; phylum Pseudomonadota; class Alphaproteobacteria; order Rhodospirillales; family Shumkoniaceae; genus Shumkonia; species Shumkonia mesophila. The sequence continues at coordinate 319,363 of NZ_JAOTID010000005.1, read as the reverse complement.
CCGGCCGATGGCGCGCAACCGCCCGGCGACCTGCTCGTTGCTGGGCACAGGCCGGTCCAGGCCGGCCGCCGGCGGCGGCGAGGTCAGCGGCAGCAGGGCGCCCAGGTTGGCCTGCCGGCGCTTCGCGTATTCTTCGCCGGTGATCAGCCCCTCATCGCGCAGCGAGCGCATGATTCTGAAACGGGTGACGATATTGGTGTCGCCCTCGCTGAGAACGGACATCACCGGGGCCGACGGCACCCCGGGCGCCGAAGCGTCGACAGCGGCGCCCGGCGCGGCGCGCCCCATCATGGCCGCCACCGTGGGGGCCCCCGCGACGCCGGCAGGTGAGCCTGAGGCGCCATTTTTAGCCCCGGCGGCAACGCCGCTGCTTTCGAGAAGGGCCAGGTTGAGGCTGGCGATTTCGGAGACCGGACGGGTGTTGTTGGTGTTCCAGACGACAAACTGCTGCGAGGCGTCGGGACGGATGGCCAGAATGGCCTCATACATCTCCCTGGCTTTGGTGACCTGCCCGGTGTTCTGGTAAAGGATTCCCATGCCCATAAGGGCGTGGACGTCCTTGGGCTCGGCGGTCAGCGCCTTGCGAAAATGGGCCTCGGCCACGGCGTAGTTGCCCATGCCAAGCGCGGCCAGGCCGAGTTCCGCCTCGGTGTTTGCCTTCATGGGGCTGGACGCCCAGAATTCGTCCTTCAAGATTTCGCTATTCTTTGTCATGCCGCAGGCGCCGACACTTGCGGCCGCCATAAGACAGACGGCATAGCGAAGAAACTGTCTTTTCACGATTCCATCCTCGTCGCCGAAACCCGCGAAATGTCCGGGCGCCTCGTTGCTTGTGCGCCAAGAACAGGCGCAAAATATAGTAAACTGATAGCGGAGAGAGTCCTAACATTCTATTAATCCACGTTTTTTCCGGGGTGCCGCAGCCACCCTCCGGAGCTTGCCGGTCCTCCCAATTCATTGACGTTTGGCGAGAAGTCGTTACCCTGCGCCGATGGCGTTTCGGTCAAGGTGAAGCGCGCATGCGCCAACGGACTCTTAAACGCGGACTGGCCCTGCTGAGCGCGGTCTGGATGATTTCCATGACGTTGGCGCTGTTCCTGACCGCTCCCGGTCCCGAGGCCGAGGTTCAGCGCCGCCATCAACTGGACTTGGGCCTGAGCGACTGCCAGGAGCGGTTTTCAACGGGCAACGAGCGATATCAGTGCACGTCGGCGCTGCTGCGCCAGGAGTCGTGGGACGTCGCCCTTCTGTGGACACAGCGGCTGATCATCCTTTTCGGCCCGCCCCTGGCGGCCGGGGCGGTGTTCACCCGCCGCAAGATCCGTCTCGAGCGGCTCCGCGAGGAGAGACGTCACCGCGACCGGCTCAAACGCCTGGAGCGCGAAGGCCACGTCGCCGGACATCCGACAGGCGGCTCGGGGGCTTCCCATTCCCATGCGACACACCATGCCGCCGATAGCCGGGTGCATGCGGCCGACGCCGCGGCCCAGCGATTTGGCCGCCCGCCCCAGAAATCGCCTGGGGATTGAAAGGGCCGCACGGCCAAGCGTGTGTCCCCGTCAGAGAAAAATGGTGCCTTCCAGGTAAAGGACGGCGCGGCCGGCGATGCTGACGCGCGTGCCTTCGTCGCGGCAGAACAACTCTCCGCCCCGCCGGGAAATCTGCCGGGCGTGCAGGTCGGCCTTGCCGAGGCGCGCCGACCAATAGGGAATCAGCGTGCAATGGGCCGAGCCGGTGACCGGATCTTCCGGAATGCCATGCGCCGGCGCGAAGAACCGCGAAACGAAATCGCAATCCTCGCCCGGCGCCGTGGCGATCACGCCACGCGGCCCGAAGGCCACCAGGTCCGCCATGCGCGGGCGCAATTCGCGAACCTCGGCCGCCGAGGCGTAGACCATCAGATAGTTGTCGGCGGCCAGCACCTTTTCGGGCGCGCCACCGACGGCCGCGACGAGGCCGGCGTCCGGCGCCGTCTCGGCGGCCGGCTTGGCGGGAAAGTCCATGACCAGCCGATCATTTTCCCGCTTGACGGTCAGCGGTCCGCTGCGGGTTTCGAAAGTGACCGCCGGCCGCTTCGGCTCCAGCCGGTTGAGCAGCAGGTGGCCGGTGGCCAGCGTCGCATGCCCGCACAGGTCGACCTCGCAAGTCGGCGTGAACCAGCGCAGGCCGAAGCCATCGCCTTTCGGCACGAAAAAGGCCGTTTCCGAAAGATTGTTCTCGGCGGCAATGGCTTGCATTTGCTGGTCGGAAAGCCACGCGTCGAGCGGGCATACCGCCGCCGGATTGCCCGAGAAAACGGAATCGGTGAACGCGTCGATCTGGAACAGGGAGAGTTTCATCGTCTTTCCTTTCAACCCGTGCGGCGGCGGCCGAAACAGTTGTCGAAATGGGCCATTCCGGCCTGAGGGTAATAGGTCATCGCCCCGGGGGCCGAAAGCAGCAGCAGGGTCACTGCCTTGGCGCCCCCGGCCTTCTCGTGGGTAAGGTCCATCAGGCGCCGCCCGATGCCCCGCCCCTGCCATGCGCGGTCGACCGCCAGGTCGGACAGATAGCAGCAATAGGCGAAATCGGTCAGCGACCGGGCGACACCGATCAGCCGCCCGTCATCGTCGCGCGCACAAACGGTCAGGCTGGCGTTCTTCAGCATGGCGGCGATGGTGCCGGGGTCGTCGACCGGCCGGCGCTCGGCCAAACCCGAGCGGCGCAGCACGTCGATGAACTCCGCCGCGCTCAGATCGCCCTCGACAGCATAGGAAACGCCGTTGGATGAAGAGCCCATGATCGTCTAGTCCTCAAGGTGAAGGGTGATGCGGCGATTGTGCTTGCCCTTGTTCTCGATCTTGCCGATCGAGACCCGTCCGATCTCGCCGGTACGCGCCACGTGGGTGCCGCCGCAGGGCTGCAGGTCGACCCCCTGGATTTCGACCAGTCGCACCCGCCCGCCGCCGGTCGGCGGCTTGACCGACATGGTCCGCACGAGGTCGGGCTTGGCCGCCAGTTCGGCATCGGTGATCCAGCGGGTCTCGACGGCGTGGTCTTCCGCGATCAGCCGGTTGAGCGCCGCCGTCAATTGCTCCTTGTCCAGCACCGTGTCGGGAAGATCGAAGTCGAGGCGGCCCTTGTCCTCGCCGACGGCACCGCCGGTCACCCCTTGCGGGATGAGGGCGCACAGCAGGTGCATGGCGGTGTGCATGCGCATCAGGCGGTGGCGGCGCGGCCAGTCGATTTCCGCCGTCACCGCGGCGCCGACCTCGGGCCGCGGCGCCCCCTCGGCCGGCACATGCAGGTGGTCCCCGCTTTCGCGATCGCGGCGCGCCTCAACGATGGCGACGCTTCGCCCGTCGCCCAGGCGCAAGGTGCCGGCGTCGCCCGGTTGGCCGCCGCCGGTCGCATAGAAGACGGTGCGGTCCAGTTGAATGCCGCGACCGTCGATCGCCGTGACGGTCGCCGCGCACGTCTTTGCGTAAGCGTCTTTCCGGAAAATTTCCTCGGTCATTGTCCGTCTCCCCGGCTGTTCGGCCTTCTCCTTCGATACGGCATAGCCCACCGTCCGATCAAGCCGTTCCACCGTCACCCCTTCAGGTCCATGGCGTCCGGCCGCGCGACGCCTCGTCGATCGCCGGCGGCCGCCAGAAGGCGCGATTGGCCTCGCGCTCGGCATCCGTGCGGCAAAGCCCGACGTCGCGGAGTTCGCGCTCGCCCATGGCGGCCAAGTAGGCGCGATAGCGTTGCCGCTGTTGCCAAATTGCGACCTTCTCGAGCGCCCATCCGCGTGCACCCTTCAGCCAAGCCCCCACCGCTGGACCACAAACTCGGTAGGCCCAGGGAAGAAAGCCCCCGGAAATTGTACGGGTACAATTTCTTGTGTCCATCACACATATCCCGAAATTGTATCGATATTCCGAAGATGTATTGACACAATTTCACCGTCAATGTATTTATTGTATCCATGACAATATGGAAGCCTGACCTATCGCATCACACCGGCCCCCTTTATCTCGCCATCGCCGACGCCATGGTTGCCGGCATCGAGGGGGGCGAGCTCAAGGCCGGCGACCGTCTGCCGCCGCAGCGCATCCTGGCTTTCGATCTGGGACTTACCGTCGGTACGGTCACGCGCGCCTATGCCGAGGCCGAGCGGCGCGGCCTGGTGACCGGCGAGGTCGGACGCGGCACCTTCATCCGCGGCGCCGACAGCAAGCGCAACGTGCCGTTCTGTATCGTCGAAGACGAGGAAACGGGGATCGTCGATCTCAGCCTCAATTTTCCGACGGAGGCCGGACAGGCGGCGCGCTACGCCAAAACGGCCGCCGAACTCGCCGCCGACGCCAACGTCGACCTTCTGCTTCGCTATCAGCCGGCGGCCGGCAACCCCCGCCATCGCGCGGCGATGGCCGCCCTGGCCGCCCGCGGCGGGGTCCACGTGCCACCCGAACGGGTTGTCGTCACCTCCGGCGCTCAGCACGCCATGACGGTTGTCTTCGGTTCGATCTGCCGGCCGGGCGATGTGGTGCTGGCCGAGGAACTCGCCTATCCCGGCATCATCGCCGTGGCCCGGGTGCTGCACCTGCGCCTGCGCGGTGTCGCTCTCGACGGCGAGGGATTGCGGCCCGATGCCTTTGAAGCCGCCTGTCGCAAGGGCGATGCCAAGGCGTTGTATTGCGTGCCGACCTATCAGAACCCGACCAGCGCCGTCATGGGAGAATCGCGCCGGGCCGAAATTGCGGCCATTGCCCGCGAAAACGGCGTCACCATCGTCGAGGATGACGTTTACGGCTTCCTCCACGATAGCCCGCCGAAACCCCTGGCCACCTTTCTTCCGGAAGCCACCTACTATATCTCCAGCACGTCGAAATCGATGATGCCGGCTCTACGGTTGGGCTTTGTCGTCTGTCCGGAAGGCATGACCGATGCCGTCGCCGAGACGGTTCGCACGACGACGTGGATGGCCAATCCCCTGGCCGCCGATGTGGTCAGCCGCTGGGTCGCCGATGGAACGGTCGACGCGTTCGCCAACCAGCACCGCAGCGAATCGAGGGCCCGCCTTGATGTGGCGAGACGGGTCCTGGCGGGCGTTCCCTTCCATTCGGCGCCAGGGACTTCACACATCTGGCTGCCCCTTCCCGCGCCGTGGAGCGCCGACGACTTCGTCGGCCGCGCGGCCGCCCGCAACGTGCGGCTGATCTCGGCCAAGCCTTTCGCCGTCACCGGCATGGTGCCGCAGGCATTGCGGATCTGCCTGGGCAGCCCGGCAACGCGCGACGATCTGGAGCGCGGGCTGACGGTCGTTGCCGACCTGATGCGAAGCGCGCCCGACCAACCGTTCGCCGTCGTCTGAGCGACGCGGCGCGGTTCATCGCCAGCATGACGAAAGGCAATCAGGCCGTAAACGGCTTGACGGTGTGGCCGTGGTTCAACGGGCCGTGGCCGTGGCCGAACCCCGGGTTGGTGCGGATCGCCTCGAACACATAGGCCCGCGCCCGTGCCACCGCGTCGCGCACGCTCATGCCCTGGGCCAGGCCGGTGGCGATGGCCGAGGCCGTGGTGCAACCGGTTCCGTGGGTGTTGGCGGTGGGCAGGCGCGGCCCCTCGAAGGCCTCCAGCAGATGGCGCTCTTCGAACAGCAGGTCGACGATGGTGTCGCCCTCCATGTGGCCGCCCTTCACCAGCACGTACTTCGGCCCCAGGGTGGACAGCATCATGCCGGCGGCCAACGCCGTCTCGCGGTCGCGGATCCTCATCCCGGTCAGGGCCGCCGCTTCGGGAATGTTCGGCGTCAGCACGGTCGCCAGCAGGATCATCCGCCGCTTGAGGGTGGCCACCGCCTGGGTTTCGAGAAGCGAGGCGCCGCCCTTCGCTACCATCACCGGGTCGACGACGATGGGCACTTCGGGAACCATTTTCTGAAGCACGTCGCAGACGGCATTGATGACGTCCGGCCGATGCAGCATGCCGACCTTGATGCAGTCGGCCCCGATGTCGTCCAGCACCACTTCCAGCTGCCGGGCGACAAAGTCGGGCGGCACGTCGTGGATGCCGAAGACGCCCTGGGTATTCTGCGCCGTCAACGCGGTAATCGCGGTCATGGCATAGCCGCCCAGCGCCGTCACCGTCTTGATGTCGGCCTGGATTCCGGCACCGCCGCCCGAATCCGAGCCGGCAATGATCAGCACGCGTCCCTTCATGATGGTCCCAGCATCCCCGATGTCCCGTCAGCCGGCAGTGTCGCCGATCACTTCCAGCAACTCGTCGACGATCGCCTCGATCAGCGCCGCGTCCTCGCCTTCCGCCATGACACGAATCAATGGCTCGGTCCCCGACTTGCGAATCAAAAGCCGGCCGACGCCGTCCAGTCGGCTTTCGGCGTCGGCGATGGCCGACTTGACGCGGGCGTTCTGAAGCGGCGCCCCCTGTTTGAAGCGGATGTTCTTGAGAACCTGGGGCATCGGTTCGAACACCCGGCAGACCTCGCCGGCCGGCCGGCCGGTGACGACGATCGCCGAGAGCACCTGCAGGGCGGCGATCAGGCCATCGCCGGTCGTCGAGTGATCGCCCAAGATGATGTGCCCCGACTGCTCGCCGCCGAGGTTGAAGCGGTGCTCGCGCATGTGCTCGACCACATAGCGGTCGCCGACCGGCGTGCGCACCAGGGAGAGCCCCTGCCCTTCCAGATAGCGCTCAAGCCCCAGGTTGGACATGACCGTCGCCACCACGCCGTTGCCGGCCAGCCGCCCATCGGCCGCCCACCGGGTCGCGATCAGGCCCATCATCTGGTCGCCGTCGATCAGGTTGCCGTTGCCGTCGGCCATCAGCACGCGGTCGGCGTCGCCATCGAGCGCGAGCCCGAGGTCGGCGCCGTGGGCCAGGATCTGGCTGCGCATCGTCTCGGTGTGGGTCGAGCCGCACTTCTCGTTGATGTTGAAGCCGTCGGGATCGACCGCCACCGGAATCACCTCGGCGCCCAGTTCCCACAGAATTTCGGGGGCGACGCGATAGGCCGCGCCGTTGGCGCAATCGACGACGATCTTGAGCCCGTCCAGACGCACGCCGCGCGGCACCGTCTGCTTGACGTGCTCGATATAGCGGCCGACGGCGTCGTCGACGCGCCGCGCCCGGCCCAGGTTCTCCGACGGCGCCAAAAGGGCCGTCATGTCCTCGCCCATCCGCCGTTCGATTTCCGCCTCGACCTCGTCGGACAGCTTGAAGCCGTCGCCGCTGAACAGCTTGATGCCGTTGTCGCGGAACGGGTTGTGCGAGGCCGAGATCATGACCCCGACGTCGGCCCGAAGGCTGCGCGTCAACATGGCCACCGCCGGCGTCGGCAGCGGTCCGACCAGGAAGACGTCCATCCCCATGGAAATGAACCCCGCCGTCAGCGCCGGCTCGATCAGATAGCCGGAAAGGCGGGTGTCCTTGCCGATGACCACACGGTGGCGGTGATTGCCGTTGGTGAAATGGACCCCCGCCCCCATCCCGACCTTGAGCGCCGTCTCGGCGGTCATCGGTTCGCGATTGGCGGTGCCTCGAATGCCGTCGGTTCCGAAATATTTCCGTGTCATGGCCCAGACCGATCAAATCCCGTGCGCCGGGAGGTACATCAGAGCCGCCGCTTTGCCAACTCTTTCTTACGACGACCCGACCGCAGCGGGAATTCTCAGGCCGGTACCGTCTCGGCCTCGGCGATGGCCCGCCACACGGCAAGCGCCTGGCGCGTCTCCGCCACATCGTGGACGCGCAGGATATGAGCCCCCCTGGCGGCCCCGGCCAGCGCCGCCGCCAGCGATCCGGCCAGCCGCTCCGCCGGCGGCTCGCCGCGGCTCAGTCGCCCGATGAAGCTCTTGCGCGATACTCCCAGCACGGTCACGCACCCCAGGCCGAGGAAAAGCTCCAGGCGGCCGAGAATGCGCAGGTTGTGGGCAACAGTCTTGCCGAAACCGATGCCGGGATCAACGGCGATACGCTGCCTGGGAATGCCCGCCGCCTCGCACGCCGCGATGCGATCGCGCAGGTAATCGAAAACGTCGAGCGCGGCGTCGGCGTAGCGGGGATCGTTCTGCATGGTGCCCGGCTCGCCCTGCATGTGCATGAGCACGACCGGCGCCGCCGCCCCGGCCGCCACCCGCGGGGACGCCGTTTCGCCCGCGAGCGCGGTGATGTCGTTGACGATGCGGGCGCCGGCCTCAAGCGCCGCCTTCATGACGGCGGCCCGCCGGGTGTCGACGGAAACGACGAAGCCCTCCGCCGCCAGGGCGCGCACCACCGGCAGCACCCGGGCCATCTCGCTTTCCAGCGAGACCGCGGCCGCTCCCGGACGGGTCGATTCGCCGCCGACGTCGAGGATGTCCGCCCCCTCGGCGGCCAGCCGGCGTCCGTGTTCGATGGCCAGCCCGACCTCCAGGAACTCTCCGCCGTCGGAAAAGCTGTCGGGGGTGACGTTGATGACCCCCATGACGAGCGGCCTGTCCGCCGCCAGGCCGGCGAACGGGGCCCGCACGGCGGCGATGGCGTCCAGCGTCGCCGCGACGTGGCGGGCGAGGCCGTCTCCCTCCGCCGCCGCCCAGGCGACGATCTCGCCGGTCGGCGCGGTGAGGGAAGCGGTCCCTTCGGCTTGACGGATCAGCACCTCGCAGTGCCGCGGCCGGCACGCGGCAAAGGCCGCTCCATCGAGCGGCCGGACATAGACCCGCGCCGCCGGATCGTCGCCCGCATGCAGAAAGCCCCGCGGAAACGCGGGGCCCTCGGCTTTCTTGAGGCGGCCGGTGGCTCGGCTCATGACCCCGGCTGGGGCTCGGCCTCCAGGCCGCCCTGCGGTCCCTTGTTGGCCTTGCCGGCGGACGGTACCGACGACTTGCGGCCGCTGCTGTCGCGCGGCGTCGGGGTCGGCTCGTCGTCGGCGGTGGGGCGCACGATGGGTTCGCCGCGCAGCAGCGCCTTGACCTCCTCGCCGCTCAGCGTCTCGTATTCCAGCAGCGCCACCGCCAGTTTCTCCAGATCGTCGCGATGCTCGGTCAGGATCTTTTCCGCCAGCATCTCGCCGTTGTCGATCAGCCGGCGGATCTCGTCGTCGATCAGCTTGGCCGTGGCGTCGGAAACGTTCTTGCGCTGCGTCACCGAATGGCCGAGGAAGACCTCCTCCTCGTTGTCGGTATAGCGCAGCGGCCCGAGCTTTTCCGAGAAGCCGTACTCGGTGACCATGCGCCGGGCCATTTCGGTGGCCTGCTTGATGTCGTTGCCGGCGCCGGTGGTGATGTTCTCGGGGCCGAACACCAGGCGCTCGGCGACGCGTCCGCCGAAGGTCATGGCGATCCGCGATTCCAGCTCCAGCTTCGAATAGCCATAGCGGTCGCGCTCGGGCAGCGACATGGTCACGCCCAAGGCCCGGCCGCGCGGGATGATTGTCACCTTGTGCAGGGGATCGTGTTTGGGAACGTAAAGCGCGATGATGGCGTGCCCCGCCTCGTGATAGGCGGTCAGCTTCTTCTCCTCATCGGTCATCACCATGGAGCGCCGTTCGGCACCCATGATCACCTTGTCCTTGGCGGCCTCGAACTCGGTCATGCTGACCAGACGCTTGCCGGCCCGGGCAGCCAGCAGCGCGGCCTCGTTGACCAGGTTGGCCAGGTCGGCACCGGAAAAGCCCGGCGTCCCGCGGGCGATGACGCGGGCGTCGACGTCGGTCGCCAGCGGCACCTTGCGCATGTGGACCTTGAGGATCTTCTCGCGGCCCAGGATGTCGGGATTGGGCACCACCACCTGGCGGTCGAACCGTCCCGGACGCAGCAGCGCCGGGTCGAGAACGTCGGGCCGGTTGGTGGCGGCGATCAGGATCACGCCCTCGTTCGATTCGAAGCCGTCCATCTCGACCAGCAACTGGTTCAGGGTCTGCTCGCGCTCGTCGTTGCCGCCGCCCAGGCCGGCGCCGCGATGGCGCCCGACGGCGTCAAGCTCGTCGATGAAGATGATGCACGGCGCGTTCTTCTTGCCCTGCTCGAACATGTCGCGCACGCGGCTGGCGCCGACGCCGACGAACATCTCGACGAAGTCGGAGCCCGAGATGGTGAAGAACGGCACGTTGGCCTCGCCGGCGATGGCGCGGGCCAGCAGGGTCTTGCCGGTGCCGGGAGGGCCAACCAGCAGGCAGCCCTTCGGAATCTTGCCACCCAGGCGCTGGAACTTGTGGGGGTCCTTCAGGAACTCGACGATTTCTTCCAGTTCCTGCTTGGCCTCGTCGATGCCGGCCACGTCCTCGAAGGTCACGCGCCCGGTCTTCTCGGTCAGAAGCCGCGCCCGGGACTTGCCGAAGCCCATGGCCTTGCCGCCGCCCGCCTGCATCTGGCGCATGAAGAAGATCCAGATGCCGATGAGAAGCAGCATCGGGAACCACGAAATCAGGATGCCCCAGAAGGTCGGCGTCCCGTCGTCGGCCGGCACCGCGGTGATCCGCACCCCGCGCTCGATCAGCTGCGGAACCAGGTTTGGATCGTCGGGCGAATACGTGCCGAAGCTCCGGCCGTCGCGATAGTGCCCGGTGATCTTCTTGCCCTGGATGGTGACGTCCAGGATCTCCCCGCGGTTCGCCTCGCTCACGAATTCGGAAAAGGCCAAGCTGTTTTCCGGTCCCCGGCTGGGCGATCCCTGGAACAGGTTGAACAGGGCAAACACCAGCAGCGCAACGACGATCCACAGTGCCAGATTGCGGCTAAAATTCACGAAAGCTTCCTTCCTGCATCGGCCGGTTCGACAACCGCACACGGCGCGGCGGACCCCGCCGTCCTACCGCTTCTCATCAGATAGTATGCGAAACCCCCGGCGCAAGGCAAAACCCTACACCCGAGAGGGAGTTTCGCGGCGAAAAAACGATCTTTTTGAAGAAACTCGGCGCCTCCTCGTCCCGGCGTCGCCGGTAGCCGAGAAAAGGAACCTCGACAATTCCGGCCGAATCGCGAAGGGCGGGCAACGTCAGCCGGGCCGGATGAGGAATGGACGACCGCCGCCGGTCGGGCGCCCGGTCGAGGACCTCGGCCCACCCCTCGCGGCCGAGCGGAACCAGCATCGCATCGCCGACCACGGCGGCACCGTTGCCGGTCGCGGGATCGGCCATCTCGATGTCGAAGCGTTCGTCCCAGAAGACCCTTTCGCCCGCCCCCGCGGCGACGGGGGCCGGCAGGTGCCGGCCTTCCCGGCAGACGACGATTTCGCCGGCCCGGCGCAGCAATCGACACCGGGCCAGCGTCGCCGACGACGGGCCGGCGCCCCCGGCCATCCACGACCACAGCGCGTCGACCTTGTCGCGGGCGGCCGGGTAGGCGCCGCCGCCGACCGTGCAGAGGACGCGCGACACTGCGCCCCGCGCCGTCGCCGGCGCCGCCGCCGCCAACGCGGCCGGATCGAGCGCGGCATGTCCGGCCGGAGACAGACGGCACGCGCGGGCCAGCAGGCCGGCGATCCCGTCCTCGCCTTCCGCCCGGCGGGCGGCGAACGTTTCGGCCAACCGCTTCAGGTGGGCCATGCCGCATCCCGCTTGCGCCAAGGCCGGCAGCCACTGGCGGACGCGGACGCGCGCGTAGGCCGTATCGCGGTTCGATGGGTCCTCGACCCACGGCTGCTTGCGCGCGCGCAACGTCGCCGCCAGGCGGGCCCGTTCGACGGCGAGCAGCGGACGCAGGATGCGCACCCCCGCCGTTTCGCTGATGGCGCTCATGCCGGCCAGGCCGTGCGCCCCGCTGCCCCGCGCCAGGCGCATCAGGAGCGTTTCCGCCTGGTCCTCCAATTCGTGGGCCAGCGCCAGATGAAGGATGCCGGCCCGCCGGCACCATCCGGCCAGCAGGTCATAGCGGGCGGTTCGCGCCTTGGCCTGGATGGCAGCCAGGGGCTTGGTCCCTTCCCAGGTCAAGATCCGATGCTCGATGCCGAGAGCGTCCATCCAGTCGCCGACCGCGGCCGCCTCGGCCGTGGAGTCCGGCCGCAGCCGGTGATCGACCGTCAACGCGACGACGCGGCCGCCCTGGCGGCGCGCCCAGGCATCGGCCAACACGCAGAGCGCCATGCTGTCGGGGCCGCCCGACAGGGCGACAGCGATACGGGCGTGGCGCTCGAACGGGCCGAGCGCCGCCATCAAGGCACTGAATTCCAGGTCGGAAACGGGTCGGACCATCGCTCCACCGGGCGGATTGCCGCCGCCGAGGCCGGCGCCGGCCGTCCGCATCTACCGGACGGACACTACTTGCAGGCGTTCTTCTGGCGTTCCCGAGTGACCACCTGCTGGATGGTGCCGGGTGCGCCGGGAAATTCCTTGGTCAGCTTGTCGAAAGCGGCGCACGCTTCGCGCTTCTTGTCGAGGTTCGACAGCGACATGCCGAGTTTGAGCAGCGTGTCGGCTGCCTTCGAACCCTTCGGTTCGCGCTGGTAACCCTCGAGGAATACTTCCGCCGCCCGAACGTAGTCGGCCCGCACGTAGAAGCTTTCGCCCAGCCAGTAGTTGGCGTTGCCGGCCAAAGGGTCCTTGGGGTGGGAATCGAGAAAGGCGCGCAACGCCGCCTCGGCCTCGTCGTAACGGGCCTGCCGCAACAGCCCGAAGGCATGGTCGTATTGCTCTTTCGGCGACCCCGCCGGCAGCGCGCCGGGCTTGACGGTGGCCGATTGCGCCTGGGCTTGCTGCGCCCCGCCGCCGGTCGATGGTGCGACGGTCCCTTGGCCGGCCCGCTCGGCATCCTGCCTGGGCAGCGTTCCCAGCACGCCGGGGGGCGGCGCCAGGCCCGGCGCCGAAGAATTCGGCCGCGCCATCTGCCCGGACGACGGCGCTGTCATGGCGGATGTGCCAGCCTGGCTGCCTTCCGCCGTTTGGCGCGGCGGGGTCCCTGGCGCCTGTCCCCGGACCTCGGCTCCGCCTCTTTCGAGTTGGCTCAGGCGGAAATCCATGTCGCCGATCAGCTTTTCGAGACGCTGGTTGACCTGGTCGATCTGATGGCCGGCTTCCTCGACCCGCCCGGTCACGGCGCGCACCTCGTTCTCCAACGCGGTCAGGCGCACCTCAAGCCGCGCGTTCCCCGGCTGGTCCCCGCCCAGGCTCATGTCGGACGATGGCGCCGACGAACTGCCGGACAGCGGCGGCGGCGCCATGCCGCCCCGCGACATCTGGATGTTCATCGTCTGGATGTCGCGTTCAAGCCGCTGCAGGCGGTCCATCAGCGGCTTCAGATCGGCCTCCTGGGAAGACGCCGGAAGAGCGGCCAGGAATACGGCCGACGCCAATGCGAGCCCCAACAGACGGGCCGCTCTGATTCCACGGTTGCTCGCCGAGCGGATGACAACGCTCATCATGCTCTCCCCTGGGCCAGGTCCCTGGACCCGTTCCGTAATGACAGTTGCGCAACGCACCGGATCATGCCGCGAGTTTAGGGCAAAATTTGGGCGCCGCCCTTACCGGACATTCCGGAAAGGGCTGGCGCCCAAATACGTCATTCCGGCTTACGAAACTCAGCTTCCGGCGGCACCGGAGGTGAGGGTCGTCACCGCGCGACGGTTCTGCGACCAGGCCGCCTCGTCATGGCCGAGGGCCACCGGGCGTTCCTTGCCGTAGGAAATGATGTTGACCCGGGTCCGGGCGATGCCGAGAGCCGAGAGGTAATCCTTCACCGAGTTGGCGCGACGCTCGCCGAGCGCCAAGTTGTACTCGCGCGTGCCGCGTTCGTCGGCATGGCCTTCGACCGTGACGGCGACGCTCGGGTACTTCTGGAGCCACCCCGCCTGCTTCTTCAAGGTCGCCTGAGCCTCGGGCTTCAGATCGAACTTGTCGAAATCGAAGAACACGCGGTCGCCGACGTTGACCACGAAGTCTTCCTTCGAGCCGGCCACCGGGCCCATGCGGGCCGGCGCGGACGCGGTCGGCTGGGCAGAGCCGCCAGCCCCACTCGCCGCAGCTGACTGTTCGGGAGCTGTCTCACAACCCGCGATCAATGCCACAGCGGCAACTACTGCCAAAACTTTAAAGCGCATGTAAACATCCCCTCTTTCGGAGTACTTGGCTGACGAAGATACACACGCGAACCGTGGAGACCATCGTCTCGACCTATTCGCGTGCCGGTGTCCTGCAAATAAAAGGCGGACTTCGCGAACGCCACGAAGTCTCCTTGTCATATGGGACTATATGCCGAGGCCGTCATGGAATCAAGGGGGACCACGCTGGATCGGAGGCGTCGAGCGGCGTTACCATCTCGCGTTCGTTGTATCCTGTCAAGTCGATCGAGTACAGGCGCGAGCGGGTATCCTTGCCGTCTTTCCCCGAAGGAACCTCGCGGAAATAAATAAGAACCCGGCCGTTGGGCGACCATGTCGGCCCCTCGACCAGGAAGCCTTCGGCGAGCAGGCGTTCGGCGCCACCGTTCACGCCCATCACGCCGATGTAGAACCGGCCGTTGGCAATCTTCGTGAAGGCGATGAGGTCGCCGCGCGGCGACCATACCGGCGTGGCGTACCGCCCGGCCCCGTAACTGATCCGCTTGACGTTGCGGCCGTCGGCATCCATGACGTAAAGCTGCTGCGTGCCGCCGCGGTCCGAGTCGAACACGACCTGCCGGCCGTCGGGAGAAAAGTCCGGCGAGGTGTCGATGGCCGAATGGTTGGTCAGCCGCTTCGACACCCGGGTGCGCAGATCCATCTGATAGATGTCGGTGTTGCCGTCCTGCGCCATGCTCATGATCACCGCCTTGCCGTCCGGCGAGAAGCGGGGCGCGAAGGTCATGCCGGGGAATTCGCCCAGGATTTCCTGGCGGCCGGTGTCGAGGTCGAAGATGTAGACGCGAGGCGATCTCTGGAAATAGGACAGGAAGGTGATTTCCCGCCGGTTGGGCGAGAAGCGGGGCGTCAGGACCAGTTCGTTGCCCTTGGTCAGGAACTGATGGTTGGCGCCATCCTGGTCCATGATGGCCAGCCGCTTGATCCGCCGGTCGGCCGGGCCGCTTTCCGAGATGTAGACGAGCTGGGTGTCGAAATATCCCGTCTCGCCGGTGATCCGTTCGTAGATGGCGTCGGCGATGATGTGGGCGACGCGCCGCCAGTTGCCCGTGGTGCTGGTATAGGCGCGCCCGACCATCTGCTGTTCGGCGACCACGTCCCAAAGGCGGAATTCGATCTTAAGCCGCCCGTCGGCGAGCACGTCGGCCCGCCCGTGCATCAGGGCCTGGGCATTGATCACCCGCCAGTCGCCGAAGCGGGGCAGGACGTTCAAGGCCGCGGCCGTCTGGATGAAGGCCCGTGAATCCAAGGGCTTGAACAGGCCGGACCGCTCGAGGTCGGCGGCCACCACCTGCGAGATGTCCCGCCCGAACTGCGTCGCCTGCGGCGTTCCCCCGACAAGGTCGGTGACGGCGATCGGCAGCGGCTCGACCGTTCCCTGGGTGATGTCGATGCGCAGCTCGGCGGCGGCGTTCGTCACGCCGAGCAGACACCAAGCTGCCGCCAGTGCCCAGACCGCCTTTGCGATGAAATGTCGTCGATGAGGCGTCATGTTCAAAACATTTCCTTCGGATTGAAGTTCAACGTCATGTCTTTCCACTGGTCGTATTTCGCGGGCGGCAGCCGCAAAGGGCTGCACTTCGGATTGAGGACGGCCCGGAGTGCGCTTTCCGCGGCGGCGCGGAAATAGGGGTCGCTCTGCATGCGGGCCTGATCGCGGATGCGGGCCTCGCGCACGGTGCCGTCGGGGTTCATCGTGGTGTGGATCTCGATGATCAGGTCCTCGGCGTCCTTGGCGCCGGCCGGCAGGCTCCAGCAGCGGGCGATCTGCTGGCGCACCAGGTCGATCTCGCTGATGCTGAGCGGCTGCGACGCGTCGTAGGAGCGCGGCGGCGAACGCAGGGCCTGGGCGATCTGATTCTGGAAGGTGTCGCTGGCCTCCGCCTTCCTGTCCGGCTCCTTGCGGGTGGGGTCGGGCTTGGTCGGTGCCTGCCGTTTCAGGTCCTCGACCGTTTTGAGGACCGAGGCGAAGGTGTCGGGCGCCTTCGGCTTGCGCTTCGGCTTGGCCTGGGCGAGCGGCTCGGGCGCCAGCGCCTTCGGCTCGGGCTTGGGTTCCGGTTTCGGCTCCGGCTTGGGTTCGGGCTTTTTGGCTTCCGGCTTGGGTTCCGGCGGCGGCGGCACCACCACCGGCTCGGGCTTGGGCGCGGGTGGGGGTGGCGGTGGCGGCGCCGGCTCCGCCTTCGCCTCGGGTGGCGGCGGTGGCGGCGGTTCCGGTTTCGGCTCCGGCTTCGCTTCCGGCTTGGGAGCGGCGGGCGGCGCATTGGTCCGTTCGGCGACCGTCAGGATCTCGACCATGATCGGAGTGTCGACCATCGGCGCCGGATTGCGCAGTTCGGGCAGTCCGAAGTACGCCAGGGCGGCAACCGCGGCGTGCGCAACGCACGAAAGGGCGATGCTCCGGCGCATGTCCATTATCTGGGCGCCTTCTTCCTTGCGGCCGGAGTCTTCTCCGGCATCTGCTCGGTGATCAGGGCCACTTTGCTGAAACCGGCCGCGTTGATCGTGCCCATGACCTCCATGACCCGGCCGTAACTGATGGCGCGGTCGCCGCGCACGAAAATCCTCGCCTCGGAATTGTTGTGGGTGATGGCCACCAGGCGCGGCGCCAGATTGTCGATTTCGATCTCGGTTTCCTGAAGGAAGATCCGCCCCTGCGAGTCGATGGAGACGGCCAGCGGCTCGTCCTTGCCCGGCAGGGTCGACGCCTGCGTCTTCGGCAGGTCGACCTGCACGCCGACGGTCAGCAGCGGCGCCGTCACCATGAAGATGACGAGAAGAACCAGCATGACGTCGACCATCGGCGTCACGTTGATGTCGCTCATCGGCCGGCTCGCGCGGCGGCCGCCCAGGCGCTTCAGACCTCGTCTTGGCATCGTAACGGCCATGGTCAGTCCGCTTCCTCCATCTGCCGCGAGATGATGGCCGAGAACTCGCCGGCGAAGCTGTCGAGGCGCCCGGCATAGCGGTCCAACTCGCGCGACAGCTTGTTGTAGGCGACCACCGCCGGAATGGCGGCAAGCAGGCCCAGCGCGGTCGCGAACAGCGCCTCGGCGATGCCGGGGGCGACCACCACCAGGCTGGTGTTCTTGGCCAGCGCGATCGACTGGAAGCTGTTCATGATGCCCCACACCGTGCCGAACAGCCCGATGAACGGCGCCGTGGCACCGGTGGAGGCGAGGAATGTCATGTAGCGTTCGGCGCGGTCCATCTCGCGCGTCACCGTGATCTGCATGACCCGGTCGATGCGATCGCCAAGGCCGACCCGGCTGGTGCGCGTCCCGTTGCGCTTGGCCAGGGCGCGCCGCCACTCCTTCATGGCGGCGACGAAGACCGCCGACATGGGGTCGCGCGGATAGCTGCCGATGTTGTCGTAGAGGGCGTCGAGCGAGCCGCCCGACCAGAAGGCGGTCTCGAACTCGCTGGCCCGGGCGTTGAGGCGCCGCAGCCCGATCAGTTTTTCGAAGATGACCGCCCAGCACCAGATCGAGGCCAGCAGCAGTCCGACGATGACCACCTGGACCACGATGTCGGCGCGTACGAACAGGCTCCACACCGAAAAGTCGAGCCCGGCGACGGAACCGCCGAGGGTAACCGCATCAATTGTCGCTCTTTCCATCAATCACGTCCTGCTAACTCTCATCACGCCACGCCTCGAAGGCCGCCCGTATCCCCTGGGGAATGCGGGCCGGACGCCCCGGATCGGCGCGCTTCATACAGGCAATCCGGACCTCCATGCGAACCAATTCGTCGCCGTTTCGGCGCACGCTTTGGTTCATGTCCACCGAGGCGCCCTTGACATCGGTGACTCCGGTATGAATTTCCAGTCCGTCGTCGAGATGCGCCGGCCGCAGAAAATCGGCCGCGCACCGGCGCACGACGAAGACCAATCCCTCCTCGCCGGCCAAATGGGACTGTTCTATGCCCAGAATCCTTAACAAATCCGTACGGGCCCGCTCGGCGAACTTGAGGTAGTTGGCGTAGTAGACGACGCCCCCGGCATCCGTGTCCTCGTAGTAGACGCGCACGGGAAACACGTGGACCCCGCCGCGGACCGTGCCCACAGCCTCACTCATCGCCGGCCTCGATGCCGCTGATCAGCTCATACTGGGCCGAAGTGGGCGGCGGCGTCAGCCCCAGGTGCCGATAGGCGTTGGGGGCCAGTACCCGGCCGCGCGGCGTGCGCATGAGGAAACCCTGCTGGATGAGGTAGGGCTCGATGACCTCCTCGATGGTGTCGCGCTGTTCGGAAAGCGCCGCCGCCATGGTTTCGACGCCGACCGGGCCGCCGCCATAGTTGTCGGCGATGCAGCTCAGATAGCGCCGGTCCATGGCGTCCAGCCCCATGCCGTCGACCTCCAGCCGGTTCAAGGCGGCATCGGCCGTCCGGGCGTCGACGGCGGCGGCGCCGTCGATGGCGGCGAAGTCGCGCACCCGGCGCAGCAGACGCCCGGCCACCCTGGGCGTTCCCCGGGAACGGCGGGCGATCTCGGTCGCCCCGTCGCGGGTCAGATCGACCTTCAGTAGACGGGCCCCGCGGCTGACGATCAGTTCAAGTTCCTCGGCGGTATAGAAGACGACGCGCAGCGGAATGCCGAAGCGTTCGCGCAGCGGCGTCGTGATCAGGCCGGTCCGGGTGGTGGCGCCGATCAGCGTGAACGGGGGAAGATCGATGCGCACCGAGCGTGCCGCCGGCCCCTCGCCGATGATGAGGTCGAGCTGCCGGTCTTCCATCGCCGGATAGAGGATTTCCTCGACCACCGGGTTGAGGCGGTGGATCTCGTCGATGAACAGCACGTCGCGCGGCTGCAGGTTGGTCAGGATGGCCGCCAGATCGCCGGCCCGGACGATGACGGGACCCGAGGTGGCGCGAAAGCCGACCCCCAGTTCGCGCGCCACGATCTGCGCCAGCGTCGTCTTGCCGAGGCCGGGCGGGCCGTAGAGCAGCACGTGATCCATGGCTTCACCGCGCTGGCGGGCCGCCTGGATGAAGACCCGCAGGTTGGCGCAGGTCTGCCGCTGCCCGACGAAGTCGTCGAGGCTGAGCGGCCGCATTCCGGCCTCCGCCGTGTCGGCCGCCGCCTGCTCGGGCGCCACCATGCGGTCGACCTCGTTCATCGCGGGTGCTCCTTGGGCGCCAGCTCATTCAGGCCGGCCCGGATAAGGGCCGGCAACTCGACGTCGGCACCCAGCCGTCCGGCCGCCTGCGACACGGCGCGCAGGGCCTCCGAGGCGCCGTAGCCCAGGTTGACCAGCGCCGAAACAGCATCCGCGGTATTGCCGGCGGCCGCGCCGCCCACGCCCGAACGGGCGAAGGCGGCCGTCCCGTGGGCTGCCGCGCCCAGCGCGATGGCGCCGACCTTGTCCTTCAATTCGCTGGCGATGCGTCCGGCCAGCTTGGCGCCCACCCCCGGCGCCCGGCTGAGCGCCGTGCGGTCGGCGGCGGCGACGGCGTGAAGGATCTCCTCGACGTCGAGCGTCGAAAGGATCGACATGCCGACCTTGGCGCCCACCCCCTGCACCTGGGTCAGCAGACGGAACCAGTCGCGTTCCGCCGCGTCCATGAAGCCGTAAAGATGGATATGATCCTCGCGGACATGGGTTTCGATCACCAGGCTGGCCGGCTGGCCGTCGGCCAGGCGGGCCAGGGTGCGGCCCGAACAGAACACCAGGTAGCCGACGCCGCCGACGTCGATGACCGCCCAGTCGTCGCCGCGCGAGTCGACGCGGCCGCTCAGCTTGGCGATCATAGCGTCGCCCCCGCCGGCCGCGCGCCCTGGGCGAGCCGAAGCGTGGTGGCCCGGTGGTGGGCATGACAGATGGCGGCCGCCAGGGCGTCGGCGGCGTCCGCCGTTTTGGTGGCGCTGGTGGGCAGAAGGATGCGCACCATCATCTGGATCTGTTCCTTTGCCGCGTGGCCGGTTCCGACCACGGTCTTCTTGATGAGGTTGGGCGGATACTCGAACACCGGCACGCCGCAGCGCGCCGGCACCAGGACCACCACGCCCCGCGCCTGGCCAAGCTTCAAGGTCGACACCGCGTTCATGTTGACGAAGGTCTCCTCGACCGCGGCCTCGGCGGGACGGAATCGCTCGATGACCTCGATCAGGCCGTCATAGAGGGCCGACAGCCGCTCGGCCAAAGGCATGCGACTGTCGGTGACGATGACGCCGTCGGCGATATGGCTGAGCCGGTTGTCCCACGCCTCGATCACGCCCCAACCGGTAATACGAAGCCCCGGGTCGAGTCCCAAGAGTCGCAAGGGTTTCAAAAACCTCCTCCAGTCGCGAAACGGCGTGTCGATCAGGCGCTGAGCCGCTCCATCACCTCGTCATCGACGTCGAAGTTGGTCGACACCCGCTGGACGTCGTCGTTGTCGTCCAGCACGTCGAGCAGCTTGAAGAGCGTCGACGCGGCCTGTTCGTCGATGGGAACCGTGTTCGTCGGCTTCCAGTCCAGGCGGGCCGATTCCGGCGTTCCGAAGCGCTTCTCGAGGGCATCTCGCACGGCGCTCAGGTCATCGGGCGCGCAGGCGACGAGATGGCCGGCCTCGTCCGATTCCACGTCCGTCGCGCCGGCCTCGAGCGCGGCCTCGAACATGTCTTCGGCCGACGCGGTGTCCTTCTTGTATTCGATGCGGCCGATGCGCTCGAACATGAAAGACACGCTGCCCGTCTCGCCCAGGTTGCCCCCGTGCTTGCTGAAGGCGGCGCGAATTTCCGAGGCGGTGCGATTGCGGTTGTCGGTCAAGGCCTCCACGATCACCGCCACGCCGCCGGGACCGTACCCTTCGTAGCGGATCTCCTCGTAGTTGGCCGTGTCGTCGCCGCCCGCCCCGCGCTTGATCGCGCGCTCCATCGTATCCTTGGGCATGTTGGCGGTGCGCGCCGCGATGATCGCCGAACGCAGCCGGGGATTGGACTCAGGGTCGGGCATGCCGCTGCGGGCGGCCACCGTCAACTCGCGGATTAGCTTGGTGAAGACCTTGGCGCGCTTGGCATCCTGTGCGCCTTTCCGGTGCATGATGTTCTTGAACTGGGAATGACCCGACATAAACCGACACACCCCTTATTTGCCGAGGGACTCGGGCGCTTGTACCATATGTAGTGGAAGAACGCACGGATACCGTGCTTTGAGCTATCAAAGCAATATGGCAAGATTTGGGCGTGCGGCAAAGGACCGAATCGCTCCACCGCTTATTCCCCCGGGCACCGAAGCCCGAGAGGGTGGATGCGCCCAAAGTCCGCGTTCTCCACGCCTTGTTCGGCGACAGATTACGATACGGCGCCAGCGCCGCCAAGACGTCTCATGCGAGATGTCGCGCCGGCGTCTGCGACAACCGTCCGCCCAGGCGCAGCGGCTCGATGCCGACGGCCAGGCCGGAAGCATCGTCGGTCTCCACCAGAACGGCGCAGAGCGTGGCCTCGCCGTGGGCGGGCTCCAGCCGATCGGTCGGCAGCACCTGGGTCAGGCGGGCCGTCGCCGTCCGCTTTTCCATGCCGATCACCGAATCATAGTCGCCGCACATGCCGACGTCGGTCAGGTATCCGGTGCCGCCGGGCAGGATCTGGGCATCCGCCGTCGGCACGTGGGTATGGCTGCCGACCACCGCCGACACCCGGCCGTCGAGAAAATGCCCGAGCGCCATCTTTTCGCTGGTCGCTTCGGCATGGAAATCGACGAAGATGGCATGCGCCTGGGCGCCCAGCCGGCATTCGTCGACCACGGCGCCGAGCGCGCGGAAGGGATCTTCGATGGCGTGCATGAACAGGCGGCCCTGGACCTGCGCCACCGCCACCCGCCGGCGGTCGGGCAATTCGTAGACATCGACCCCCCGCCCCGGCGTGCCCGCCGGATAATTGAGGGGGCGCAGAAGCCTGGGCTCGCTGTCGATGAAGTCGATGATTTCCCGCTGGTCCCACACATGGTTGCCGGTGACGATGACATCGGCGCCGGCCGCGAACAGCGCCTGACAGATTTTTTCGGTGATGCCGAAGCCGTGGGCGGCGTTCTCGCCGTTGACGATCACGAAGTCGACGCCGAGATCCTGGCGCAGGTGGGGAATCTGGCGGCAGACGAGATCGCGCCCCGCCCGGCCGACGATGTCGCCGATATAGAGAATTCTCATGGATGCGCAGTCCTGAATGCCGTTTCCTCGGTGACCACCCAGTCCAGCCGGGCGTCGGTCGGGCCGTGGGGCACGGTTTCCACTTCCTGGCAGGAATAGCCGATGCCGACGGCCTCCACCCTGCCGCGGTCGCGCAGCAAGGGCAAGGTCCTGTCGTAGTATCCGCCGCCCTGCCCCAGGCGATAGCCCTGGCGGTCGAAGGCCAGCAGCGGCACCAGCAGCAGGGCGGGAATGCCCTGCTCGGCGGTGGCGGCGGGTTGCCTGGTCCGCAGCGGCCCGCCTTCGAGCGGCTGTCCCGGGCCCCAGCGGCGGAAGATCAGGGGTTCCCCCGCGGCCTCGACGACCGGCAGCAGGCAAAGGGCGCCCAGTTCATGCAGATGCGAAAGCAGCGGGCCGACGTCGGCCTCGTCGCCGACCGGCCAGTAGGCGGCGACGGCGATGCCGGGCCCAAGGCCGAAACCGCCGGCGATGGTCAGGAAATTGGCAAGGATGCGCTCTCCGGCGGCGGCCCCCGGGGTGGCGCAAAAAGCCTGCCGTCGGCGCCTCATCTCGGCGCGCAAATGCGCTTTCTGCTGTTTCATGGACGTCGGGGGAACCGGGACCGGAGGCATGGAGGACATGAGGTGGGCGGTGCCGCTACAGCCGTTGGCCGAAGAATCCTCCGTGGCCTGCTCGCGCAGGTGGGTGACCATATACCGGACCCACGGGTCCGGCAGGGACAGTCCCCTAGAGAATCGAAGTAGCCCCAGGGATGTCGTGGCCTGACGTGCTTCGCAGCCGCCGCCCACCCTAGTATCTAGGCGCCTTTGAGGCGCGCGGCAACTCCTTCGATGCGTTGGGCCAGCGAATCCATGGCGGCACCGAGGTTTTCCTCGGCGTCGAGACGCACCGTCGCGGCGCGATCGCCGGCCTTGAGCGATTCCACCTCGGCATAGGCGTCCGACAACTCGTCGGCGATCACCAGGCCCGCCATCACCAGCAACTGGGCATCGCCGACCTGCCCGACCGAGGCGACCAGTTCGTTGATCCGCCGATCGACATAGGCGGCCAGCCGCGCCAAGTGGGCTTCCTGGCCGTCCTCGCAGGCGATCTGGTATTTGCGACCGTTGATGGAAACGGAAACGTGCGCCAACGCCCTACTCCTCCAGAACCGCTTTCAACCGCGAGATGACGCTGTCGAGCCGATGCGACACCTCCTCGGTGGCGGACCGGACCTGGGCGTTCTCGCTCTGGCTTTCGGTGAGGGCCCGCTTCGCCGCCAGCAGGTCTTCCGACACGTCCTCGCGGGTGGAGGCACGGGTCGCCGCAGCCGTCTCGATTTCGGCCACGGCCCTCTCAAGTCGCTCTCGCGCCCGTTGGATGCGCGATGGCGCGGGGATGGATGAGTTGCTCACGGACTCCAGAATAGGCATCCCCCCATAACGCCGTCAACCGCCGTTTCTCTCAAAAAATCCATTGACTGGGGAGGTCAATGGGGTAAAGGTTCGGCCGAATTCTGCGCCGCAGCCGCCCCGCGGGCGAATGAGTGTGACCCGCCCGAGGGCCTCGCGTCTCCCCCGTATCGTACGGCGAAACGGGTGTTCAATCCGAACCCAAGCTATGGAGAAGGAAGATGGCAGTCCGCGTTGCAATTAACGGGTTTGGCCGCATCGGTCGCTTGGCCCTGCGTGCCCTGATCGAGTCCGGGCGCAAGGATGTCGTGGTGGTCGGCGTCAACGACCTCGGGCCGGTGGAAACCAACGCCCACCTCCTGAGGTACGATTCCGTGCACGGCCTGTTCCCCGGCGAGGTCAAGGTCGAGGGCGACACCATGAACGTCGGTCAGGGCCCGATCAAGGTGACCGCCGAACGCGACCCCTCCAAGCTGCCGTGGAAGGAACTCGGCGTCGACATCGTCTGGGAATGCACCGGCATCTTCACCGCCAAGGAAAAGGCCCTGGTGCATCTGGGCGCCGGCGCCTCGAAGGTGCTGGTTTCGGCGCCCTCCTCCGGCGCCGACGCCACCATCGTCTATGGCGTCAACCACAAAGTCCTGACCGCCGCCCACAAGATCGTCTCGAACGCCTCTTGCACGACCAACTGCCTGGCGCCCGTCGCCTATGTCCTCAATAAGGCCATCGGCATCGAAAAGGGCTACATGACGACGATCCATTCCTACACCGGCGATCAGCCGATCCTCGATACCCTGCACAAGGACCTGCGCCGGGCCCGCGCCGGCGGGCTGTCCATGATCCCGACCTCGACCGGAGCGGCGAAGGCGGTCGGCCTGGTGCTGCCGGAACTGGCCGGCAAGCTGGACGGCTCGTCCATCCGGGTGCCGACCCCCAACGTTTCGGTGGTCGATCTCAAGTTCATCGCCAAGAAGGCGACCACCAAGGACGAGATCAACGCCGCCATCAGCGCCGCCGCCAACGGCGAACTCAAGGGGATTCTCGCCGCCAACGACGCTCCGCTGGTGTCGATCGACTTCAACCACAACCCGCACAGCTCGATTTTCGATCTGACCCAGACCCAAGTGGTCGATGGAACCCTCGTCCGCGTGCTGTCGTGGTACGACAATGAGTGGGGCTTCTCCAACCGCATGGCCGATACCACGCTGGCCATGTCGAAGGCCGGTTGATCGGGTCTTCGGGGTAAGCAGTTCGGGGCGGGGCCTTCCGGGGTCCCGCCCTTTTCGTATGTCCTATGGCTGGTTGGCAGGAAGCGGGGATGGCGACGCCGTCAACGTCCGCGCGACCCGTAGCCCCGTACTGCCGTGCCGAAACCCCGGGCCCACCCACCGACTGGCTGAACGCAGATCCATGGGGTGATTGATCCAGGACCCACCACGCCGGACACGGGCTTCACAATCCCCACCCGTCAACCACACACGGCCGTCCGATGGCGCCCCCCGATAGCCTTGATGCGAACAGTCCTCGGTCCATTCCCACACGTTGCCTATCATGTCATACAGTCCGAAGGCATTGGGCCGGAAACTGCCGACGGGAGACGTTGTTTCCCAGCGATCATGTCCTTCCGCCAGCCCAATGCAGCAATACCTGGCGGCCCCCATAGTTGGCGTGTTCCCGGCCGAGACTCTCGCCCCACGGGAAAAGCGTACTGGTGCCGGCCCGCGCCGCAAACTCCCACTCGGCCTCGCTCAATAGCCGGTATTCCACGGCGGCCTTGATGCTCAGGAGGCGGACGAATTCTTTGACGTCGTCCCAATCCACGTCTTCCACCGGATTCAGGCTTCCCACGAAACGACTGGGATTGGTCCCCATGACCGCAAGCCATTCGGCTTGGGTCACTTCGTATTTTCCCACGGCGAAGGGCTCCGCAATGACGACACGATGAGCCGGCCGCTCCGCAGCATAGTTCCCGTCGCCCATGACGAACGAGCCGGACGGAACGATCACCATTTCGGGGCATTCGGCGCAGTCCCGGAACGTTTCTCCGATTTTCGGTCCCGCACACGCTTGCGCGAAAGCGGCCAGGAAGGCCGTCATCACGGCCACTGAAACGACGCGAGTCCCCGGCATCCTGCGTCCTCCCCTCCGTTTCTTTTCGCCAGGAACTGTGCGCTCGACCCATTATTTTGACAACCTGAAGCATGGCTTGATTCATCCAACACCCCCAGGTGTGCGGATTTTGTTCGGGCGCAGCATTGCCCTCGCTATGATGGCCGGCCATGAGGCCGATCTTCGTCATTCACGACATTGCGCACGCGCGGGCCGCCCTGGCGGCAGCGGCCGAGGCCGGCGTTGCCGTCACCCTGGTCAGCGCGCCGGCGGCGGCGGCCTACCTGGGCGCAGCCGTCTTTCGCGAAATGGTGGCCGAGGCCGCTCGCGAGGCGCCCGGCGTCGGCGTCACCGCGATGATCGATTGCGGCGACGATGCCGGCCTCGCCCTCAATGCCCTGCGCCACGGCCTCAAAGCCATCCGCCTGCGCGCCTGCCCCGAAGCGATGGCAGCGGTTGCCGACATCGCCCATCAACTGGGAGCGCACATCGACCCGGACCCGGCGGCGCCGGCCCTCGATCTGCTCGATCGGCCGGACGCCCAGGCGGCCTGCCGGGCCTGGCTGCTGGGCCACCTGCCCGGCGCGGATTGAGCGGCTCTTGCGCGGGGTCTGTGGGGCGTCTATGAGTGGCCGTCGCCTTGCCATCCAGGAATTCCTGTCATGCCTTCCTCAGCCTGCCGTCTTTATCTTGTGACACCGCCCCGCATCGAGCTGCCGGCCTTCGCCGAGGCGCTCTCGGCCGCCGTCGACGCCGACGACGTGGCCTGCCTGCAGATCCGCCTGAAGGAGGCCGATGACGACGCCATCCGCCGGGCGGCCGAGATCCTGGTCCCCATCGCCCAGGCGCGCGACGTGGCGGTGCTGATGAACGACCGCCCGGACCTTGCCGCCGAGACGGGGTGCGACGGGGTTCACATCGGCCAGGACGACGCCACCTACGCCGAGGCGCGCCGGGCCGTCGGCGCCGACGGCATCGTCGGCGTCACCTGCCACAACTCGCGGCATTTCGCCGTCGAGGCCGCCGAGGCGGGAGCCGACTACGTAGCCTTCGGCGCCTTCTTTCCGACCGGCACCAAGGTGGCCAAGACGGCGGCCGAACCTGACATCCTCGAATGGTGGAGCGACATCGCCACCGTGCCCTGCGTCGCCATCGGCGGCATCACGGTGGAGAACTGCCCGGCCCTGGTGCGGGCGGGCGCCGACTTCCTGGCCGTCGTCGGCGGCGTGTGGAACCACCCCGAGGGGCCGGCAGCGGCGGTGCGCGCCTTCAACCGCGCCATCGCCGAGGCCTCTGGCGATTGACCGCCGCGTCGCCGTTGCGTCTGCCGTTGCAAGCTGATAGGGTCCGCGCCGCTATCGTTTCCCGACATTCCGGAATGTGGTTCCGACCATGAAAATCAACGGCAACGCCATCCGCCCCGGGATGGTCATCGAGCATCAGGGCCGCCTGTGGCGGGCCGTGAAGATCCAGCATACCCAACCGGGCAAGGGCGGCGCCTATCTCCAGGCCGAATTGAAGGAATTGCGCGACGGAACCAAGCTGAACGAACGGTTCCGCTCGTCCGAGACGGTGGAGCGCGTGCACCTCGAGCAGAAGGAATACCAGTACCTGTTCTCCGACGGCGACATGCACACCTTCATGGACAACGAGACGTTCGAGCAGATTTCATTTGCCGGCGACCTCCTCGGCGAAGACCAGGTCCCCTTCCTCCAGGAAGGCATGGCCGTCACCGTCGGCTCCCACGAGGGGGAGACCATCAGCATCACGTTGCCCGACACGGCCATCTTCCGGATCGTCGAGGCCGATGCCGTGGTCAAGGGTCAGACCGCCGCCTCGTCATACAAACACGCCATTCTGGAGAACGGCGTGCGCATCCTGGTGCCGCCGCATGTCGAGACCGGCACCCGCGTCGTTGTCAACCTGGCCGACCGCATCTACGTCGAGCGGGCCAAGGACTGACCCGGACAATGGCCAACACGTCAGCTCTCATCAATGTCATGACGGCCGCCGCCCGCAAGGCGGCGCGTCATCTGGTGCGCGATTTCGGCGAGGTCGAAAACCTCCAGGTTTCCCGCAAGGGTCCGGCCGATTTTGTCAGCACCGCCGACAGGAAATCCGAAAGCATTCTCCACGCCGAGCTGAAAAAGGCCCGGCCCGGCTACGGCTTCCTGATGGAGGAAGGCGGCGTCATCGAGGGCTCGGACTCGTCCAACACATGGATCATCGATCCCCTGGACGGCACCACCAATTTCCTGCACGGCATCCCGTTTTTCGCCATCTCGATCGCGCTGGAACGTGACCGCGATCTCTTCGCCGGGGTCGTCTACGAGCCGATCACCGACCAGATGTTCTGGGCCGAGAAGGGCCAGGGCGCCCACCTTAACGGCCGGCGGCTGCGGGTGTCGGCCCGGCGCGAACTGGCGGACTCGCTGTTCGCCACCGGCATTCCGTTCAAGGGCTCGTTCAAGAACGAGCATTTCGTGCGCCAACTGGATGCGGTGATGCAGGAAGCCGCCGGCGTCCGCCGGCTGGGATCGGCCTCCCTCGACATGGCCTACGTCGCGGCCGGCCGCTTCGAAGGCTATTGGGAAACCGGCATCAATGCCTGGGACATCGCCGCCGGCGTCGTCCTGGTGCGCGAGGCCGGCGGTTTCGTCACCGAGATCGATGGCGGCCGGGATTTCCTGACCAACCAAAACGTCGTCGCCGCCAACCCCTTCATGCACGGGCCGCTGGGCGACCTGCTGCGGGCCGCCCCCAACGCCGCCGAATGAACCGGCGGCACGCCTGGGCGCGTGCCATCTTCCTGCCGCAAATCGGTTGTATGCCGTCAATCCCCTGGGCTATGGTGAAACGGTAGGGTGCGTCCGTGTCAATCGGGGAAACCGTGGCGCGGCGATTGGCGCATTCGAGAGTCCGGGGGAACGGAGCGTCATGACGAAAAAGAATTTCATCGGCAGGCCAACCGCGCGGGCGATGGCCCTGGCCGCGGGAGTGGGTCTCCTTGCCGCTGCCAGCGGCCCGGCCCTGGCGCAGACCGCCGGCTTCGACAGCGGCGATCCCGCCGTCACCGTCGACCTCAGCGTCCTCGAGGGCGGAGGATCGTCCGGTCCCGGCGCCGCGACGTCGATGCCCTCGGCCGGCGGCTTCAGCGGACGGCTGCGGATGCCCGGCACCGAAGCGCCGGTTTCGCGGCTTTACGTCAAGCCGCGCAGCGAGGCGGTGGCCTCACCGGCGCCGGCCAGGGAACGGATGGCGGCGACCTCCGGCAGAGGTCCCGTCATGCCGCCCGTCAAGGCCCCGGAGTCGTCGCTCCGGGTGCCGGCACCCCAAGTCGCCGCCCCGGCCCAGCCGCGGCCGGCACCGGCCGTTCCGGCACCCGCGACTCCGGCTCCGTCCAAGCCCCAGACCCTCGCCGCCGTGCCGCCGGCCCCTGCGGTGGAAAAGCCGCAGAATCCAGTCGCCGCGCCGAAACCGCCGGCCACCGAAAAACCACCGGCCGCCGTTGCCGCGCCGAAGGCGCCGGTCAGTGCCATCGCGCCGCCGCCACCCGCCATCGAGAAGCCGGAAGCCGCCGCGCCCAAACCGCCGGCCGTCCCTGCCGCGCCGCCGCCGGCGGTCGAGAAGCCGCAGGTGCCGACACCGCAGGCCCCGGCCGTCGCCGTGCCGACCCCGCCGCCGCCGCCGGCGGCCGATGCGGGAGCGGTCGCCGCAGCCCCGGCCACGCCCCCCGCGGTCGACCAGGCGGC
The DNA here is from genome assembly GCF_026163695.1 of Shumkonia mesophila. Taxonomy (NCBI): domain Bacteria; kingdom Pseudomonadati; phylum Pseudomonadota; class Alphaproteobacteria; order Rhodospirillales; family Shumkoniaceae; genus Shumkonia; species Shumkonia mesophila. Next base: position 289,973 of record NZ_JAOTID010000005.1, on the reverse strand, counting down.
CCTGCCCAAGGCCGGGAAGGCCACGTCCGGCGACGCCCTCAAGGTGCTCTTCGAGACGGAGGAGGCCAAACTGTCCGAGCAGGCCCGTGGCGAATTGAAAACCATGGTCCAGGGAATGCTCGACAAGTCGGACCTGCGTATCCAGCTTTTGGCCTATGCGGGCGGCGACTCCCTGTCGTCGAGCAAGGCCAGGCGCCTTTCGTTGTCGCGCGCCCTGGCGGTCCGTTCCTATCTGATAGAGAACGGCCTGCGCAGTACCCGGATCGACGTGCGGGCCCTCGGCGACAAGACAACCGAGGAACCGGTGAACCGGGTGGACGTCAACATTGTCGAGCGATGACTCTTTGATCTCCCCGCCAACCAGGTGAAAGCCGCCCCCCGATGACCCGGCCCCGCCTTTTCCTTACGCGCATGGCGCTCTTCCTGATCGCGGTGGTTGCCGCCTGCGCGACCCTGTTCGGCCCCCTCAAAAGCGCGTTCATGGCCAGTCCGCCGCTGAACGGGCTCATTCTGGCGGTCCTGCTGCTGGGGATTTTCTTCAATTTCCGCCAAGTCTTCCGTCTCTATCCGGAAGTCGCCTGGATCGAGACTTTTCGGCAGAACCAGCCCACCCTGTCGCAGGCGAAGAGCCCCAAGCTGCTGGCGCCGATGGCGACCATGCTGGGCGAGCGGCGCGACCGGCTCAGCCTGTCCACCATGGCCATGCGCTCGCTGCTTGACGGCATCAGCTCCCGGCTCGACGAATCGCGCGACATCTCCCGCTATACCATCGGTCTGCTGATCTTCCTGGGCCTGCTCGGCACTTTCTGGGGATTGCTCCACACCGTCGGCTCGATCAGCGAGGTGGTCGGCGGCCTGTCGGTCTCCGGCCCCGACATCGGCACCGTGTTCGGCGACCTCCAGCGCGGCCTGCAAGCGCCGTTGGCCGGCATGGGAACGGCGTTCAGTTCGTCGCTGTTCGGCCTTGCCGGGTCGCTGGCCTTAGGCTTCCTCGACCTCCAGGCCAGCCAGGCCCAGAACCGCTTCTACAACGAGTTGGAGGAATGGCTCTCCAGCCTGACCCGCCTGTCCTCCGGCGCCCTTCCCGGCGACGGCGACCAGTCGGTGCCGGTCTACGTCCAGGCCCTGCTGGAACAGACCGCCGAAAGCCTGGAGAACCTGCAGCGTACGCTGACCCGAGGCGAGGACGAGCGCAATCTCGCCAACGCCAACCTCACGACGCTGATGGAAAAGCTGGGCACGCTCAGCGATCACATGCGCACCGAGCAGACGCTGATGATGCGCCTGGCCGAGAGCCAGATGGAGATGAAGCCGATCCTCCTGAGGCTGGCTGAAGGCGCCGGTGCCCGGCCCGAGGGCATGGACGAATCGACACGCACCCACATCCGCAACCTGGACGTCTATGTCGCCCGCCTGCTCGAGGAACTGACTTCCGGGCGCGAGGAAATCATTCAGCAGGTGCGCAGCGAAATCAAACTGCTGGCGAGGACGATTGCAGCGGCGTCCGCCGCTTCCGATATGTCCGAGCGCTAGTCCCCTCCGCCGGATACCATCATGGCCATTTCCGCTCGTCGATCCGAACGCATTCCCAACATCTGGCCGGGTTTTGTCGACAGCTTGGCGACGCTGTTGATGGTCATCATCTTCCTGCTGATGGTCTTCGTGCTGGCGCAGTTCTTCCTGACCAAGGCGCTGACCGGGCGGGACGAGGCTCTGCAGAGGCTGCAAGGCCAGGTCAGCGAACTGGCCGACCTGTTGGCGCTGGAGCGCGCGCAGACGGCCGACTTACGGCTCAACGTCTCCCAGCTTTCGGAAGAGTTGCAGGCCTCGGTGGCCCAGCGCGACGATTTGCAGAGCGCGCTCAAGAGCCTGAGCCTGAAGTCGGAGGGCGCGCTCGACGAGACCCGGCGGCTGAATCAGGAGTTGGAGAACGCCTTCAAGACGATCCTCGCCGACAAGGCGACGATCGAGACGCAGGTCCAGAAGCTGGCGACCCTGGTCTCGCAGGTGGAATCGCTTCAGGCCCTCAAGAAGGAACTGGAGGACCAGATCGCCGCCATGGCGGGCAAGGTGGAGCAAAGCGAATCCGCCCTCCTCGCCGAACGCGACCTTTCCGAAAGCGCCAGGGCCCAAGTGGCGCTGCTGAACCAGCAGATGAAAGCCCTGCGCGAGCAGTTGGCCGGCCTCGCGGCGGCGTTGGACGCCTCGGAAAAACTGAACGCCGACCAGAAGGTCCAGATCGCCTCGCTGGGAACGCGGCTCAATGCGGCGCTCGCCACCAAGGTGCAGGAGCTGTCCCGCTATCGTTCCGAATTCTTCGGACGGCTGCGCGAGATCCTGGGCAACCAGCCGGGGATTCGCATCGTCGGCGACCGCTTCGTCTTCCAGTCCGAGGTCCTGTTCGAGACTGCCTCGGCCGAGCTCGAAGAGGGCGGCAAGACGCAATTGGGCCAGTTGGCCCAGACGCTGAAGGAGTTGTCGGCACGCATTCCCAACGACATCGACTGGGTCCTTCGCGTCGACGGGCACACCGACCGCCGGCCGATCGCCACGCCGAAGTTTCCGTCCAACTGGGAGCTTTCCACGGCGCGCGCCATATCGGTCGTTCAGTTCCTCATCGAGCAGGGCTTGCCCCCAGGCCGCCTTGCGGCCACCGGATTCGGCGAGTTTCAGCCGCTCGAAGCCAAGGACGACGAAATCGCCTATCGCCGCAATCGCCGCATCGAATTCAAGTTGACCGAACGCTGACCGGTTTTTGCCGATCCGCGCCGATGCTCGCGGGGACGGTGCCAGGCCGAGCACGATCCTTCCTCTTCCGTCGAAAGACCGGGGCTGAATGTCCGCACTCTTCCTCATCGTTCTGATCGACCTCATCGGCTTCGGCGTCATCATCCCGCTGCTGCCGTTCTACGCCGAGCGGTTCCAGGCCTCGCCCGACGTCGTCACCCTGGTCATGGCCGTCTACTCGCTGGCCCAGTTGTTCTCGGCACCGCTGTGGGGGCGGCTTTCCGATCGCGTCGGCCGCCGCCCGGTACTGCTGGCCAGCATGGCCGGCGCCGCCCTCTCCTACGTCTGGCTCGGCTTCGCCGACGAACTATGGACGCTGTTCGCCGCTCGCGCCTTCTGCGGGGCGATGGCCGGCAACCTCTCGGCCGCCTTTGCCTACGTGGCCGACGTCACCGGCCCGGAAAACCGGGCGCGCGGCATGGGCCTCATTGGCGCGGCCTACGGCTTGGGTTTCATCGCCGGCCCGGCCCTGGGCGGCATTCTGGCCGGCCCCGACCCCCTGCAGGCCGACTACCAGACCCCCGCCTTCGTCGCCGCCGGCATGTCCGCCGCCGCGCTTCTGCTGACCGCCATCCTTCTCAAGGAATCGCTGTCGGCGGAATTGCGCGCCGCCGCCGCCACGCGCAAGCCGGTGGCCTTCCACCGCATGCTGGCCGCCGTTCTGGCCGACCGGCGCCTGGCCTTCTGGATCGGCCTTTCGTTCCTGGCCACCCTGGTGCTGGCCGGCATGGAAACCACCTTTGCCATGTGGTCGGAACGGACCTTCGGCTGGGGCCCGCAACAGAACGGATACCTCCTCGCCTTCCTCGGCCTGCTCAGTGCCGCCATCCAGGGCAGCCTGATCGGCCCGCTGAGCCGCACCGTCGGCACCCACCGCATGGTGCTCCAGGGGACCGCCGTCCTCGCGGTATCGTTCCTGGGCCTGCCGTTCGCCGACACCCTGGGGGTTCTGCTGGTCGTCACCGCCGGCCTTGCCTACGGCTTCAGCATCGTGTCGCCGGCGCTGAACAGCCTGATCTCGCTGGAGGTGGAGGCCGGCAGCCAGGGCAGCGTCCTCGGCCTGTCGCGCTCGGCCTCCATCCTGGCCCGTGTGATCGGGCCGGCCCTGGCCGGTCTGCTGTTCGCCACGCTCGGCCGCGACGCGCCTTACTTCGCCGCCGCCGCCCTCATGGTAGGCGCTTTCCTGTTGGCCTTCCGTCCGCCGGCCCGCAAATGCCGGCCCGAGCGGCCATAGCAAGGCCTGGAACATCGCGGTCCCGCAAAGAGCGGACTTGCGCTGACGGGATGCGTTGGCTATATAGTCCGCCGCCGATGCGGAGTCAGGTTATGAAAAGCAAAATTCACCCGGATTACCATGAGATCACCGTCGTCATGACCGACGGCAGCGAGTACAAGACCCGTTCGACCTGGGGCAAGGAGGGCGGCAGCTTGAAGCTCGACATCGATCCCAAGACCCACCCGGCCTGGACCGGCGTCCACCGCCTTTCCGACACCGGCGGCCAGCTGGCGAAATTCAACAAGCGGTTCAAGGCCTTCGGCATCAAGTAATCCGGCCGTTCCGGAGAACCGTTGCGGGGCGCTGCCATTGGCGGCGCCCTTGTCGTATCCGCGCCGCCCCTCCCGGCGTTTGTGCGCGCCGTCACATCCGTTTGCATCGAGAGTCGCTACACTCCCTCCCGGTAACCGAGGTTACCGGGGTTGCGGACACGAGATCATTGGAGGCGCGCCGGCAGCGGCGCGAAACGGCGGCATCCTGTGCGCGGCTTCCGGTGGGCGCACACCCGGAGGCGATATGGCCCAGTCACGGCGCAACATCACCTACGAGGTTCACGCCCGGCGCGGCACGCGCTGGGAGATTCATGCCCGCTTCGAGGCGGACGGCCGAAACCTCGCCCTCGCGCAGGCCAAGGCGGTGAACCGGCGCTCCGGTATTCGAGCGGTCAGGGTCGTCAAGGAGATCTATGACCCCGACGTCGGCATCGCCCAGGAGTTCATCGTCTACAAAAGCCGCATGCCGGGCAGGACCGTCGCCGGCAAGGATGGCGGCGCGCCCCGCCGCCCGCTGGTGCGCCGGAGTCTCGATCACATCCTGGCGGCGCCGCCCGCCATCGGCAACATCATCTCCAGCCTGTTCAGGACGGTCGTCATGTCGCCTTACTGGGCCATCCTGCCCCGCGCCCTGCTGGGAACCTTCGCCGCCTTCTTCTCGGCCGTGCTGGTGACCGGCATCGTGGCCTATGCCCTCGATGACACGTCGCCCGCCGCCTCGCCGCGAGGAGGCGGCGGATTGGGCGTCCTGCTCTTCGTCTTTGCCGGGATCTTCCTGGTCGGTGCCCTGGCAATGGCCTTCGTGCTGACCACCGGCACCGGCCGCCCGTTTTCCACCTTCGCCTGGCCCCGGGCGGTGCCGCTTCGCCGGGCGCCCGCCGCCGGCTCGATGGTTCGGCTTCGCCCCCCTCGCGCATCGGCGCCGCGCCCGACCCCGATGCGCCGCGCCGAGGGCCCCCCGTCCCTGCCCAAGCCGGCCGAGGAATTGCGCGGGCTGCTCGTCAACTACCTGCGCCAGGTCATCCAGCCGGCCCGCGGCGCCTATGACCTGGGCGATACCAATATCCGCTTCGGCATCAACCTGTTCGTCGCCGGGGCCTGCGAAGGCCTTTGCCAGAAGAAGGGCGTCGACGCGCCGACCACGGCGGCCGTCATGGCGGCCGGTCTTCGCGCCGTCGGCGTCGAGGCCGATCACGCCGCCTCGCTCGCCGCCAACTACGTCGGACACCTGATCTCCGATACCCGCTACATGACGATATTCGGCAATGGCCGCCAGGCGGTGCTCGCCCATCTGGCCGGCCGGGCCGATTCCGCCGACATGCTGTGGCGCGCCCTCGACGACTGGACGGTGCCGCAGGCGCGTAAGGACGCCCGTGGCCTCGTCACCGTCATGTTCACCCGCATGATCGGCTTCGAGGACATCGTCGGGGCGCACGGCGACGAAAAAGCCCGGCGGATCGTCCACGACCACAACCAGATGGTCGAGCACCGCCTGATCGAATTCCGCGGCAAGCGCATCAAGCACATCGATTCCGGCACCATGGCGGCTTTCATGAATGGTCCCGACGCCGTACGGGCGGCGATCGCCATCCGGTCCGATTTCTTCGAGTACACGCGCCAAATGCCTGAACACACGCTCTCCATCGGCATCGGCCTCAATTGCGGCCAGCCGATCGCCGAGGGCAACGACCTGTTCGGTTCATCCGTCCAGTTGGCGGCCCGTATCGCCGGCGTCGCCAAGCCGGGGCAGGTTCTGGTGTCCCTGGCGCTTCGCGAGCAGATCGCCGCCGAGGTTCCGAGATCCACCTTTGCTGCCTGCGGCCCCCTCGACATCAAGGGTTTCGATGACCCCGTCCCCCTCTATGAGGCGACCGGCCTCTAATCGATTTCCGCGCGCTTGACAGGGAACGGCCGTCGTCCCATTTCATGGCCGACGGCGGGCGCCTTTTCTGGGCCCGTCGCCACGTAAAGAGCGGACGTCCGGCCTTTTTCGGTCCCGCGGGGACGGGGCGGAGTCCAGAACGGCATATTGCTTCTCGGAGGATATGACTATGCGAACCATCGACTTTTCGCCGCTTTTCCGTTCCACCGTCGGCTTTGACCGCATGCAGCGTCTGATGGACGCCGCCATGAGGGCCGACGAGGGCAACCTCTCCTATCCCCCCTACAACATCGAATCCTGTGGCGAGGATGCCTACCGCATCACCATGGCGGTCGCCGGCTTCGATCAGGAGGATCTCGACGTCACCGTCAAGGAAAACACCCTGACCATCAGCGGCAAGGCCCGCGGGGACGACGAAGGCGCCATCTTCCTGCACCGCGGCATCGCCGGCCGGTCCTTCGTCCGCCATTTCCATCTGGCCGACCACATCCGCATCGCCGGGGCCGAACTCAAGAACGGGCTCCTGCACGTCGACCTGGCCCGCGAGATCCCCGAGGCCAAGCGTCCGCGCAAGATCGCCATCCAGAGCGCCGCGGCGCAGGATACCGCCGCCCGTCAAGCCGCCTAGGTTTTTCGGATGGACGAAGGGCGGGGGGAAAGACGCTTTCTCTCGCCCCCATTCGGCGCGCACGACGGGGCCGAAAGCGAAGGCATTAAAAATGGGGCCGCTGATTTCAGCGGCCCCGACTCCAGAAAGCCTGATCCCTGTTAAACTCGCCCAACAGACGTTTCTTGGGATGGGATATTAGCCACGCCGGTCCACCTCGGTCAAGGCCGGAAATCCAAAAAAAACGGCCGTTCCCAAGGGACGGCCGAGTTTAACAGGGAGGCTAGAAGAGAGTTGGGCAAAATCCACTAGGAAAGACAACTTCTGCTTGCCCAATTATGATGATGATCGCCCGTCGTTAACATAAAGTTAACGCCACGCAACCCGGACGACGGCGATGCCGGGCGTTCCCAAGGCCGCGCACGCGCCCGAGTCGCTATTTCTTGAACACCGAGTCGGCATCGTTCTGCGCGGCGCGTTTTGCGGCGATGGCCTCACGCGCCCGGGCGATTTCCGATTCGAGATCGGCGATGTAGTCGCCCAGCGCCTCAATCGACATGTCGTCCAGGTTTTTCGGCTTGGGCTTCTGATGCTGCGGCTCAAGATCCTCGATATCCATGTCCTACTCTCCGTCCGTTGCGGCCAGACGCCCGCCGGCAACGTCTGCGCCGTTGCGTCAACCATAGCCGACGCGCGGCAAATGACAAAGTTCGGCCAATTAAAACCGCTTAGGCGGTTTGACCCGGGGGTTGTCACGGAGTAATAAGGACCGGGAAGTTCGGCTGCCGCGATGGCGGCGGCCGGACGTAACGTGTTTGCAATGCGGGACACTCAAGGAATGGCGCAGCCTCTCATGCCGAAAGCCACCGCTGTCTGGCTGGTGGAAAATACTGCTTTGACGTTCGAGCAGATCGCCGATTTCTGCAATCTGCACCCGCTTGAGGTCCAGGCCATTGCCGATGGCGAAGTCGGATCGGGCATCCAGGGACTGGACCCGGTCATCAGCGGCGAGTTGACCCAGGAAGAGATCGACCGCTGCGTGGGCAACCCCGACACCAGGCTGGTCGCCGCCAAGTCGCGGGTGCCGGAGGCACGCGCCAAGCCGAAGGGCGCCCGCTACACGCCGGTTTCCAAGCGCCAGGACCGCCCTGACGCCATCGCTTGGCTGCTCAAGAATTATCCCGAACTCAGCGACGCGCAGATCTCGCGCCTGATCGGCACCACCAAGCCGACCATCAATTCGGTGCGCAGCAAGAACCATTGGAATGCCCCCAACATCAAGCCGCAGAATCCGGTGAGCTTGGGGTTGTGCTCGACCCACGACCTGGAGATGGCGGTGATCGTCGCCCGCCGCCGGGCCGAAAAGGACCGACCGGGAGCCGGAGCCGGGGCCGTCGTCGAGAGCGACCCGGCCGAACCCGCCGAGCCCGCCGAGGAATAACCCGTCGCCGCCCATCGGACGGCCCGTCGGACCGGAACATCGGGCAAGCCCCACCTGCACGCGCCGGCGGATGGCCGCTATCGCCTGTTCGTTTCCCGTCGAATTTTATTTACAATCAACCTTTGCGCCATCGTCGTCGACGAAGGCGCCAACGGCGCCGGGTTTCCCGCCCCTTACTGGTGGCTGAGAACGGCGATCTCGTCTTTGATCTTCAGTTTTTGCTTCTTCAAGCTGGCGATGTGCGTGTCGTCTGGACTGGGGCGATGGATCTCTTCCTCGATTTCGGTTTCCAACGCCTGATGCTTGGCCTTAAGGGCATCGATCCTCTCATCCAGGCTCATCGGCAGGGTTCTCCTCAGTTGTCGATCGGAACATGACAATCATAAGACAACTTCCGCCGAATTGCCAGAGACACCCCGGCGGTCTAGCGGCCTTCTGATCAGTCGCCGAACGAGATTCCCAGCCCCCTCGCGGTGCGCACCAGGGTGCCGTTGACATCGACGGCGCGCATGCGGGTGATCACCTCCTCGATGGGCACGTCGACGACTTCGCGGTGCTGCCAGACGACCATGCGATCGCGTTTGCCCGCCGCCAGCAGGTCCACCGCGTGCACGCCGAAGGCCGAGGCCAATACGCGATCCATGGCCACCGGGCTGCCGCCGCGCGCCACGTGGCCCAGGATGGTCACCCGCGTCTCCGCCCCGGTAAGCTCCTCGATCTGCTCGCCGACCACATGACCGATGCCGCCGTATCGGCGTGCACCCTTCGAATGGGTGTCGTAGACCGCCTCGCCGCTCGAGGTTCGGACCGCCTCGGCGCACACCACCAGGGCATGGGAGCGCCCCCTTTCCTGAAGGGTGACGATATGGTCGGCCACCTTCTGGATGTTGTAGGGAATCTCGGGGATCAAGATGACGTTGGCGCCGCCGGCGATTCCCGTGTTGAGCGCGATATGGCCGGCGTCGCGGCCCATTACTTCCAGGATCATCACCCGATGATGGCTGGCCGCCGTCGGTTGCAGGCAGTCCAGCGCATCCGTCGCCCGGGTAACCGCCGTGTTGAAGCCGATCGCCGCTTCCGTGAAGGCGACGTCGTTGTCGATGGTCTTGGGGATGCCGATGAAGGGAATCCCGCCCTGCTGCGTCAGGCGGCTCAGGATGGCCATGCTGCCATCGCCGCCGATGCCGATAAGGGCGGCGATGTCCAGTTCCCGCCACGCCTCGATGACCTCGTTGGAGCGATCCTTCACGGTACCGTCGGGCATCGGATAGGCGAAGGGATTACCCTTGTTCACGGTGCCCAGGATGGTGCCGCCCATGCGTAGGATGTTGCCGGTGAAGACCCGCATGCCGAGTTCCTCGACCAGGGGCGGCCGCTGCAACAGGCCCGCTGTCCCCTCGCGGATGCCCATCACTTCCCACCCGAACCCGTTCACGGCGCGGCAGACCACGGCGCGGATCGCCGCGTTCAGCCCCGCACAATCGCCGCCGCTGGTCAGCAGGCCGATACGCTTCTTCTTGGACTCCGCCATCGATTTTCCTTCCTCACGTCGACCGGCCGGACCCGTACGTCCCGGCCCTTTTGCCTCAGCAATACCCTTCCTTGCAGATATTTGCTATCATCATGTGGGACGCAACAAGCCACGATAGCGATGGAAGAAAAACAACTTCTGAAACGAAGGCTGGCGGAGTTGAAGAACGAACATCGCCAACTCGACGACCAGATCGCCCAGATGACCGAAACGGCGCCGTTCGACCAGCTGAAGGTTCAGCGGTTGAAGAAACGCAAGCTTGCGATCAAGGACCAGATCGCCAAGCTGGACAGCGAGTTGCGGCCGGACATTATCGCCTGAGCGTCCGGCGGCCGGCGCGAACGCCCGCCGTTCGCGAATCTTGTCAGTCAAAGCTGACGATCTCCACCCAGTTGGCCCCCTTCCCGCCCGGATAGCGGCCGAGCTGCCCAAGGGCCCCGCTTTCCCGATCGATGGAATGGACCGAGACGGTGTCCGACTCTTCGCCGCTCGCCACCAGGAAGCGGCCGCTGGCGTCGATGGCGAAGCCGCGGGGCTGCCTTTCCGTCGGCGCGCTGCCCAGATAGGCGAGCAGCCCGGTCTCCTGGTTCACGCCGAACCCGGCCAGCGTGTCGCCGGTGCGCTCCGAGATATAGAGGAACCGGCCGTCCGGCGTCATATGGATGTCGGCCGCCCAGATGTCCTTGCCGGTGTCGGGCGGCGGCACCGTGCCGCCGGCAACGACCGGCCCGCGGGCCGCACCGGGACGCAGGCCGCTGTCGGCCGGCAGACCGGTGGCCTCGCCGATCCGCGTCAGCAGGCCGCTCGCGGCGTCCAGCGAAAAGACGATCACCTTGGCCGTGAATTCGCCGAGCACGTAGAGAAAGCGGTTGTCGCTCGAGGTGACGAAATGGCGGGGGCCCGTTCCCTCGTCGACCAGCGCGGCGGCGGGCGTGTTCGACGCCAACCGGCCGCTCGCCTCGTCGAAGGTGAACTGCATGACCTGATCGCTGCCCAGGTTGGGAACGAAAACGAACCTGTTGGTCCGGTCCACCCCGATGGAATGGGCGTTGCGGCCCGTCGGAACGACCTGCACGGGTTTGGGCGAAACGCGACCGTCGGCGGCCACCGCGTTGACGCTGGCCAGATGGGCGCCGTAACTGGCGGCGAGCAGGAACCGCCCGGCGCGGTCGAGTGAAATGTAGGGCATGCTCTCCGCCAGCGGCGCGGAGTCCACCGGCTTCAGCGCCCCGGTCTCGCGGTCGATGGCATAGGCGAACACCGTGTAGGGCTTGGCGCGGGTGGCGGCATAGAGAAAGCGCCTGTCCGGGCTGACCGCCATCGGCATGACCACCGGCGCGGCCTTGACCCGCGGCCCCGCGCGCAAGTCGCCGCTCGCCTCCAGGCGATAGGTGGAGATGTCGCCGTCGGCCGCGTTCGACACGTAGACGAATGTTCCCGCCGCCACGGGGCCTCCTCAGCCGCGACGACCGGGCGGCGGCGCGGATCGCCGGCGCAGGTCGCTGTCCGCCGCTTCCATGGTTTTTTCGGCGTCGTCCTCGGCGGTGAACGCCGCGACGCCCCAGGCGATCTCAAGCGGCAGGTCGGGGTCGCTCCGCTCCCGGAGGGCGGCGCGCAGCAACCCGGCCAGGCTTGTCATCTTTTCCGCGGCGACGGCGGCGTCGGTCAGGGTCAGGACGACGGCGAATTCGGTTCCGCCGAGGCTGGCGACGATGTCGCTGGCCCGCAGGGTGGCGCTCAGCCTTTCAGCCGTCTGCCGGAGGATGCCGTCGATCGCGGCCCGGCCGTGCCGGAGCCGGGTGGCCTCGAGATTGCGGATATGCAGGATCGCCAGACTGCTGACGGTGCGGCTCTGGGCGGCGCGGGCGATCAGGCGCGCCAGTTCGCGCATCAGGGTCCGTTGATTGACGAGCGGCAGGTGCGGGTCCTTGTCCGCCAGATCCTGGTAGAAGGCGATCCGCTCGCGCTCGCGTTCGAGGTCGGAACGGGCCCGGTCGTACTCGCTGACGATGATGCCCAGCGCCTCTTGGACGCGCGGCGTCATTTCCGATGGCGGAATGCCCATCACCTGCGCCACGTCGTGAATCTGCCGGGGCGAGCGGCGCGTCGGGGGGGGCTCCCGCGGATGGGAACCGGCCTGCTCGTCGGGCTCCCGCCGCCGATTATGGCCATCGGCCGCGACGACCGATTCCACGCCGCTGGATCTGGTGACGTCGACCATCTCTCCACGTCCTCTCCCTTTCAGGCTACCACCGCCGCCCGCTCCGCACAAACCCTGGGTTGCGGGGAGTCGCCCGATGATCTGGCGTCATTCCTGATTTGCCGGCGCCGCAGGCCGATACCGACGCGCCGCGCCTTGCCAACCTCCGCCCGGTCCCTATAATTCCGTCCACCCCATCAAGGGCAACTCCTGTGGGCAACCATCGAAGCGGAGAGGTCATGAATACCAAAGGCGCCGTCGTCGGCCTTCTCATGGGCAGCCAGTCGGACTGGAACACCATGCGCAACGCCTTCGAGACCCTGAACAAGCTTGGCATTCCGTGCGAGGCGAACGTCATTTCCGCCCATCGCCATCCCGACCGCCTGGCCGATTATGTCAAGGGCGCGAAGGAGCGCGGCCTCAAGGTGCTGATCGCCGGGGCCGGCATGGCCGCCGCCCTGCCCGGCGCCGTGGCCGCGATGACCCCGCTGCCGGTGTTGGGCGTGCCGATCGAGACCCGCTGCATGGGCGGCATCGACAGCCTGCTGTCCATGGTCCAGATGCCGCGCGGCGTGCCGGTGGCGACGCTGGCCATCGGCAATTCCGGCGCCGTCAACGCCGCCCTCATGGCGGCCTCCATCCTCGCCCTCGGCGACGCCAAGATCGCCGCCGCGCTCGACCATTTCCGGGCCGAGCAGTCGGCGACCGTGCCGGAACTGCAGATCGAGGGATAGGCCGCGCGCCGCGCCTAGCGCATTTTCCGCTCAGGCGGGATCATTCTTCATCGTCACCCCCGCGAATGCGGGGGTCCAGGGCGAGTGACGGAGCGGTTGCCCTGGATTCCCGCGTTCGCGGGAATGACGACCAACAAAAGAGTGATTCCATGCGGCCGCAAAATGCTCTAGCGGCCCGACAGCGGCGGGCACCGCCTGGACAGCGAAACCAGGCGGCCGCCGGCATCGGAAAGAGCCTTGGTCAGGCGGCCCTGGAACTTCCCGAAAGTCATGATGCCGGCGATCCGCCGGTCGAGGAAAGCCCAGGTATCGGCGTTTTCCGGCGAGCCGTCGGTCAGCCAATAAAGCACCGTCGTCGCATAGACGCCGGCCAGCAGGGCCCGTTTGCTATAGAAATTGAAGTCGGTGGAGGTGTCGCCAGCGGCATACCACATGGCGTTGACCGTGCGGTAGGCGCAGCGGGACGCCGTGCCGGCGTTCTGCGGCAGCGCCATGAAGGACAGCGCCCGGCGCACCGCCTCGCGATGGTCGGCCACCACCTCCAGCCGGCAACGCACGGCGGCGGCGATGCGTTCGCGGACCCGCAGGCCGGCCGCATCCCGCTTCGCCAGTTCCTCGGCCATCCGCCTGTCGCCGAAATCGCAGAAGTATTCGACCGCCTCGAGCGTGCCGGTGGGAAAAGCCCTGAGGCCGTCCTCGGTGGCCAGCCCGGCGTCCAGCGCGCCGGCCCGCAGGCTGCGCTCGCTCCAGCCGTCGAACGACACGTGCGGCAGCATCCCCAGGAGGACGCGCTCGCGCAGGTCAGCGGTTTCCACGGCAGCCCCTTCCGGTTCGGCCGGTCACTCGGCGGCCTCCTCGGTCTCGGCGTCTTCCGCCTCGGCGTCGGCCGCGGCGCGGGTCAACTCCTCGACGAAGGCCAACTGCGAAAGATCGGTCATCCGCATCGGGTAGAGGATGCCTTCCAGGTGATCGTACTCGTGCTGCACGACTCGCGCGTGGAATCCCGCCGCCTCGCGCTCCACCGTCTCGCCGTCCGGGGTTACGCCGCGGTAGCGGATGCGATGCCAGCGCGGAACCGCGCCGGTCATGCCGGGAATGGACAGGCAGCCCTCCCAGCCGGTGTCCACGGCCTCCCCGAGCGGTTCGATCTCGGGATTGATCAAAACCGTCAACGGCACCGCCGCCTCGTCGGCGCCGTTTCCCGCCCGCTGCTCGGACACGAAGAACACCAAGACGCGCAACGGCACATGGACCTGCGGCGCCGCCAGGCCGGTGCCGCGGGCGTCGGCCATGGTCTCGATCATGTCGGAAACCAGCCGGCGGATTTCCGGGGCCCCGGGGTCGGCCACGGGTGCCGCCTTGCCGAGCAGCACCGGATGGCCCATACGTGCAATCTTGAGAATCGCCATGCCAGTAAATATGTACAGCCGGACGCCGAGGTCAAACGGTAACGCCTCGGAAAGCCGAAGCTTTCTTAACCGTTCGGCCCTTCACATCGGCAATCCGGTGTGATATAGCCGAGCGCCTTAGGCGTGTCCGGTATGGTGCCGGCTGGAAAGGAGCAGTGAGTCAACGTGCAAGTCATCGTTCGCGACAATAACGTCGATCAGGCCCTGAAGGCGCTCAAGAAGAAGATGCAGCGCGAGGGGATCTTCCGTGAAATGAAGCTCCGTCGGTCCTACGAGAAGCCGTCGGAACGCAAGGCCCGCGAAAAGGCCGAGGCCGTGCGCCGCGCCCGTAAGCTGGAGCGCAAGCGGCTGGAGCGCGAAGGCTTCTAGGTCCCGGCGACGGGACTCTCCGAACTCCGCTTTTCTTTCCGTTTGAATTTCGGCCGCCGCCGTTAAGGCGGCGGACGTTTTTTTGCGTCCGCGGCTGGCCGGCATTTCGCCGCCCGTCGACCCTTCCCCGCGTTCGGCCCACGGATGCCCCCTGGGTCCGCCGTCATAAGTTCATAAATTCGTCACTTCCCTGACACGGCGCGGAATCAAGAATAATTCTAAAAAATGGCTCTGAACACATCCACACAGGGATCAGAGCAATGGACACATCAAACCCCTCCGGCACCTCGGTCGAGGCCGGCGAACTTCTGTCTTTCGACGCATTCGACGAACGCAACTATCCCCGCCCTGCCGAAACCCAGTTTTCCGGGCTGGCCGAAAAGGCCATCTCGCGGCGCAGCGTGCTGGCCGCCGGCGTAAGTTTCGGCGCCGCGGCCTTCGTCGCCGGGGCGACCGCCGGGCTGGCGCCGTTCAAGGCCTTTGCCGCCAGCCGCATGGCTTTCGAGCCGGTAGCCGCCAACGGCCTCGACACCATCACCGTCCCCAAGGGCTACAGCTGGCATCCGGTCGCCACGTGGGGAGATCCGCTGTGGTCCAGGGGCGCGGCGTTCGATCATGCCAGCCGGGGCTCCGGCGCCAGCCAGGAGTTGGCCTTCGGCGACAACAACGACGGCATGGCCCTGTTCGCCGACGGCGACCGGCACGTCCTCGCCGTCAACAACGAGTACACCAACCTCGAGATCATCTACGCCAACCGCGACGCCAAAAAGCCCGAGACCGCCGACGACATCCGCAAGGGCAAGGCCGCCCACGGCGTCACGGTGATGGAGATCAAGCAGGACGGCGGCCGGTGGGCCATCGTCAAGGACAGCCCCTACAACCGCCGCATCACCGCCGACACGCCCATGGAAATCACCGGCCCGGCCTGCGGCCACGATCTGATGAAGACCGCCGCCGATCCGGCGGGCACCCGCTCCATGGGCACCTGGAACAACTGCGCCAACGGGCGCACGCCGTGGGGCACCTATCTGACCTGCGAGGAGAACTTCAACGGCTACTTCTCATCCTCGGACCCCAACTACAAGCCGACGGCCGAAATGACCCGCTACGGAATCGGGGTCAAGGACGTGGGCTACGGTTGGGCCGGCGCGGACGAGCGGTTCGACATCTCCAAACATCCCAACGAAGCCAACCGCGCCGGCTACGTGGTCGAAATCGATCCCCTCGACCCCGCCTCGACCCCCAAGAAGCGGACGGCGCTCGGCCGCTTCAAGCACGAGAACGCCGAGGTGGTGCTGGCCGGCAACGGCCAGGTGGTCGTCTATATGGGCGATGACGAGCGGGGCGAATTCATCTACCGGTTCGTCAGCGACGGCCGCTACGTTGCGAACGGCGACAACGCGAACCTTCTCGACGCCGGCCGGCTGTTTGTCGCCAAGTTCGCGGATAACGGGCGCGGCGAATGGGTGGAACTGAACCCCGCCTCGACCGGCATGGCCTCGCAGGCCGAGATCGCCGTCCACACCCGGATCGCCGCCTCCAAGGTGGGGGCGACGACCATGGACCGGCCCGAATGGGTCGCCGTCCATCCGCTGAAGCCCGAGGTCTACTGCGCCCTCACCAACAACTCCAACCGGGGCAGGAAGCCCAATGCCGGCGGCGATCCGACCCCCGTCGGCGGCCCCAACCCGCGCGAGGCCAACAAGTACGGCCAGATCGTCCGCTGGCGGCCCGACGGCGGCGACCACATGGCCGCCGGCTTCGCCTGGGACCTGTTCGTCCTGGCCGGCAACCCGGCGGTCCACGCCGACGCCTACGCCGGGTCCAAGAACGTCACCCGGGATAACATGTTCAACTCGCCCGACGGCATCGCCTTCGACAGCAACGGCCTGCTGTGGATCCAGACCGATGGCAACTATTCCGACGCCAAGGACTTCGCCGGCCAGGGCAACAACCAGATGCTGGCCGCCGACCCGGAAACCGGCGAGATCCGCCGCTTCCTGGTGGGCCCCAAGGAATGCGAGGTGACCGGCATCACCTGGAGCCCCGACCGCAAGACGCTGTTCGTCGGAATCCAGCATCCGGGCGAAGAGGGCAACAGCCATTTTCCCGCCGGCGGCGATACGGCGCCCCGCTCGGCGGTGGTCGCCATCACCCGCAATGACGGCGGCTTGATCGGCTGACGGTTCGGCTCTGTCGTCCAAAAGGCAAGGGCGGGGCCCATGGGCCCCGCCCTTTTCACGTGCTGCCAAGCCCGGACTGGGTTCAGCCCAGGGCCTGGACGATCTCCTCGGTCATCTTCTTGGCGTCGCCGAAGAGCATCATGGTCTTGTCGCTGTAGAACAGGCTGTTGTCGAGGCCGGCGTAGCCCGAGGCCAGCGAGCGCTTGATGAACAGCGTCGTACCGGCCTTTTCGACGTCGAGGATCGGCATGCCGTAGATCGGACAGCCGGGGTCGGTCTTGGCCGCCGGGTTGGTGACGTCGTTGGCGCCGATGACGAAGGCGACATCGGCGGTCGAGAACTCGTGGTTGATCGTCTCGAGTTCGAACACCTCGTCATAGGGGACGTTGGCCTCGGCCAGCAGCACGTTCATGTGGCCGGGCATGCGTCCGGCCACCGGGTGGATGGCGTAGCGCACCTCGACGCCTTCCTCCTTGAGCTTGTCGGCCATTTCGCGCAGCGCGTGCTGGGCCTGGGCGACCGCCATGCCATAGCCGGGAACGATGATCACCTTGTTGGCGTTCCGCATGATGAAGGCGGCGTCATCCGCGCTGCCCGCCTTCACGGAGCGCTGCTGGCCGTCCTTGGTGGCCGGGCCGGCCACTTCGCCGCCGAAACCGCCGAGCAGGACGTTGAAGATCGAACGGTTCATCCCCTTGCACATGACATAGCTGAGGATGGCGCCCGACGAGCCGACCAGGGCGCCGGTGATGATCAGCGCCGTGTTGGCCAGCGTGAAGCCGATGCCGGCCGCCGCCCAACCCGAATAGGAGTTGAGCATCGAGACGACCACCGGCATGTCGGCGCCGCCGATCGGGACGATGAGCAAAAAGCCGATCAGGAAGGCCAGAATGACCAGCAGCCAGAACGCCGTCTGGGAGTTGGAGACGACCAGCCAGACGATGAGGGCGACGATAAGGATGGCGATCAGCGCGTTGAGCTGGTGTTGCCCCTTGAAAATGATCGGGGCGCCGGTCATCACGCCCTGCAGCTTGGCGAAGGCGATGAGAGAGCCGGAGAAGGTGATGGCGCCGACGGCGGCACCCAGCGACATCTCGACCAGGCTGCCGCCGTGGATGGCCCCGAAGGTGCCGATGCCGTAGGCCTCGGGCTGATAGAAGGCGCCCACCGCCACCACCACGGCGGCCAGGCCGACCAGGCTGTGGAACGCCGCCACCAGTTGCGGCAGCGCCGTCATCTGGATGCGCAGCGCCACCACGGTGCCGATGGACCCGCCGATGAGCACGGCCAGCAGGATGGTCCCGTAGCTCACCACCTCGGGGTTGATCAGGGTGGTCGCCACCGCGATGACCATGCCGACGATGCCGTAAAGGTTGCCCTTGCGCGCCGTTTCCGGCGAGCTCAGGCCCCTGAGCGCCATGATGAACAGGATGGCGGCGATCAGGTATGCGAAACCGACGATAGATTCGCTCATGTTGCCGCCCCCCTACTTCTTCACTTTTTTCTTGAACATCGACAGCATGCGCTGGGTGACGATGAAGCCACCGAAGATGTTGACCGAAGCCAGCATCACGGCGATGAAGCCCATCACCTTCGACACGCTGATTCCGGCCGGCCCGGCGGCGATCAGGCCGCCGACGATGATCACCGAGGAGATGGCGTTGGTCACGCTCATCAGCGGCGAGTGCAGGGCCGGGGTCACGCTCCACACCACGTAGAAGCCGACGAACACCGCCAGCACGAACACCGTGAAGAGGAACAGGAACTCACTGCCGCCCTGGGCGGCCTGGGCGTGGGCGACGACCTGCGTCGCGTCGTTGGCCAGCTTGGCGGCCTTGTCGGCCAGGTCGGAGGCCTGGTTGGCAAGCTGGGAAGCGCTGTCCGCGAACTTTGCCGGGTCCATGGTCATTTCTCCTTCGCAGTCAGCAACGGATTCACCACCTGCCCGTCGCGGGTCACCAGGGTGCCCTTCACGGTCTCGTCGTCCCAGTCGAAGTCGATCGACCGGGTGTCCTTCTTGATGTGGGGTGTGATGAAGTTGAGGATGTTCTTGGCGAACAGCGTGCTGGCGTCGGTGGGAAGGCGCCCCGGCACGTTGGTGTGGCCGACGATCTTGACCCCGTACTTGACCACCACCTTGCCCGGCTGCGACAGCGGGCAGTTGCCGCCGGCCTCGACCGCCAGGTCGACGATCACCGAGCCCGGCAGCATGGTCTTCACCATGTCCTCGGTGACCAGCACGGGGGCCGGCCGGCCGGGGATCAGCGCGGTGGTGATGACGATGTTCTGCTTCTTGATGTGTTCGGCCACCACCTGCTTCTGCTTTTCCATATACTCGGGCGGCATCGCCTTGGCGTAGCCGCCGGCGGTTTCGGCGTCCTTTTCCATCTCGGCGTCGACGGTCAGGAACTTGCCGCCCAGGCTCTGCACCTGCTCGCGGGTGGCGGGACGCACGTCGGTGGCGGTCACCACCGCGCCCATGCGCTTGGCGGTAGCGATGGCCTGCAGGCCGGCGACGCCGGCGCCCATGATGAACACCTTGGCCGGCGCGATGGTTCCGGCCGCCGTCATCATCATCGGAAACGCGCTGCTGTATTCGGCCGCCGCGTCAAGCACCGCCTTGTAGCCGGCCAGGTTGGTCTGGCTGGACAGGATGTCCATCGACTGGGCGCGCGAGATGCGCGGCATCAGTTCCATGGCGAAGGCGGTGATGCCGGACTTGGCGTAGGCCGCGACATCGTCAGGATGATAAAGCGCGCCGATATGGGCAATGAGGACCGCTCCCCGCTTCATCAGGGCCAACTCGTTCTCGTCGCCCTCGATGATCGGGCGCTGGATCTTCAGCACCATGTCGGCGTCGGCCAGGGCGCTCTCGGCGTCCTTGGCCAGCGTGGCCCCCGCGTCCTTATACGCGGCATCGGTGAACATGGCGGCGGCCCCCGCCCCTTTTTCGACGACGACATCAAGTCCCTGGCCGACCAATTTCTTCACCAAGTCCGGAGAACCGGCAACCCGGGTCTCGCCGGGCCGTCGCTCCTTGGGTATGGCAATTTTCATGTTGGAAAATTCCCTATATTACCTCGGGCTATTGAATGCGGGCTGCTATATGGCGTGATTGCAATTTTTTCGCAATACAAACACCGCGCGTTGGCCCCCGAATATCGAACTTTTCGCCGGCTTGAGGCCGACGAAACACCTCGCAGTTCCCCCATTTTCCCACGGGGCTCCCGCAATGCGAAAAACCCCTTTCCCCGTCTGACCGAAGAGAGTGGCGTTCCCAGATCTTGCCCCGCCCGTCGTTTGTGCGAGCGGTTGTGATTAGCAGTTTAACGCCTCGGGCGGATGTCGGAAACCACGTTTCGACGATGGCGGCGCAATTGCCCGCGGCGCGGCGTTCCTCAGCCCAACTTGACGGCGGTGCCGTTGGCGATGGCCATCAGCAGGGTCTTGTTGTCGCCGCCGATGACCTCGTAGTCAAGGTCGATGCCGACCACGGCGTCCGCCCCCAGCGCCTCGGCCTCCTCGATCATCTGCTCGATGGCCGCGTCCTTGGCCTTGCGGGTCTCCTTTTCATAGGAGCCCGAGCGGCCGCCGACGAAATCGCGCACACCGGCGAAAAAGTCGCGAAAGACGTTGGTGCCCATGATGGCCTCGCCGGTGACCAAACCGAGATAGGCAGTGATGCGCCGCCCGTCGACGCCGTCGGTCGTCGTTACGATCATATCGATGCCCCCCGTTTCCCAAGCGATGACGGCCATGATGGCAAGGATCGACCGGTGGGTCCAGTTTGAAAGCGGCCGGATCAGGTGCCGCCCGGCACTTGGGCGCGCACCAGCGCGGCCTCCTGCCTGGCCTTGACGGCGGCGTCGTCGAACCCCTCCGTCAGTTCGTGGAACAGATTGTGCCAGTTGAGCTCCGCCTTCAGGCGCAGGAAGACGGACCCGAGGCCGATGGCGGCGCGGTCCATCAGCACGAACTCGCGCGGCGGCTTGACCCCGCCCGCCTCGCTGAGTTCCCGATGCACCTTGGCGGCGACGGCGGCGCCATAGGTCGGCGAGCCGTGCTCCTGGATGCGGCGCGGCCGGTCGTCCATCAACGGCTCGTAAAGGAAGGCCGCCCACTGGTTGAGGATGCGCATCACCTTGCGGTCGAGGTTGACGAAACCCCAGGTCTCGTAGGCGTGCGCCGCCAGTTCCTCGTCGCCGTCGCGCAGCGCCCGGTAAAGGTCGATGACGCCGCCGACGAAGCTTGGCGGAAAGACCCGGATGCAGCCGAAATCCAGCAGGTTGACTCCGTGGTCGGCGCCGACCGTGTAGTTGCCGAGATGCGGATCGCCGTGCAGCACGCCGAAGCGATAGAACGGCACGTACCACGCCCGGAACATCGCCTCGGCCACTTGATTGCGCTCGGCCAGCGGCGCTTCCGTCACCTCGATCATGCGCCGGCCGTCCAGCCAGTCCATGGTCAAAAGCCGGCCGGTCGACAGCTCGGGCACGGCGGCCGGCACGTGGACCGTCGCTTCGGCCCCCAGCATGTCGGCGAACAGCGCCATGTTGGCGGCTTCCCGCCGGTAATCCAGCTCCTCGCGCAGCCGCACCGACAGCTCGGCGTGGATCTCGGTGGGGTCGATCACCTTGTCGTAGCGCCGAAACAGCGCCAGGCCCAGCTTCAACTGCTGAAGGTCGGCTTCCACCGCCGAGGCCATGTCGGGATACTGCAGCTTGCAGGCCAGCCGCCGGCCGTCGTGGCCCCGCGCCCTGTGCACCTGGCCCAGCGAGGCGGCGGCGGCCGCCTCGTGCTCGAAGTCGGCAAAGCGGCCCCGCCAGTCGGGGCCCAGCTCGCTCGCCATCCGCCGCTTGACGAAGGCCCAGCCCATGGATGGCGCGTTGGTCTGCAACTGTTGCAGTTCGGCGGTGTATTCGGGGGGCAGCAGGTCGGGCACGGTGGCCAGGATCTGGGCCGCCTTCATCACCGGCCCCTTGAGGCCGCCCAGCACCGCCCGCAGGTCGCCGGCATAATCGCCCGGTACCGCCGAACGGCCGAACAGCCGCCCGCCGGCGACCCTGGCCGCCAGGCCACCGACCGAGGCGCCGACCTGGGCGTAACGGCGGACCCGGCCGCCCAGCGACCCGTCCTCGTCGTCTCGCGGCCCGCTCCCCGGCGCGCGATCGCTCACCCCATCGCCTCCAGCTCGTCGATGAAGCCCGAGATCATCGAAAGTCCACGCTTCCAGAACGCGGGGTCGCCGGCATCGAGCCCGAAGGGCGCCAGCAGTTCCTTGTGGCGCATGGTGCCGCCGGCGCTCAGCATCGCCAGGTACTTCTTCTGGAATTCGGGGTGTCCCTGGCGGAACACGTCGTAAAGCGAATTCACCAGGCAATCGCCGAAGGCATAGGCGTAGACGTAGAACGGCGAATGGATGAAGTGCGGGATGTAGGCCCAGAACGCCCCGTAATCGTCGTCGAAGCGAATGGCCGGGCCCAGGCTGTCGCGCTGGATGTCGAACCAGATCTCGCACAGACGCTCGGCCGCCAGCTCGCCGTTGCGCCGCTCGCCATGCACGCGGGTCTCGAACTCGTGGAAGGCGACCTGGCGGACCACCGTGTTCAGCATGTCCTCGACCTTGCCGGCCAGCAGGATGCGCCGCCGGGCCGGGTCCTTCTCGCCGGCCAGCAGGGCCCGGAAGGTCAGCATCTCGCCGAACACCGAGGCGGTTTCGGCGAGCGGCAGCGAGGTGTCGGCCATCAACGCCCCCTGGCGGCCGGCCAGCACCTGGTGAACGCCGTGCCCCAGTTCGTGGGCCAGCGTCATCACGTCGCGCGCCTTGCCGTGGTAGTTGAGCAGGATGAAGGGATGGGCCGACGGCACCGTGGAGTGGGAGAACGCCCCCGAATCCTTGCCCGGCCGGGGCGGCACGTCGATCCAGCGCTCGTCGAAGAAGCGCCGGGCGATGGCCGCCATGTCGGGTGTGAAGGCGCCATAGGCGCCGAGCACCGTATTCTTCGCCTCGTCCCACGAATAGCGGCGGTCGGCGTCCTCGGGCAGCGGCGCGTTGCGGTCCCAGTAGTCGAGCGTATCGACGCCGAACCACTTGGCCTTCAGGCGGTAATAGCGGTGGGCGAGCAGCGGAAACGCCTCGCGCACCGAGCCGACCAGGGCCTCGACCACCTCGTCCTCGACCAGGTTGCCCAGGTTGCGCGCCGACACCGGCCTCTCGAAGTGGCGCCACTCGTCCTCGATCTGCTTGTCCTTGGCCAGCGTGTTGGTGATCAGCGAGAACAGCTTGAGGTTTTCCCCCAGCTCATGGCCCAAAGCCTTGGCCGCCGTCTTGCGGGTGGCCCCGTTGGTGTCGGACAGCAGGTTGAGGGTCTCCGACAGGCTGAGCTTGCGGCCGTCGACGTCGAAGCGAAGGCCGGCCAGCGTCTCGTCGAACAGCCGCACCCAGGCGGCCTTCCCGGCCACCGACTTCTCGTGCAGCAGCTTCTCCACCTCGTCGGACAACTGGTGCGGGCGCATGACCCTGACGTCGCGCACCCAGGGGGCATAGCGTTTGGCCTCGGAATCCCCTAGCTGCCGGGCCAGCGTGGCGTCGTCGATGCGGTTCAGCTCCAGCTCGAAGAACAGCGTGTCGGTGGAAATCGTCGTGATGCGCTCGCGGATGGTCTGGAAGAAACGGCCGCGCCTGGCGTCGCTGACATCGCCGGAAAACAGCAGGTGGGCATAGCTCATCGCCTTGTAGATGCGCTCGACGATGGCCTCGTACTCGGCGATGGCGCCGCCCAGGGCCACCCCGTCGAGGCCTGCCAGCCGGCCCTTGTAGGCCTGCTGAAAGGCTTTGGCCCGCTTGCCGGCCCAGGCCAGGTCCGCTTCCAGGGCGGGATCGTCGGGGGCCGCGTAAAGAGCGGAAAGATCCCATTCGGGAAGGCCTTCGGACGGTTCGGCGGGGACGGCGGCTGACTGGGCGTTGGCGGGCATGGAATCCTCCTTGAACGGGTCGCATATAATGTGGGCTTGGGAAGGCGACAACCGCAATGGTATGTTGCCGCCAAACGACAACGGCTTGACGTCAAGGGAAGTGATGAGCGCAGCCAGTCCGGTATGGCCGAACCTTGTTGCCATGTTTTTCGCCCAGGCCGATGCCCTGGGGGACAAACCGTTCCTGTGGATGAAACGCGACGGCGCCTATCGTCCCCTCAACTGGCGGGAAACGGCCGACCAGGTGGTGCGCCTGGCGCGCGGGCTCGCCGGCCTTGGCGTCGGTGCCGGCGACCGCGTCGTGCTGGTTGCGGAAAACCGCCCGGAATGGCTGATCGCCGAGGTCGCCATCATGGCGACCGGGGCCATCGCGGTGCCCGCCTACACCACCAATACCGAGGCCGACCACCTGCACATCGTGACCAACAGCGGGGCCAAGGGCGCCATCGTGTCGAGCCAGCGCCTGGCCGGCAAGCTGATTCCCGCCGCCCACCGCTCGCCCGAAATGCAGTTCGTCATCGCCATCGAGCCGCCCGAGATCACCCAGCGTCTGACCGTCGACATTCACGCCTGGGACGCCGCGCTGGGCGGCGGCGAGGCCGGCGCCGATATCGCCGCCGCGGCGGCGGCCATGACGCGCACCGACACCGCCGCCATCATCTACACCTCGGGAACCGGCGGCGCCCCGAAGGGGGTGATGCTCCACCACGGGGCCATCCTCCACAACTGCGAGGGCGCCCGGGAAGCCATCGAGGAGCTTGGCCTCGGCAACGAGACGTTCCTGTCCTTCCTGCCGCTTTCCCATTCCTACGAGCACGCCTGCGGGCAGTTTCTGCCGATCTATCTGGGGGCCGAGATCTATTACGCCGAGAGCGCTGAGATGCTGGTCAAGAACATGGGCGAGGCGCGCCCCACCCTGATGATTTCGGTGCCCCGGCTCTATGACGTCATCTCCAGCCGCATCCAGGTCGACGTGCGCAAGGCCGGCGGGTTCAAGGAAAAGCTGTTCAACAAGGCCATCGCCATCGGCCGCAAGCGCTATCTCAACGGCGGCAGCCTGACCTGGGGCGAGCGCTTCCAGGACGTCTTCCTGGACAAGCTGGTGCGCGACAAGGCCAGGGCCCGCTTCGGCGGCCGTCTCAAGGCCATGGTCTCGGGCGGCGCGCCCCTGAACCCCGAAATCGGCATTTTCTTCAAGGCGCTGGGCCTGCCCATCATCCAGGGCTACGGCCAAACCGAATCCGCCCCGGTGGTTTCGATCAACCGGCCCAGCCGGCCCAAGATGCACACCGTCGGACCGCCGCTCGCCAACACCGAGGTGCGCATCGCCGAGGACGGCGAGATCCTGGTGCGCGGCGAACTGGTCATGCAGGGCTACTGGCGCGACCCCGACCTGACGGCGCGCACGATCAAGGACGGCTGGCTCCACACCGGCGACGTCGGCGTTATCGACGAGGACGGACACCTGCAGATCACCGACCGCAAGAAGGACATCATCGTCAATTCGGGCGGCGACAACATCGCACCCCAGCGGGTCGAGGGCATGCTGACCCTGGAGCCGGAAATCGCCCAGGCCATGGTCGTTGGCGACCGCCGGCCGCACCTTGTCGGCGTGCTGGTTCCCGACGCCGAGTGGAGCCGAACCTGGGCGGCCGGGAACGGCCGCGAGTACGATCCGGCGGCGCTGGCCGGCGACAAGGCCTTCCAGGGTGCGATGATGGCCGTGGTCGACCGCGTGAACCGCAACCTGTCGACCATCGAGAAGGTGCGGCGCATCATCGTCGCGCCGGCCCCCTTCTCCATCGACAACGAACAGATCACGCCGACCCTGAAACTGCGCCGCCACGTGATCGTCAAGGCCTACGGCGACGCGCTCGACGCGCTTTACGGCTGATAATTTCGGTGACAGTGTAATTTCGGTGACAGTGCACTTAATTCGCAGAAACGACGGCGACAACTTGGAATGGGCGGTGCTATCGAATTAAGTGCACTGTCACCGAAATTTTGTCACCGAAATTACGGGCGCGCTTCCCGCGCGCGGCGGGCCTGGTAGGCCTGGAGGTGGCAATAGGCGAGGCGCAGGTTCGGCGTGGCGACGCCCAGCGCGCGGGCGCGGGCCAGCATGTCGCCGACGATGTGGTCGCCCTCGGTCGGCCCGCCCTTCTCGATGTCGCGCAGCATCGAGGCCGAGAAGATCGAGCCGCGCTCGGTCTGCAGCGCCCGGGTCTGGGCCAGCACCTTCTCGCGCGGCGCATAGCCCGCCGCCGTGGCGACGCGGACGCATTCGTCGAGGGTTTCCAGCGTCGCGGCCTCGCCGTCCTTGGCTTCCATGATGTCGCCGACCGCGCCCCGCATCAGGCAGGTCATGGCCGCCATCGAGGCCAGCATGACGAACTTTTCCCACATGTTCAGCATGATGCCGTCGCTGACCACCACCTTGACCGGGCTATCCTTCAACAGCTCGGCGACGCCGGCGCACGGCACGGATGGCCCGCCCGAGCGCGGCCCGAGGGTCAGCACCTGCAGCGGATTGAGGTGGCGGATGTCGCCCTCGGCCGTCATCGTCGAGCCGATGTGGCAGATGCCGCCCAACACGCGGCCCTCGCCGAAGCGGGCGTCCAGCGCCTCCATGTGGGCCAGGCCGTTGAGCAGCGGCAGCACGGCGCTTTCCGCCCCCACGGCGGGCGCGATCGCGTCCATGGCATCGTCGAGGTCGTAGGCCTTGCAGGTAAGGATCACCAGGTCGAACGGCCCGGGAATGGAATCGCGCCCGACCGTCGGCACCGGCCGCTCGATGTCGCCCGACTTGCTCCGCACCACCAGGCCGCGCTCGGCCAGCTGCCTGGCGCGGCCGGGCCGGACCAGGAACGTGACGTCGGCGCCAGCTTCGGCCAGGCGGCCGCCAAAATACCCGCCGACCGCGCCGGCCCCCAGAACCAGGATACGCATCGTTTTACCTTTTCACTCCGTAATGGTCGCAATACCAGTCGATGAACCGGGGCACACCCTCGCCGATCGGGGTTTTCGGCACGAACCCGAAGTCGCGCGTCGTCGCCGCGATGTCGGCATAGGTTTCCTTGACGTCGCCCGGCTGCATCGGCTGGAAGTCGATCTTCGCCTTGCGGCCCAGCGCCTTCTCGATCTCGGCGATGTAGTCCATCAGCCGCTCCGAGCGGTTGTTGCCGATGTTGTAGACGCGGGCCTTGGGGCCGCCCTCGGCCGGCGGGTGGTCGAGGCAGCCGATCACCCCGGCGACGATGTCGTCGATGTAGGTGAAATCGCGCCGCATGTCGCCGTTGTTGAAGACGGGGATGGCCTCGCCGGCCAGGATCTTGCGGGCAAACAGGAAGGCCGCCATGTCGGGGCGCCCCCACGGCCCGTACACCGTGAAGAAGCGCAGGCCGGTCAGCGGCAGCCCGTAGAGGTGGCTGTAGGCATGGCTGATCATCTCCATCGACTTCTTGGTCGCCGCGTAGATGGAGATCGGCGTGTCCACCCGGTCGTCGATCGAGAACGGCAGCTTGGTATTCGTGCCGTAGACCGACGACGACGAGGCGTAGACGAAATGCTTCAATCCCTCCAGCTTCCGCGCCGCCTCCAGCAGCACCAGGTGACCCTCGATGTTGCTGTGCGTATAGGCGTAGGGATTGATCAGCGAATAGCGGACCCCCGCCTGCGCCGCCAGATGGACGATGCCGCGGATGTCGGAGTGGGACGCGAAGACGCCAAAAACCGCCTCGCGATCGGCGATATCGATTTCGTGGCAGGAAAATCCGTCGTGCCCGCCCAGCCGGGCCAGGCGGGCCCGCTTCAGCGAAACGTCGTAGTAATCGTTGACGTTGTCGATCCCGACGACGGTCTCGCCCCGCGCGAGAAGGGCAAGCGACGTATGAAACCCGATGAAGCCTGCGGCCCCCGTAACCAGGACGGTCATGCGTGTCGCTCCGATCCTTGCCAAACCCGCCCCCATATACCCGCCGGCCGCCAAGAAATCATCCAAAAGGTTGCGGGTTCCGAAGTCGCGCCAGCCGCCAACCACAGCCGTTCGTACGGCCCGATGGGGAAACGAATATAAGTATTTCGTAATATACAAATGAAACGCATTTAATATTAACATATTTCTTGAGTAAGG
Organism: Shumkonia mesophila; assembly: GCF_026163695.1. Classification (NCBI taxonomy): domain Bacteria; kingdom Pseudomonadati; phylum Pseudomonadota; class Alphaproteobacteria; order Rhodospirillales; family Shumkoniaceae; genus Shumkonia; species Shumkonia mesophila. The sequence continues at coordinate 262,175 of NZ_JAOTID010000005.1, read as the reverse complement.
GCGCACTCTAGGGTATTTATTTCGTGGGAAACGAGTATCTCCCTCTTATAAAAACCGTGGTGCTGGGACACCCTGGGGAGAGCGATGTTTGAACGATGGCCGCAGCGTGGCGTTCTCGACTTATGGGCGCCGTCGGCCCACGCCAATTATTATCTTTCGGGTATTTCCGCCCTATTTCGTCATGGGCGGACGAAGGTATTGTTTATCCGCAGGATGCGGGGCCGCGCCACGATGGGGACGCGGCCTTCTTCGTTTTCGGGCCGGCGACGGTTTCACCGCTCGCATCTCGACGCGCCGCGCCCATCTTTCGACGTCACCCATTACCAACCTGGAGGAAACCTGACATGAGCGAGACGATGACCGTAAGGCCAGGGGCGGTGCCGCCCGCGGCAGGTACCGCAAGCGAAAGCCACGTGGCGATCGACGCCCCAGAGCCTTGGGAAAAATGGGAAACCCAGTTGGTGGTGTGGAGCGTCGGCATCGGCATCGCCGGGCTGATCGTCCTGGGCACCCTGATCAACATCTTCATCCTCGACAAGTATTAATGGCCTGAATTCAGGCCCGAACCGAGGGGACGGCATAACCATGAAGTCGGACATCGACATGGTCATCGTTCACGACGGCGAGCAATGGATCGCCCGCAACGACGATCTGCAAGCGGCCGGACGGACGTTACCTGAACTCGATGCCGACTTGGCCCGCACCCTGCGCCGCGCTGGCGGCTACCAGGGGCGGACTCTCACCGTCTTCATGGGATTCGATTTCGCGACGCTCCCGGCGTGGATTCGCCAGTACGCTCCGCACTACTTCAACCGCCTTGTGCGGGTAGAGGTCTGACGCGACGGCACACTGCCTATCAACCGGCGGGAAAGTCCGGACATCTAGGGGGACAACGACAATGAATGAAGTTAACAGAAAGTGGTACAGCGGCATGGCCCACACCGAGGACTGGTGGGCCGTGTGGTTGGGATTGCTCATGTTTGGCGTCGGCCTGCTGTCGATCTGGGGCTACGACCTCGTCGGCTGGCAGCTTAAAACCGCAACCTGGATCGAACCCGGCAAGTGGGGCGTTCCGTCGAGCAAGGCCTATGCGGGCCTTGGCTGGTTCGGTTCCTTCGTGACCACCTACGTCGTGTGGACAGTTGCGACGTCCGTCGGCGCCTATTTCATGCGCCTCGACGTCAAGAAGTACATCATAGGCTGGACGGTCGTTTACGTCCTCGGCTGGACGTGCTGGATCATCGGGAACTACGCCTACATCGCGGCCCCGGTCAACCAGTTCAAGAAGTTCGGAATCACCTGGGGCCTGTCGCTCGGCGGCGATACCGGCTTCATCATCGCCCTTCTGGTCGGCCTGGTGATCGGCAACTTCTTCAAGCCCTTTGCCGCCTTCATCAAGGAAGCCTGCAAGCCCGAGTGGTTCATCAAGACCGCCATCGTCTACCTCGGCATCAAGCTCGGCACCATGTCGATCGACAGCGTTGCCGCCAAGGGGTTCGCCATCGAATTGGGCCTCGCCGGCGCGGCCGCCACCTTCGTCGCCTACCTGCTGTTCTGGCCGTTGATTTACACGCTGGGCCGCAGGGTCTTCCGCCTGCCGCGTGAATGGGCTGCCGTCTTCTGCTCGGGCATCTCGATCTGCGGCGTGTCGGCCTCCATCGCCACCGCCGGCGCCATCCGGGCGAAGCCGATCATTCCCGCCCTGGTATCCACCCTGGTCGTCGTCTACGCGATGATCGAATTGGTCGTTCTGCCCGGCTTCTACACGGCCGTCGCTCCCGACCAGCCGATCGTCAATGGCGCGGCCATGGGCATGACCGTGAAGACCGACGGCGCCGATGCCGCGGCCGGCGCCATCCTCGATCAATTGATGGTTGCCCAGGCTGCCGGCAAGGGCGTCATGTGGCAGAAGGACTGGATCCTGACCGCCGCCCTGATGACCAAGGTCTGGATCGACATCTTCATCGGCGTGTGGGCCTTCCTGCTGGCCCTGCTGTGGGTCTACAAGGTGGAACGGCAGCCCGGCCAGACGCACGTGCCGGTCTCGGAAGTATGGTTCCGCTTCCCGAAGTTCGTGCTCGGCTATCTTTTCTGCTGGTTCTCGGTCATCGCCATCGCCTCGATCTGGCCGGAAGTGGTCAAGGACCTCAAGGTCGGCGCCAGCTCCGTCCAAAGCCCGATGCGCTCGATGTTCTTCGCCATGACCTTCGTGTCGCTGGGCGTGCTGAGCGACTTCAGCAAGCTGAAGGGCCTGGGCCGCATGGCTCTGCTCTATGGCGTCTCGCTGATCTTCATCATCGCCCCCATCGCCTATTTGGTGGCGTGGATCTTCCACAATGGCATGATGCCGCCGCTCGTCGGTTCGTGACGGCGGTCTGAGGCGAAAGCCTGAAAGCACCCCGCCCGATCGGCTTCGGCCAGTCGGGCGGGGTTTTCTTTTGCGACGATGTCTGGGCCGGCTAGTCGATCTCGGCGATGCGCAGCAGGTTTGTGGTGCCGGGCGTGCCGAACGGCATCCCCGCCGTCACCACCACCAGGTCGCCGGTATCCGCGAAGCCTTCCTCGCGGGCGGCGCGCGTCGCCTCCGCGACCATTTCGACGACGCGCGTGACGGCGCGCGCGCGGACCGGATACACCCCCCAGGCCAGGGTCAGGCGCCGGGCCGTCTGGTCGGTCGTCGTCAACCCCAGGATCGGCACCTCGGGACGCTCGCGCGCCGCCCGCAGCGTGGTCGAGCCGGTCGACGTGAAAGTGGCGATGGCCGCCGCCGAAATGGTATGGGCGACCTGGCGCGCCGCCGCCGAGATGGCGTCCTCCGCCGTCGGTTGCGGCTCGCGGCGCTGGGTGTCGATCAGCGGCCGATACAGCGGGTCGCGCTCCACCCGATGGATGATGCGGCTCATCATGCCGACCGATTCGGCGGCATAGGCACCGACCGCGGTTTCCGCCGACAACATGACGGCGTCGGCGCCGTCGTAGACGGCGGTCGCCACGTCGGAAGCCTCGGCCCGCGTCGGCACCGGCGAATGGACCATGGAATCCAGCATCTGGGTGGCGACGATCACCGGCTTGCCGGCCCGCCGGCAGGCCCGGATGATGCGCTTTTGCAGGATCGGCACGTCCTCGGGCGGCACCTCGACGCCCAAGTCGCCGCGCGCCACCATGATGGCGTCGGCCAGATCGACGATGTCATAAAGCTCGTCGATGGCCGCCGGCTTCTCCAGCTTGGCCAAGACGCCGGCCCTGCCGCCCACCAGCTTGCGCAATTCGGCCACGTCGTCGGCCCGCTGGACGAACGACAGCGCCACCCAGTCGACCCCGAGGTCGAGGCCGTAGGCGAGGTCGGCCCGGTCCTTGTCGGTCAAAGGCGAGATGTCGAGCACGGCATTGGGCAGGTTGACGCCCTTGTGGTCCGACAGTTCGCCGCCGACCTCCACCTCGGTCTCGGCGAAATCGGGGCCGCAGCGGACCACCCGCAGGCGCAGCGTGCCGTCGGCCAGCAGCAGGGCCATCTCGGGCGCCAGCGCCGCGAACACTTCGGGATGGAGAAGCGGCGCCCGGGCGTCGTCGCCGGGCTCGGGCGACAGGTCCAGCCGGAAGGGCCGCCCGGTCACCAGCCTGGTCTTGCCCCCGGCGATGCGTCCGACCCGGAGCTTCGGCCCCTGCAGGTCCATCAGAATGCCGATGGGCCGTCCCGCCTCCTCCTCGAGGCGGCGGATGGCCTGGTGGGTGCGCGCGTGGTCGGCATGGCTGCCGTGGCTGAAGTTCAGCCTGAACACGTTGGCGCCGGCCTTGAACAACTCGGCGATCCGTTCGGGAGCCGCGCTGGCGGGCCCGAGGGTGGCGACGATTTTGGCGTTTCGCATGGGATGGGTGTGATTCATGGCGGCAGCATATGAAAGGGATCGCGCCGAGAGCCAGACAAATTTTCATGAAAGCGCCCGCCCGCCCGTCCGGGTGGCACCGGCAAGGCGAAACCGCTAGGATGGGCGGGCCGATCAATCGTCAGGCGGGGACGTTCATGGCCAAATGGCTTTCCAGGCTGTTCAAGGGCAAGCGGGCCAAGGCAAAGAAGAAGCCCGCCGCCGGGCCGAAAAAGGCCGCCGCCGCCGAACTGAAGGATGCCGCCACCGAGATGGGCGAGGCCGCAGCCGCCATGAAACAGGCCGCCGTCCACATGAACGCGGCCGTCGCCGGGCCGGCCCAGGCCCCGGTCCCGGCCAAGACGCCGGATAAAGCCGAGGCCGACGCCGCCGAGGCGGCGCCCCCGAAGCCCACCCGCGAAGACATCATCCGCCAGGCCATGCAGGTTCGGCGCGACAAGGCGCGCGCCATCGAGGAGCTGCCGGCCAAGGACCGCCAGCGCCTGCGCGCGCTGGCAGAAAAGATGATGCTCGGCACCGACCCGGCGCCACCGGCCGGCGGGACGCCGCGCCGCAAGCCCCATTGACGGCCTTTGCGATGGCGGCACCCGATCCCGACCATCTGGCGGACGGTCTTCTAGGCGGCGACACCCGGGCGCTGGCTCGCGCCGTCACCCTGCTGGAATCGACCCGCGCCGACCACCGCGCCGCCGCCCGCCGCCTGCTCGGACGCATCGCGCCCAAGGCCGGGGGCGCGGTACGCATCGGCATTTCCGGGGCCCCCGGCGTCGGCAAGTCCACCTTCATCGAGGCCCTCGGGTTGCACATCCTCGAAGCCGGCCGTCGCCTGGCCGTGCTGGCGGTTGATCCGTCGAGCCCGCGCACCGGCGGCTCGCTGCTGGGCGACAAGACCCGCATGGAGCGCCTGGTGCAGGGCGGCCGCGCCTTCGTCCGCCCGTCGCCCTCCGGCGGCGCGCTGGGCGGTGTCGCCCGGCGGACCCGCGAGGCCGTCCTGGCCTGCGAGGCGACGGGATTCGACGTCGTCATCGTGGAGACCGTCGGCACCGGCCAGTCGGAAGGCGCCGTCGCCCATCTTTCCGACCTTTTCATCCTGCTGATCGCGCCGGGCGGCGGCGACGAATTGCAGGGCCTGAAGCGCGGCATCGTCGAACTGGCCGACATCGTCGTGGTCAACAAGGCCGACGGCGAGCTGGCCGGCGCCGCCCGGCGCATCCGCGACGATTATGCCAGCGCGCTCGGTCTGGTGCGGCCGCGATCGGCCCTGTGGCGGCCGCCCGTCCTCCTGGCCTCGGCCCTCGAGGACACCGGCATCGCCGAGGTCTGGCAGGCCATCCTGGCGTTCCGCGACGCCCACGCCGGCCCCGAGGGAATCGCCGCGCGCCGGGCCGCCCAGGCCCGGGCCTGGCTGTGGGAAGCGGTCGAGGACGGCCTGCGCGACCATTTGCGCCGCGACGCCCGCAGCCGCCGCTGGATGGCCGAGCTCGAACGCCAGGTGATGGCCGGCGAACTGGAGCCGGCCGATGGCGCCGCCGATATCCTGAAGCGCCTTCTCGCCCCGTGATTCCGACCCCATTTGCAGCCATGCGGGCTGGTCCCGGGGCGGTGGGTCGTGGTAGGGTCCGGCCGCATTCGTTCTGACGAAGAAATGAGGAAAGGAATGACGATGGCGAAGCTGCGTCCCCTACTGGCCGCCGTGCTGGCAACCACCGTTCTGGCGTCCACCGGCGCCGCCGCCGCCGATCCCGAGAACACGCTTTACCTGGATCTCGAATCCGGCCGGGTGGTCATCGAGATGCGACCCGACCTGGCGCCCAACCATGTCGCCCGCATCAAGGAGCTGGTCCGCAAGAAGTTCTACGACGGCCTGGTCTTCCATCGGGTCATCGCCGGCTTCATGGCCCAGACCGGAGACCCTGATGGCGACGGCACCGGCGGCTCGGGCGTCAAGCTGAAGGCCGAGTTCTCGAAGGAACCGCACGTGCGCGGCACCGTCTCGATGGCCCGTTCGGCCAGCCCCGACAGCGCCGATTCCCAGTTCTTCATCTGCTTCGCCAAGGCCAGCCACCTGGACGGCCAGTACACGGTGTGGGGCAAGGTGGTCGAGGGCATGCAGTACGTTGGGCAGATCAAGCGCGGCGAATCCAGCCGCAACGGCGAGGTCGACGACCCCGACCGCATCGTCCGCATGCAGGTGGCCGCCGACGCCAAGTAGATCAGGGGAGGTTGGCGAACGACGCCCCGGCCTCGGTCCTCACGATGTTTTCCGGCGAAAGGCTATGGCCCCGGGTCATCCTGTAGTAGGCCCGAATGGCCAGCAGGGCGCCCGCCCCCGCAAAGCAGATGGCGGCGAGCACGGCGTAGGCCGGCCATCCCAGGAACGGCGCGAACTGCATGAACGAGTGCGGGAAGACGTCGGCCGTTCGCCATCCGAAGAACAGAAAATACGCTCCCCACACCGGCGCCAGCCGGTTGCCGTGCGCCATCACGCAGAGCTCGTATCCCGACCACGCGCGGTCGTGGACCTCGACCTGCCGGAGCGGGCGAAACTCCGCCGCGAACCGGACCGCCCGCTCATGGGTGTTGACGGCCCATTTCAGGAGCCCGGCGCCGCTGCAGACAAAAAAGGCAGGCAGGCCAGCGCCATCCGGCAACACGAAGAGAAGCATGGCGCCGACGGCGAAGCCGAAATCCCGCAGCACGTCGATGTGCCACGGCCTGGCATAGCCGTCGGCATAGCGCTCGAACTGGTCCGGCTGCAGCCGATACCAGTCGCCGAAAAGCCCGGAGCGGACGGCGGTGCTGCCGTCCCGCAGGCGGCGCGGATAGCCCAGCCGCCTCCACAACCCAGCGTCCATCGCGCTCTCCCTGGGCGGGCCGTCGCCGGCCCGCCATATGCGAAAATTTGCATGTGTGAGGGAGACACGTGGTGATCGGCCTGGAAAATTCCAAGCCCTTACGCAAAGGACACGGCGAAGGCACAGACCCGCGGTAAATTCCTTTGCGCCAACGGCCCGGACCACCGGCTATCTGAAAAAGGGCTTTAACACAGAGGACGCAGAGAAGGTTTTCGATGCGCTTCGCGCGCAATCGCTTCTTCTCCGTGCGCTCTGTGTCTCTGTGTCGAACCTTGTGCTTAGGTCCCGGCCAGTGCGGCTTCGATGGCTGTCAGCGCCTCGGCCGCCCTGGCGCCGTCGGGGCCGCCGGCCTGGGCCATGTCGGGGCGGCCGCCGCCGCCCTTGCCGCCGACCGCGGCCGAGCCGGCCCTGACCAGATCGACGGCGCTGATCTTGCCGGTGAGATCGTCGGTGACGCCGACCACCAGCGAGGCCTTGCCTTCGGCGACGCTGACCAGGGCGATGACGCCCGAGCCCAGTTGCTTCTTCAAATCGTCGGCCAGCCCTTTCAAGTCCTTGGCCGGCATGCCGTCGAGCAGGCGCGGCGCGAACTTGAGGCCGTTGACCTGCTTGACCTCGCCGCCGCCGCTGGCCGCGCCGCCGCCCGACGCCATCTTGCGCCGCGTGTCGGTGAGTTCGCGCTCCAGCCGCCGGCGTTCCTCGATCAGCGCCGTCACCCGGGCCGGCACCTCGGCCGGCGCCGCCTTGAGGAGGGCCGCCGTCTCCTGGAGCACGCGTTCCTGTTCGGCCAGATAGGCCTGGGCGCCCGCCCCGGTCAGCGCCTCGATGCGCCGAACGCCGGCCGCCACCGCGCTTTCCGACACCACCTTGAAGAGGCCGATGTCGCCGGTGCGCCGCACATGGGTGCCGCCGCACAGTTCCGTCGACAGCGGCGGCTCGCCCTTGGCCCCCATGGAAACGACCCTGACCTCGTCGCCGTACTTCTCGCCGAACAGCGCCATGGCGCCGGCCTTGACCGCCGATTCCGGGTCCATGAGACGGGTCATCACCTCGGCGTTGGCGCGAATGTGGGCGTTCACCGTCGCCTCCACCTCGGCCATCTCGGCGGGCGCGATCGGCTTGGGGTGGCTGACGTCGAAGCGCATGCGGTCGGGCGACACCAGCGAGCCTTTCTGGGTGACGTGGCTGCCCAGGCGGTCGCGCAGCGCGGCGTGCAGCAGGTGGGTCACCGAATGGTTGGCGCGGATGGCCGAGCGCCGTTCGTGGTCGACCTCCAGGTGGATGTCGTCGCCGACCGCCAGCGTGCCGGCCTCGACACGGGCATGATGGACCCACACGTCGCCCACCTTCTTGTGGGTGTCGGTGACGGTCAGGCGGGTGCCGCCCGCCGTCGTCGCCCGCCCGGTGTCGCCGACCTGGCCGCCGGATTCGCCGTAGAAGGGCGTCTGGTTGACGACGATGGCGACCTCGTCGCCCGCTTTGGCGCGATCCACCCGCTTGCCGTCGACGACCAGCGCCATCACCTTGGCGTCCGCCCCCTCGGTATCGTAGCCCAGGAACTCGGTGGCCCCGATCTCCTCGCGGATCTCGAACCACACGCCCTCGGTCGCCGCCTCGCCAGAGCCGGCCCAGGCCTTGCGGGCCTCGGCCTTCTGGCGGGCCATGGCGGCGTCGAAGCCGGGGACGTCGACGTCGATCCCCTTGCCGCGCAGCGCGTCCTGGGTCAGGTCGAGCGGGAAACCGAAGGTGTCGTAAAGCTTGAACGCGACCTCGCCGGGCAGCCGCTTGTCGGCCCCCAACTCGGCGGTGGCCTCGTCGAGCAGGCGCAGGCCGCGCTCCAGCGTCTGCTTGAAGCGCGTCTCCTCAAGCTTCAGCGTCTCCTCGATCAGCGGCTGGGCGCGCTCCAGTTCCGGATAGGCTTGGCCCATCTTGGCGACCAGCGCCGGCACCAGGCGCCACATCAGGGGATCGCGCGAGCCGATCATCTGGGCGTGGCGCATGGCGCGGCGCATGATGCGGCGCAGCACATAGCCGCGCCCCTCGTTGGAGGGCAGCACGCCGTCGGCGATCAGGAAGCACGACGCCCGGAGATGATCGGCGATGACCCGGTGCGAAATGCGGTGCTCGCCGTCAGGCTTCGTGTGGGTCTCCTCCGCCGAAGCCACAATGAGGGCGCGCATGAGGTCGGTTTCATAGTTGTCGTGGGTGCCCTGCATGACGGCGGCGATGCGCTCCAGCCCCATGCCGGTGTCGATCGAGGGCTTGGGCAGCGGGCGGCGCTCGGCCGGCGTCACCTGCTCGTACTGCATGAACACCAGGTTCCAGATCTCGACGAAGCGGTCGCCGTCCTGCTCGGGCGAACCCGGGGGACCGCCCCAGATATGGTCGCCGTGGTCGTAGAAGATCTCCGAGCACGGGCCGCAGGGGCCGGTGTCGCCCATCGCCCAGAAGTTGTCCGAGGTGGGGATGCGGATGATGCGGTTTTCCGGCAATCCGGAAATCTTGCGCCACAGATGGAAGGCGTCGTCGTCCTCGGCATAGACGGTGACGCACAGGCGGTCCTTGGCAAGGCCGTAATCCCTGGTCACCAACTGCCAGGCGAACTGGATGGCATCTTCCTTGAAATAGTCGCCGAACGAAAAATTGCCCAGCATCTCGAAGAAGGTGTGGTGGCGCGCCGTGTGGCCGACGTTTTCCAGATCGTTGTGCTTGCCGCCGGCCCGCACGCATTTCTGCGCCGTGGTGGCCCGCTTGTAGGCCCGCGTCTCCGCCCCGGTGAACACGTTCTTGAACTGCACCATGCCGGCGTTGGTGAACATCAAGGTGGGGTCGTTGCGCGGCACCAGCGGGCTCGACTCGACGGCCGTATGCCCGTTGCGCACGAAGAAGTCGAGGAACGCCTTACGAATATCATTAACGGTTTGCATGGCCACGACTTGCGTTAGGGTTCAGTGACACGAAGGAAACGCCTCCCCGGCGCCCGAACGCTTTTACCGTGCAAGCGGCGTTCTGTCCACAAACGCGCAACGAAAAAGGGGCGCGGCCCTTCCCGGCGCCGCGCCCCCCGATCTCGTACCGCCTCAGCCTTCGGCGCCGCTCTCCGTCTCGGGCACGGCGTCGCTGTCGCCCGACAGCATGGCGTCCATCACCAGCCCGGCCTGGCCGCGGATGGCCGTCTCGATCTTGTCGGCGACTTCCGGATGCTCCCGGAGGAAGACCTTGGCGTTTTCGCGCCCCTGGCCGATGCGTTCCGATTCGTAGGAGAACCAGGACCCCGACTTCTCGACGATGCCGGCCTTGACGCCGAGGTCGAGAAGCTCGCCGGTCTTGGACACCCCCTCGCCGTACATGATGTCGAATTCGACCATCTTGAAGGGTGGCGCCATCTTGTTCTTGACCACCTTGACCCGGGTCTGGTTGCCGACCACCTCGTCTCTGTCCTTGATGGCGCCGATGCGGCGGATCTCCAGCCTGACCGAGGCATAGAACTTGAGCGCGTTGCCGCCGGTCGTGGTCTCGGGGTTGCCGAACATGACGCCGATCTTCATGCGGATCTGGTTGATGAAGATGATCATGCAGTTCGAGCGCGACACCGAGGAGGTCAGCTTGCGCAAGGCCTGGCTCATCAGGCGGGCCTGCAGGCCCATGTGCGAATCGCCCATCTCGCCTTCCAGCTCGGCGCGCGGCACCAGGGCGGCGACGGAATCGACCACCAGCACGTCGATGGCGCCCGAACGCACCAGGGTGTCGGCGATCTCCAGCGCCTGCTCGCCGGCGTCCGGCTGCGAGATCAGGACCTCGTCGAGGTTGACCCCCAGCTTGCGGGCATAGATGGGGTCCAGCGCATGCTCGGCGTCGATGAAGGCGCAGGTGCCGCCCTTCTTTTGCGCCTCGGCGATCACGTGCAGCGCCAGCGTCGTCTTGCCCGAGCTTTCCGGCCCGTAGATCTCGACCACCCGGCCGCGCGGCAGGCCGCCGATGCCGAGCGCGATGTCGAGGCCCAGCGAGCCGGTCGACACCACGTCGGCCTCCACCGCGCTCTCGCGCTGGCCGAGCCGCATCACGGAACCCTTGCCGAACGCGCGTTCGATCTGGGCGACCGCCGCCTCCAAGGCCTTGTTCTTGTCCATACCGTCCTTTTCCACGACTCGTAAAACGCTTTGCGACATGGGCTGCCTCTCTTATTCCACAGGGCCGTTCCGGATGCAACGCGCTCGAATGTACACGAAATGTTCTCGTTGGCAAGCGGTTTAGTCATGCCATTGATATGAAACGATAAATTTAAACGAGTTCGGCAAATGTTCACGCCGTTCCGCCCGATTCGGGGCGTTTATATACTTGACAAAGCAGGGCATGTGGAATAGGTTTCTATCGTCAGCAGATAGGAGCCATCCGATGAGCCCGACAGAAAGTACCGAACTCCATCATCTTCAGGAGGTGAGAGTTCTACCCGAGCCAGGACAGGCAAAGACGCGAGTTCTCGTTTTGACAACCGACGCGGGCGATTATCACTGCCTTGTGACACGGGAAGCGCTTCTGAAGGTTGCGGACCTATTACGTACGTATGCCGAGACAATGCCAAAGGCTTAACCATGTGCGACCTTACCGACCCCATCTTTCAGGACGAAAACAAGGCCCGTGAGTACCTTGAGGCCCAACGCTGGCCCGATGGCCCCATATGCCCCCATTGCGGCAGTACGGAAGCCTCGCATCTCACCGGCAAGTCCCACCGTCCCGGCCTCTATCAATGCAACGCCTGCCGTCAGCAGTTCACCGTCACGGTCGGAACCGTCTTTGAGCGCTCCAAGATCCCGCTTCACAAGTGGCTCTTGGCAACCCGCCTTCTGTCTTCATCCAAGAAGGGTTTCAGCGCCCACCAACTCCACCGCACCCTTGGCGTCACTTACAAGACCGCGTGGTTCATGGCCCATCGCATCCGCGAAGCCATGAAGGACGACGATCCCGGCCCCATGGGCGGCAGGGGAAAGATCATCGAAGCCGACGAAACCTATACCGGCCCCGGCGAATACAAGTTCGTCAACAAGAAGGGCTGGAAGAAAATCCAGGGCCTCGGCCACAAGTACAAGGTCGTTACCCTGGTCGAGCGTGACGGCAGCGCCCGCTCCTTCCATGTGGATCGCGTCACGTCACATCAGGTACGCGATATCCTGGTCAAGAACGCCCACCGCAAATCCACCCTCGTTACTGATGAGGCCAACGTTTACAAGCCGGTCGGCCGCGAGTTCCACAAGCACTGGTCGGTCAATCACAGCATCCACCAGTGGGCCATCGGCAAGTGGGCGCACACCAACACCATCGAAGGCTTCTTCTCGATCTTCAAGCGCGGCATGAAGGGCATCTACCAACACTGCGGAGAGAAGCACCTAAGCCGCTATCTCGCGGAATTTGATTTCAGGTACAACACCCGCAAACTGGACGATACCGAGCGCACCAAGAAAGCCCTTGAAGGCATCGCCGGCAAGCGCCTCACCTATCGGCGGGTTGGTGTCGGAGCGTACTAGCAAGCCGCTTCTTACGCGACACCAATTCAGGAAATTCTTGCGTCAGTTGACTCGGGAGTTATAGCGGAGTCAGACTTCTCCCTACATTGCCTTCGGGGGGAAACATGGCTGTCAAAAAGACTCCGCCAAAACGTCCCGCGCAAATGTCGTTCGACCTCGTTACCTACCAAGGCAGCGATGTCGGTTCAATTGACCTCAGTCTTGACCCTATGCACGAGACGATGTGGGCCAGCGTCGAGCAGCTATCCAAATTGTTCGGGAGAGCGTCCAACACAATCGTTGAGCACATCCAAAAAATATTCCGTGATGGGGAACTTGACGAAGCCTCAGTTACCCGGAAATTCCGAGCAACTGCCAAAGATGGTAAGAATTACAGTATCTTACACTATAACCTAGACGTCATTATCTCGGTCGGCTATCGCGTTAGTTCGCGGGAGGCCACGCGGTTCCGCCAATGGGCGACCAGCATACTCAAAGCCTACATCACTGACGGCTATGCCCTAAATGAACGTCGATTATCCGACGATCCAAACGCTCTGAAAAAGCTGGCGGCAAATGTCAGGCGGCTTCGCACACAGGAAAAGAACATCTACCAGTCGGTTCGGGACTGTTTCAAAATCTCATCAAGCGATTACGATAGCGGAGCGCCTGCCACAAAAACATTTTACGCTAAGTTGCAGGACAAATTTACTTACGCCATAACCGAATCTGTGTCGGCAGAAATCGTCCTGCGGCGCGCTGATGGGATGAAGGATTTTATGGGGCTTACCTCTACCAAAACTGGAAGACCCACTAAGGCGGACGCAAAAATTGGAAAAAACTATTTAAACCCGGACGAACTATATTCTCTGCATTTGCTTTGCGAACAATTCCTTCTTTTTGTTGAATCCAGGGCCATTGCGGGACACCAACTCACCATGGAACAACTTAGTCAGAAATTTGACGAGTTGCTTGAGGTGCAGGGGTATCCAGTGTTCAGGGAATACAAAAATTACCTTGCGAAAAGGGCACAAGAGCACGCCGAGAGGGAGTTTGAAAAGTACCGGCAACGGATGCGCATAAGCGATAAAAATCTCGACGGCACAAGACGAATTAATTAGTTTTTCCTCCCGTCTTTTTCACCTGTTTCGGTTTAGGCTTGTGCGGCTTCGGCGGTGTGTTGAGCATCCGCCTCAACACCTCATTCATCTTCTGATCGTCGGTCTTTTTATCGGAACTCGTCATGTCTACCAAAAAAACCCCGCCGGATTCTTTAAAACCCAAGATAGATGCGGAATGGCCTGCACTCTATCAGGCCATTGGTGAAGCTATTGCCGCATGGGCTGGCCTAGAACACGCCCTAGCATCGGCGTTTGCGCTGACTCTTAACATCAAAGATGGCCTTGCCGATCCCATCTTCTTTTCCGCCCGCGCATTCAACGGTAAACGCGACATGTTAATGGCAGCCATAAAATACGCCAAGTTGCCGCAGAAGCACGTGGTAAGGCAAAAGATTTTTAAGTCTGGATGCAACGCCGCCAGCAGATGGTATCCCGTACGCAACAAACTGGCACATGAACTTCCAACCGTTTCCACCGTCGATGATGAAATGTTAGGAGGAACACTCATTCCGAATGTTCCTACTGACGACTTCCAGAGCCACGTCGAACGAACACTAACAACGAAGGCGATCAAAGAATCTGCCGAAAACTTCAGCCTTCTTGGCAAGCTGATTTATGAGGCTGGCGAATTAAGTGGGGGTACATTGCTCGAAAAACTTCTACAGCAAGTTCGCGAGCTTCCAGATCGTCCATATTCAGACTCACTTGACATCCACCCTGTAATTTTAGCGCGCAGCCGCCAGCAATGACGGCTTCATCCGTCAAACCAAGGTCCTGAAACTTAACGCCGGCCTGTCCGTTCTCTTCTACTACGACTCACCTGCTTTGTTAAGTATACAATCGCCCGATTCGGCGACAATACCCCACCGCCTCACTTGGTCAGCACGTCCTTGGCCTTGCCGGCCAGTTGCTGGAGGCTGTAGGGCTTGGGCAGGAAATGCAGCGTGGGGTCGCGCTGGATGTCGCCGGCCACCGTCTCCTCGGCATAGCCCGACACCAGAATGACCTTGACCTCGGGCAGCTCCTGGCGGACCAGGCGGACGAAGGTGTGGCCGTCCATGCCCGGCATCACCACGTCGCTGATGATGAGGTCGATGGACTCGCCGCTCGAATTGATGACGTCGAGCGCCCCCTCGCCGCTGTCGGCCTCCAGCACCTTGTAGCCCTTGTTGCGCAGCGCGCGGGCGCCGAACATGCGCACCGCCTCCTCGTCCTCGACCAGCAGCACGGTGCCGCCGCCGGTAAGATCGACCTCGGACGTGTCGCGTTCGGCCGCGGCGGCCGGAGCCGGCCGCCAGGCGGCGGCGTCGACGATCTCGGGCAGGTAGATGTCGAAGACGGTCCCCTCGCCGGGCGCGCTGTCGACGAAGATGAAGCCGCCGGTCTGGCGCACGATGCCATAGACGGTGGACAGCCCGAGCCCGGTGCCGGAGCCCTTCTCCTTGGTCGAGAAGAAGGGCTCGAAGATGTGGCCGATGCTTTCCTTGGGGATGCCGGCGCCGGTGTCGCTGACCTTGATCAGGACGTAGGAACCGGATGGCATCAGCTCGTGGCCGCGGTTGATCGGCTCGTCGACCTGCACGCTCGAGGTGTGGATGGAAAGCGTGCCGCCGCGCGGCATGGCGTCGCGCGAATTGACCGCCAGGTTGATGATCACCTGGTCGAACTGCACGGGGTCGACCCGCACCATGCCCAGATCGGGCGCCGATTCGATCGACAACTCGATGGTTTCGCCCATCAGGCGGCGCAGCATGTGCGAGAGGTCGGCCAGCGCGTGACCGATGTCGATGTCGACCGGCTTCAAGGTCTGCTTGCGCGAGAAGGCCAGAAGCTGGCGCACCAGGTTGGTCGCCCGGTTGGCGTTGTGCTTGACCTGCATGAGATCGGCGAACGACGGGTCTTCGGGGCCGTGACGGGCCAGCAGCAGGTCGGAAAAGCCGATGATGGCGGTCAGCATGTTGTTGAAGTCGTGCGCGATGCCCCCGGCCAGCTGGCCCACGGCGTGGATCTTCTGGGCCTGGGTGAACTGTACCTCCAGCGTCTTCTGCTCGGTGGTGTCGATGAAGTGGAGCACCAGCCCCGACACCTCGCCCAGGTTGTCCTCCATCCGGCTGGCATAGAGCGACACCGTCAGCTCGCGCCCGCCGGCGGCCGGCATGCGAACCTCGACATGGGCGGCCCGCGAGGTGCCCATCACCACCTTGGAGAGCTGCACCGACAGGTCGCTTCTGTCCTCCTTGCTCATGCGTTCGGCCAGCGGCCGGCCGGCCACCGCCTCGCGATGGATGCCCAGCAGCTTGAGGAAGGCCCGGTTGCAGTCGGTGACGTTGCCGTGCAGGTCGAGCAGCACGATGCCGACCGGCGCCTCGTCGAACAGCCAGTGCAGGCGCGACAGCGCGAGCGCCACCGAATCCCCCTCGCCGATCTTCCACGCCACGTCGCGCAGCACCAGCGAGCGGCTGTAGAGCATGGCGCCGTCGTCGGCGGCCCGCATCGATTGGAGGAGAAGCGCCGGGAAGGTCGTGCCGTCGGCCGCCTCCAGCGTCACCTCGCCGTTCATGGCCGGCTCGTCGCCTTCGCTTCGCCAGTTGGCACCGGACGCCACCACGAAGTCGGCAAACGCCATACCCTCGGCCCGCATGCGGGCGGCCGGCAGCCCCAGCCAGGCGGCCAGCGTCGCGTTGGCGTGAAGGATGCGCCCCTCGGCATCCACCGAGAAGAATCCGGCGGGCAGGTTGTCGAGGAAATCGGCCAGCGCCTCTTCCTCGCGCTGGCGCACGCTGTCCATTTCGCGCCGGGCCGTGATGTCGCTGGCGCGCCAGATGGCGTGGGGCGGCTGGCCGGCCAGCGGCCACACCGAAACCTGGCGCCACTCGATGGCGCCGTCCACGCCCTTGACGGGCAGGTCGGCGGCACCCGAGACGCCGGCCTCCGCCGCCGCCCGCAACCGGCGGAACGCCTCGGCCCAACGCTCGCCGTCGTCGAGAAGGGAACCCATCGCGTCGAGGGACGCCGCCGTCGCGAACAGCCGGAGGAAGGCGGCGTTGGCATAGACGAAGCGTCCGTCGGCGGTGGTGATCAGGCAGGCGTCCAGGCTGGTTTCCGCGGCCGCCATCAGAAGCCTGGCCACCCGGTCGAGACCGCGCCGGCGGTCCACGCTCCACGCCAGCCCCAGGACGCCCAGCCCTGCCGCCGCCGCCAGCGGACCGGCCGTCAGCGGCATGTCGGCCAGCAGCCCCAATCCGGCGGCGATGGCGAAGCCGGCGGCGGCGGTGCCCCAAACGAACGGGCGCTCCGCCCAGTCCTTGCAACGGACGGCGAAAGACCCCGCCGTATCCGGCGGCGGGGTTGAGGCGGCCGGGGCCGCGGGCACTCCGCTATGGTCGTCGCCAGCCGTCAATCGCGTCCTTTTCCCTCGCTCCGGCGCCGGTTCAGCCGGCCACTGCCGGAGGCAGTTTACCACGCAAGCGCATGACGTACCCAATAACCTCGGCGACCGCCTTGAAGTGTTCGGGCGGAATTTCCTCGTCGAGCTCGACCGCGGCGTAAAGGGCCCGGGCCAGCGGCGGGTTTTCGACGATCGGCACGTCGTTTTCCTCGGCCACCTGGCGGATGCGCAGGGCCAGCGTGTCGATGCCCTTGGCCACCAGCCTGGGCGCGGCCATCTCGTCCATCTTGTATTCCAGCGCCACCGCGAAATGGGTCGGGTTGGTGATCACGACGTCGGCCTTGGGCACCGCCGCCATCATGCGCTGGCGGGCGCGCTGGGCGCGGATGCGGCGAATCTGGGCCTTGATCTGGGGATCGCCCTCGGCTTGCTTGTACTCGTCCTTGACCTCCTGCTTGGTCATCTTCAACTGCTTCGTGTAGGCGTATTTCTGGTAGGCGAAATCAAGCAGCGCGATGATCGTCATCACGGCCACCGTGCCGGCCACCAGCCACAGCGAGATACGATGCAGCTTTTGCAGGCTCCACACCAGGTCGGTCATCGGCGCCAGCGTGATGTCGTCGAACATCGGCACCGCCAGCCCCACCGCCACCACCGCCACAACCGCGATCTTCATGATGCCCTTGAGGAACTCGACGAACTGGCGGACCGAGAACTTGTTCTTGAAGCCCTTGATCAGCGAGATCTTCGACATTTTGGGCGCGATCTTCGACGTCGAGATCAGCAAGCCGGACTGGCCGATGCTGGCGGCCAGCGCGACCACCACCAGCAGGAGCGCCAGCGGCGCCAGGATGGTGCCAACCTCCAGCAGCACATCGGACATGAGCAGGCGCAGGTGGGCGGGATCCACGGGGATGGCATGGGCCGATTCAAGGAAGCGCAAGCTCAAACGCCGGATGTCGGTCATGATCGGCCCCGCCATGACATAGAGCGCCATGGCGGCGGCCAGCAGGATCAGCCAGCTCTTGACCTCCTGCGACATGGCCACTTGGCCTTTTTCGCGGGCCTTCTCGAGCTTTTTCGCCGTTGGGTCTTCTGTTTTTTGGGAGTCGTCTTCTTCGGCCATCGGGCGCCCCTATGAGATGGTGAACGCGCGGAAACCCTCGCCGAACCGCGTGGTGAACACCAACATCATGGTCGAAAGACTGAACGCCAGCAGGGTGATCTGGGTGGCGATCTGGATCGGCAATCCGACAAAGAAGACCGGCAGCGCCGGCATTAATCGGCCCAGAATGCCCAGCAGCAGGAAGTGTGCGGTGCCGGCCAGCAGGAAGGGCGAGGCGATCTGGGCCGCCAATGCGAAGCTGTCGGCCACATAGCGGCTGATCGCCTCGCTGAAATCGCCGACCGCCGGCATTTCCCCGGGAATGAACAGCGTATAGCTGTCGGCCACGGCGCGCAGCATCAGGTGATGCACATCGGTGACGAAGACGAAAACGATGCCGACGGTGGTGAGGAAGCCCGAAAGGACCGAGCCCTGCTGCTCGGCGATGGGGTCGTTGACGAAGGCGTTGGCCAGCGAAGCCTCGTAGGCGATGAGGGTACCCGCCGTGTGCAGGGCGCC
This sequence comes from Shumkonia mesophila, assembly GCF_026163695.1. Taxonomy (NCBI): domain Bacteria; kingdom Pseudomonadati; phylum Pseudomonadota; class Alphaproteobacteria; order Rhodospirillales; family Shumkoniaceae; genus Shumkonia; species Shumkonia mesophila. Next base: position 243,802 of record NZ_JAOTID010000005.1, on the reverse strand, counting down.
GAAGATGATGCGCCCGATTGCCCCGAAGAAGCCGCCGACCAGCACCTCGCCCAGGACCAGCACGATCAGGCCGGACACTGTCGAAGGCGGCCCCGGCAGGCCCGGCACCACCACCGGCGCCAGCACGAAGCTGACGGCCAGCGCCATGATCAGGCGGATGTCGGTCGACACATAGGCGGCGCTGAAGCCCGGCAGCGTGACGAAGGCCGTTCCCACCCGGCAGAACAGCAGGAGAAAACCGAAGACGTTGAGCGTGAGAAGGTCCTGCAGCATGCCCTAACCGAGACCGAGCCCGACGATGCGGTCGAACAGCCGTTCGCCGAACTCGACGATGACGCGCATCATGAACGGCAGAAAGACGATCAGCCCGACGAACACCACGACGATCTTGGGCACGAACGTCAGGGTCATTTCCTGGATCGACGTGAGGGCCTGGAAAAGGGCGATGATGAGCCCCACCACCAGTGTCGCGATCAGCAGCGGCAGCGAAAGCTTGAGCACGACGATCATGGCATCGCGCCCCACATCGAGAACGGTGACTTCGGTCACGACGGCCTCCTTCGGCCGGCCGTCAGATCGGCATGCGGAGGATTTCCTTGTAGGCGTCGATCACCTTGTCGCGGATCGAAACCACCGTCTGCAAGGTTACCTCCGCCTCGGCCACCGCGGTGATGACCTGGTTGAGATCGGCGTTGTCGCGGATGCCCTCCATGGAGAGTTTCTCGCTGCGCTGCCCGATGAGACGGGCCTCGTCGAGCGCGCTCTTCACCAGTTCGGCGAAATCGCCCCCGCCCGCCTTGCCGGCGACGTCGCGCGCCTCCAGGCCCGAGCCGACCCGCTTGGCGGCGGTGGCATAGGCCGCCGCGGCGCTGTTGATGCCTGCTATCGATGTCACCATCTGTCCCTTACTCCGTCAAACCCGTTGTTTCCGACCCGGCCGCTACTTGAGGATGTCGATGGTGGCGGTCAGCATGGCCTTGGATGACTTGATGACGCTGAGGTTGGCCTCGTAGGACCGTTGCGCCTCGCGCATGTCGCTCATTTCGATGAGGCTGTTGACGTTGGGCACCTGCACGTAGCCGTCGGTGTCGGCTCCGGGATGCTGGGGATCGAACCTCTTCTCGAACTCGCCCTGCTCGGTGTTGATCTTGTCGACCTGCACCATGTTGAGGCCGGCCCTGCGGTCCAACTCGTTCTTGAAGGTCACCACCTTGCGGCGGTAAGGCTGCTGTCCCGGCGCGCGGGGCAGCGAATCGGCGTTGGCGAGGTTTTCCGAGATCACCCGCAGGCGGGTGCCCTGGGCCTTCATGCCCGAGCCCGAAATCCTGAAGGTCTTGAGAAGATCGTCCATGTCCCGTTCCTTCCGCGTCAACCCTTGCCGATCGCCACGCGGATCATCTTGAGGTGCTTGACGTAAAGCTCGGTCGTCAGCTTGTGGCTGATGAAGCTGTCGTTGAGCTTGGACATCTGTTCCTCGAGGATCACCGCGTTGCCGGCCGGCGCCGTTTCGAACGGCTTGCGCTCGGTCTTCTCCGCAAAATCGCGCAGGCGCTTGCGCCGCCCCTCGGCATGGTTGGCCTGGGTAACGTCCATGTTGATCTGCATGTTCTCGCGCCGCACCAGTTCCTCGAAGGCGAACGGCTTCAAGTCGCTGGAGCGATAGCCGGGGGTGTCGGCATTGGCGACGTTCTGGGCCAGCACCTCCTGGCGCTGGGTCAGCCATGCCAGGCGCTTCTTCGCCATCGCGAAAAATGAGAGCTTGTCGAGATCCATGAGCACCCAACCCATCGTTTGCCGGCAGCCCCGCCGGCCCTGTTTCGAGGCCAGTATCGGGAGGCGCCCTTAAGAAAGCGTAAAAGCAGGCGGACCCCAACCAGGGGGGCCCCTCCCGGCCCCCGGTCTCACGTCAACATATTGATATGGAATGATTTTCAGGCCAAACGCCGACTTAAACAAATGTTAAGCATGGCGAGGGCACACTGGCCGCCGGTTTGACGCGCAACTCGAGCGGATGGATCAGGCGGTGACCGAGTCGGACGGCGGTTTCGCAGGCGGCAAGAACAAGGTGCAGAAGGCGGTGGCGCTGGCCCACGAGCCCCAACGCGAAGCCCGTCCGCGCGTCGTCGCCAGCGGTCGCGGCGCCGTCGCCGAGCAGATCCTGCAGGTCGCCTTCGCCAACCACGTCAAGGTGCGCGAGGACGCCGACCTGGTCGAGGTCTTGAGCGCCGTCGACGTCGATGCCGAAATCCCCCTCGAGGCGATGGCCGCGGTCGCCGAAATCCTGGCCTACGTGTATCGGGCCAACGGCGTCGCCAGCCCCATTCTCGACCCCCAGTCCCCGCCCGAGGAGGCGGCCCGATGAACGATACCCCCCAGACGCTTCCCGCCGATCTCGCCCTCGAGATGGACAAGGTGGCCTCGGTCATCGCCACCGCCCGCCGGCTGATGGCCGATGGCCGGACCATCGACCTTTCCACGCTGGAAGGCCGCATCGATGCCCTGTGCGCCCGCGTCCGCAAGACGCCGCCGGCCACCCGCGACGTCGTCGCCCGGGCGATGGAAAGCCTGGTGCGCGCGCTCGACGACCTGGAATCCGCCATCCGGGGCCGCGTCGGCGGTACCGAAAGCGAGGCTGTGCCCCGCAGCCGGGTGCTCAACGCCTATGCCCGCCAGCCCGTCTCCGACGGCACCGACGATTAGGCTGGGACACCGTCGCAATGGACATGGGCTTCGGCCAGTACCTGCAGTTCGTCTTCGCGCTGATCTTCGTGCTGGCGCTGATCGCCTTGCTGGCGGTGGTGGCGCGGCGCCTGGGCTTCGGCTATCGGGTGGCGTCGCGCGGCAAGCGGGCGCGCCGGCTTTCCGTGGTCGAGATCATTCCGCTGGACCCCCGCCGGCGCCTGGCGCTGGTGCGCCGCGACCAGGTGGAATACCTGGTGCTGCTGGGCGCCACCTCCGACCTCCTGCTCGATCGCGCCATTCCGGCCCCGTCCGACGGCTTCGGCGAGGTGCTGGCCGAGACGGTGGCGGCCGCCAAACCGGACGCGCCCCGATGAGCCGACACCGGCTTCGCTGCGCCGGCGTGCTGGCCGCCGGCCTCGTGGTCCTGGCATTCGCCGCCGCGCCGGCCGCCGCCCAGAGCCTGTCGCTGGACCTGGGCGAGGGCGGCGGCAGTTCCACGGCGCGCGTCATCCAGCTTTTCCTGCTGCTGACGGTGCTGAGCCTGGCGCCCTCCATCCTCGTCATGGTGACGTCGTTCACCCGCATGATGGTGGTGCTGTCGTTCCTGCGCACCGCGCTCGGCACCCAGCAGACGCCGCCCAATCAGGTGCTGGTCAGCCTGGCCCTCTTTTTGACCGTGTTCGTCATGATGCCGACCTTCCAGGCCTCCTACGACCAGGGCATCAAGCCGCTGATCGCCGAGGAGATCGACGAGTTCGAGGCCTTCGATCGCACCATGAAGCCGATTTCCGACTTCATGATGGTGCATACCCGCGAGCGCGACCTGATGCTGTTCGCCGACCTGGCCAAGGTTTCCGACGAGCAGATGCGCGAGGCGCCGCCGCTGCGCGTGCTCATCCCCGCCTTCATGATCAGCGAACTGAGGCGGGCCTTCGAGATCGGCTTCCTCATCTTCATCCCGTTCCTCATCATCGACATGGTGGTGTCCGCCGTCCTGATGTCGATGGGCATGATGATGCTGCCGCCGATCATGATCGCGCTGCCCTTCAAGATCATTTTCTTCGTGCTGGTCGACGGCTGGTACCTGATCGTCGGCAGCCTGGTCCGCGGCTTCGGCTGACCCCTACAGCAGCGCCGCGATGAACGGCGGCAGGGCGAAGGCGGCGGCGTGCACGGCCGGGCTGTAATAGCGGGTTTCGAACCCGGCCCGGGCGAAGCGCGGCGCCAGGTCGGCCTCGGTCAGCCTGCGCAGGCCGACGTCGTCGGTCGCCCAGCCCAGCGCCATGAAGCCCCCGACATAGGTCGGCACCACCGCCAGATAGCAGCCGACGTCGGCGAAATGCGGCTTCAGCCGCCGGCCGCTGCGGGCCAGCTCCTGGGGCTGGAAGTGCGGCACGCCGTTCTGGGTGACCACCAGGCCGCCCGGGGCCAGGCGCTTCTTGCAGTCGCCGTAGAAGGCCTCGGTGAACAGCCCCTCGCCGGGGCCGGCCGGGTCGGTCGAATCGACGACGATGAGATCGAAGGTCTCCATGCTCTCGGCGACGAAACGGATGCCGTCGCCGATGATCACCCGGGCGCGCGGATCGTCGAAGGCGCCGGCGCTCAAGAAGGGCAGGTGTTCGCGGCACAGTTCCACCACCGCGCCGTCGATCTCGACCAGGCGCACCTGCTCGACCGGATGGCGCAGCACTTCCCTTAAGATGCCGCCGTCGCCGCCGCCGACGATCAGCACCCGCTTGGCGCTGCCAAGGGCGAACAGCGGCACGTGGGCCAGCATCTCGTGATAGACGAACTCGTCCTTCTCGGTCGCCTGGATGACGCCGTCCAGCGCCAGCACCCGGCCGTGGTGCGGCGTCTCGAAGATGACCAGTTCCTGAAAATCGGTCCGCCGCCGCACCAGTTCGCGCGAGACATAGAAGGTCTGCGCGTACCCTTCATGCGAGGGGTCCGCGTAGAGCGCCTCGGTGAACCACGTCACGGAATCAGGCCCCGCTTGTGTTCCGAGATCTGCAGGCTGTCCGGCGTGAAGGCTTCGCGCAGCACGGGCACCGCCTTGTACGGGTCGCATTCCCCGCACATGAAGATGTCCAGCGCCACGTACCCGCGTTCAGGCCATGTATGGATGCTGATGTGCGATTCGGCCAGGACGACCACGCCCGACACCCCGCCGTACGGCGAGAAGTGGTGGGTGTGGGCGTGCAGGATCGTGGCCCCCGCGGCCCGGGCGGCATCGCACAGCGCCGTCTCGATGAATTCGGGATCGTCGAGGTTCTCCGCCCCCCACATCTCCAGCAGGAGATGGGTGCCGGCGTAGCTGATCCCGTTCTTCTTCACGAAGTAATCCCGCTTCTCCTCGATCGGAAAAAGCTGGACCGTATTGTCGGATTGTTCAGTGAGATTTCCCTGGGCGAACCCTGAGGTAATCCCCAATTCGGCAAGGTGCTTCATCATCGCATCCCCCCAAACCAGCAGACTTACCGTCGCGGTCGGACAAAAAACGAAATTAAGCGGAGCCCCCAGGGCCAGCGAACAACGGTTTCGCTGTTTTCAGTAGTGCCCGTCAGCATTCCGCTCGGGCGTCACGTAAACACGTCTTCGTCCGGCGTCAAGATTTTTGTTGCAAGAGCGTGAACATCACTCGCCAGTTCCGCGGCCAAAACGGCGTGAATCAGCCGTTGTCGCTCGATCCTGGACTTGCCGGCGAACGCCGCCGACACAATCTCGACGTGAAAGTGGCTCTCGCCTTCGGGGCGGGCGCCGGCGTGCCCGATGTGTTTATGCGACTCGTCGGTCACCTTCAGGCGCGACGGCCGGAAAGCTTCGGTCAGTTTCGCTTCGATGGCGGCGGCGACTCGCATGGGCCCCGGCTCTCCGATTTTGCGTCGTGCAACCCGGCAGAAGTTGGTAGGGTCCGGGGCCGCGTCAAGGCATCTCTCCTTTTTACCCGCCGCCAGGGCGGCCAACCGGGACCACAGACCGATGCCCCATTCGCCGGAACGCCGGGCCTACCTGCTGCTGCTGGCCGTCATTTTCCTGTGGGGCATCAACTGGCCGATCATGAAGGCCGGCCTGGCCTACATCTCGCCCCTGTGGTTCGCCGCCAGCCGGGTCGCGCTGGCCGCCGCCTTCCTGTTTCCGCTGCTGGCCGCCCTCGGCCGGCTTCGCCCGCCCCGCCGCGGCGACGTCGGCGTGCTGCTGTCGGTCGGCGTCGGCCAGGTCGGCGTCAACATCGCCCTCGTCCATCTGGGCCTTCAGTTCATCGAGGCCGGCCGTTCGGCCATCCTCGCCTATACGACGCCGCTGTGGGTGGCGCCGCTGGCCGCCCTTTTCCTGGGCGAGCGCCTGAGCGTCCGCAAACTGCTGGGCATCGCGCTCGGCCTCGTCGGCGTCTTCGTGCTGTCGGGGCCGGCGGCGCTCGATCTCGCCGACACCGCGACGATGACCGGCAACGGCCTGCTGGTGCTGGCGGCGATGATTTCGGCGGCGGTCATCGTTCACATGCGCGCACAGGGCCGCGCCGTGCAGGCCTTCGAACTCGCCCCCTGGCAGATGCTGCTGGGCGCCGCCGTCCTGGTGCCGGCGGCCCTTCTCTTCGACGGGCCGCCGGCCGTCCAATGGTCGGTGCCGCTCGTCGCCGTGCTCGCCTACAACGGCGCGCTGGCCACCGCCTTCTGCCTGTGGGCCTTCGTCGTCGTCATGCGCGATTTGCCGGCGACCAGCACGGCGGTGGGCTCGCTGGGCGTGCCGGTGGTCGGCGTCCTCACCTCCGCCATCCTGCTGGGCGAGCCGCTGTCGGCGGCCAAGATGCTGGGCCTGGCCCTCATCCTCGGCGGCGTCCTGGCGGTCAGTCTGGCCGACCTTCGCCGTGCCTGAAAGCCGCCCGTCCCGGGTTGTCATCGGGCATCCGAGGGCGCATATTTGCCCGCATGGCCAAAGGACGAGCCAGACCCTTCAACGGCTATACGCCGGGCGTTGAGGCGTTTGCGCATGCGCGCGCCCACGAACGCTCGTGCGACTGGCCGGGATGCGAGCGCCTCGGCGAACACCGGGCGCCGAAGTCGCGCGACCGCCTCGATGCCTACAACTGGTTCTGCCTGGAACACGTGCGGCTTTATAACGCCGCCTGGAACTATTACGAGGGCATGAGCGAGGAGCAGATCGAGGCGGAAATCCGCCGCGACACCGTCGGCCGGCGGCCCACCTGGCCGTTCGGGGTTCGCCCGTCGGCCTTCCGCTTCGGCCGCCGCGGCGACGATCCGTTCGGCTTGTTCGGGGACGATGCCGACGCGGGGCCCCGCCAGGCGCCTCCCCATCGCGACGAGCCCGGTTCGGCCGCCGAGGAGGCCCTGATCGTGCTCGACCTCAAGCCGCCGGTTACGGTGGGTGTCGTCAAGGCCCGCTACAAGCAACTGGTCAAGCGCCACCATCCCGACGTCAATGGCGGCGACAAGGCCTCGGAAGAGATGTTCAAGCGCATCAACCAAGCCTATCATACCATCATGCAGAGCCTGGCGCCGTGACGCCGGCCGCCGGTATCGGCCGCGTCGTCCGCCAACGGACACGCCGTTCGCTCGCCTTCGGCCCTTTCCTGAAAAGAAACGGAACTCGATGAAATGACCGCGTCTGCCTCGATCCACCACGCCGACACCAGCTTTCCGCTGGACGCCCCCGACATCATGGTTTCGGTGCGCCAATGCTTCGGCATCGACAGCGACATGGAGGTGCCGGCCTTCAGCATGGGCGCCGAGTATGTCCCCGACGTCGACGAGGCCTACCAGTTCGACCGCGACACCACGCTGGCCATCCTGGCCGGCTTCTCGCGCAACCGCCGGGTGATGGTCCAGGGCTACCACGGCACCGGCAAGTCGACCCACATCGAGCAGGTGGCGGCCCGCCTCAACTGGCCGTGCATCCGCGTCAACCTCGATTCCCACGTCAGCCGCATCGACCTCATCGGCAAGGACGCCATCGTGCTCCGGGACGGCAAGCAGGTGACCGAGTTCCGCGAGGGCCTGCTGCCGTGGGCGCTGCAGCACCCCACCGCCCTGGTCTTCGACGAGTACGATGCCGGGCGTCCCGACGTCATGTTCGTCATCCAGCGGGTGCTGGAAGTCGAGGGCAAGTTCACGCTTCTGGACCAGAACCGCGTCCTGCGGCCGCACCCCTGTTTCCGGCTGTTCTCGACCACCAACACGGTGGGCCTGGGCGACACCACCGGGCTTTATCACGGCACCCAGCAGCTCAACCAAGGCCAGATGGACCGCTGGAACATCGTCGCCACGCTGAACTACCTGCCACACGACGACGAGGTCCGCATCGTGCTGGCCAAGGTGCCGTCGCAGGGCGGCGCCCAGGGGCGCGAGGAAGTGGCGGCCATGGTGCGGGTCGCGGAACTGACGCGCAGCGGCTTCATCAACGGCGACATCTCGACCGTGATGAGCCCGCGTACCGTCATCACCTGGGCCGAAAACGCCGAGATCTTCGGCAACCGCGGATTCGCCTTCCGGGTGACCTTCCTGAACAAGTGCGACGAGCTGGAACGGCCGATCGTCGCCGAGTACTACCAGCGCTGCTTCGGGGAGGAACTGCCCGAATCGCTGGCCAGCGCCACCGCCGTCTGAGGACGGCAGAGAAACCGGACGGAGCCCGTGAGCCAGCAGAACGACGACCCCCGCGACACCGTGAAGCGCGTCACCGCCGCCTGCCTGAAGGCGGTGGCCGACCGCGACGAGGTGACCGTCGAGTTCGTCCACGGCAACCCCGGGGTGTCGGAGCATGCCGCCCGCCTGCCGGCGCCGTCGCGCCGCCTGACCCACGAGGAACTGACCCGCCTGCGCGGCACGGCCGACGCGTTCGCGTTGAAGATCCGCTATCACGACGAGGCGGTGCACCGCCGCCGCCTGCCCACCGGCTTCCAGGCGCGGCGCCTGTTCGACAGCATCGAGCAGATCCGGGTCGAGGCCATCGGGGCCCGCGACATGGCCGGCGTCGCCCAGAACCTCGCCTTCTGCCTGGACGAAACCTGCCGCGCCGGCGGCCTGGCCGAAGTCGCCAGCCGCGACGAAAGCCAACTGGCCGACGCCCTGCATCTGCTGGTCCGCGAGCGCCTCACCGCCGCCCCCCTGCCCGCCGCCGCGGCCGGACTGGCCGACCTCTGGCGGCCGTGGCTCGGCCAGCGCATCGGCCCCCTGCTGGCCCGCCTGCACGAGCGGATGGACGACCAGGAGGATTTCGCCTCGACCGTGCGCGAGATGATGCACGCGCTGGAGATCGCCGAGGAGACCGACCTGCCGCCCGAGCCCGACGAAGAGGCCGAGGACGACGGCACCGCGCAGAACCAGCCGCCGCCGCAGTCGCGCGGCAGCGAGCAGGACAGCGATACGCCGCTGCCCGGCGAGGGCGAGGACGCCGAGGACTCCGAAGACGGCGAAGGCACGGCGGTGGCCGAGCAGGACCGCATGGTCGATGGCGGCGACGACGAGATGCCCTCGGGCCCGGCCCGCTGGCAGTCGCGGCTGCCCAACAGCGGGCTCGCGGCCGAGGATTCCTACAAGGTCTACACCACCCGCTTCGACGAGGTGATCGAGGCCGACAAGCTGACCGAGGCCGAGGAGCTGAACCGCCTGCGCGCCCATCTCGACCAGCAGCTTTCCCACCTTCAGGGCGTGGTCTCGACGCTGGCCAACCGCCTGCAACGCCACCTGATGGCCAAGCAGACCCGCTCGTGGATGTTCGACCTGGACGAGGGGATTCTGGATGCCGGGCGGCTGGCCCGCATCGTCATCGATCCGGTGCATCCGCTGTCCTTCAAGCGCGAATCCGACATCAACTTCCGCGACACCGTGGTGACGCTCTTGATCGACAACTCCGGCTCGATGCGCGGCCGGCCGATCACGGTCGCCGCCATGAGCGCCGACATCCTGGCCCGCACGCTGGAACGCTGCGGCGTCAAGGTCGAGATCCTGGGCTTCACGACGCGCGCCTGGAAGGGCGGCGATTCGCGCGAGCAATGGGTCGAGGCCGGCAAGCCCAAGAACCCCGGGCGGCTCAACGACCTTCGGCACATCGTCTACAAGGCCGCCGACACGCCGTGGCGCCGGGCCCGGCGCAACCTGGGCCTGATGCTGCGGGAAGGGCTTTTGAAGGAGAACATCGACGGCGAGGCCCTGCTGTGGGCCTTCAACCGGCTGATGGCGCGCCCCGAACAGCGGCGCATCCTGATGGTGATTTCCGACGGCGCGCCGGTCGACGACGCCACCCTTTCGGCCAATCCCGGCAATTATCTCGAACAGCACCTGCGCGACGTCATCGCCTGGATCGAATCCCACTCGCTGGTCGAACTCTCCGCCATCGGCATCGGCCACGACGTCACCCGCTACTACAAGCGGGCCGTCACCATCGCCGATGCCGAGGAACTGGGCGGCACCATGATGAAGAACCTGGCCGATCTGTTCGACGAGGATGCCGGCGAACGCGACCCCCGCGCCCCGCGGCGCGGCGCCAGGGTCCACTAGTCAGCGGCGAAGAGCCAAGGGTCAGTGGCGCCACTCGGAGGCGGGCGGCAGGTCGCCCGCGACGTCCACATGGGCGCTGTCGCTTGCCGCCGCCAGCTGCCGTTCGGAAAAGCGAAGGCTGAGGCGCCGCCCGTCGTCGGTCACCAGCTGCACATCCCGGCGGCCGAACACGCTGCGCAGGACATCGGGAGCCAACCGGATTTCGCCGCTGCACATCACCTGCCCGGGCCCGGTCTGGAAACCCTCGAAGTCGTAATCGGCCCGGGCCCCCGCTTCGTCCCCCCAGGTCAGGTTGCCGGCGCCGCGCAGTCCGCCAAGGTAGCGCATGATGATCTTCTCCTTCTGGGACACGGGCTTCCGGCGGCAAGCCAGGCTGCCGTCCGCGGCCGGAAAAAGCAAAAGGCCCCGCTGCCTCGAAGAGGCGCGGGGCCAGGCGCCAGGCGCCTTCTCGGGCAGCATGCCGCCGCATCGCCCATTCAAGCCGCCAGTTCATCCGTGGTCGGCTTGGCGGATCGATGCGGCCGCCGGCGGGGTCGCGGAGCTCCGCGGCCGCCGGCGTTGCACTCAGTCGAGAGCCTTGAGATTGTCGGCCGACATCTTGCCGCTCTTGCGGTCGGAGACGAGCTCGTAGCTCACCTTCTGACCTTCGCGCAGATCGCCAAGCCCCGCGCGCTCAACGGCGCTGATGTGGACGAAGGCATCATTCCCGCCGCCGTCCGGCGCGATGAAACCGAAACCCTTCTGGGCATTAAACCATTTCACGGTTCCCGTCGTCATAAAGGAAACCCTTTCACAAATAGAGGTGGTGCATTCCCGCCATCGCGGGCCGTCGAAGCTGCATGTTCAGGTAAGGAAGATTTCGGCTCAACGCCAATTCATCCGGCCATCTATCGACGTCGCATATATGGGGCACCGCGCGCCATTAAGCAAGGACGCAAAAGCCTTTCTTCCGAAAATCCTGCGCCGGGCCGCAACCGCGACGTGTTCGACGCCCTGTTTGGGGCCTGCCCACTGCCGCCCTTGTCGCCGCCCCTGCCGGGCGCTAGCCTGGGCCGCGACATCGTGGCGCGACGCCACATCAACGGGGGGAATACCGACATCATGCGCGAAAATCGGGTACGCCGGCTTTGGGCCGAGGGCCGCGGCGCCGTCACCGCATGGGTGACCATCGCCAATTCCTACAACGCCGAACTCTATGCCGCCGAGGACTTCGACGCCGTCACCGTCGACGTCCAGCACGGCATGATCAGCTTCCAGCAGGCCATCGAAATGCTGCAGGCCGTTTCCACCCGCTCGCCGGCCCCCTTCGCCCGGGCGCCCTGGAACGATCCGGCCGCCATCATGAAACTGCTGGACGGCGGCGCCTATGGCATCGTCTGTCCGATGATCAATTCCGCCGAAGAGTGCCTCCGCTTCGTCGGCGCCTGCCGGTACGCACCGGCCGGCTATCGCAGCTTCGGCCCGGCCCGCGGCGTGCTGCACGGCGGCCCCGACTATTTCGAGCACGCCAATTCGACCATCGTCACGCTGGCCATGATCGAAACCCGCAAGGCCGTCGACAACCTGGCCGAGATCGTCGCCGTGCCCGGGCTGGATGGCGTCTACATCGGCCCCAACGACCTCGCCATCAGCCTGGGCTACAAGCCGTCGGGCGAGCCGGTGGAAAGGGAAGTCATCGAGGCCACCGACGCCATCTTCCGCCTCGCCAAGGGCAAGGGCGTCAAGGTCGGCATCCATTGCCCGTCGGGCGAATCGGCCCGCCGGCGGCTCGACCAGGGTTACGACTTCGTCGCCATTTCCAACGACGCCCGCCTGCTTTCGGCGGCGGCCAGGCGCGAACTGGCGGCGGTGCGGAAACCCTAGGTCCGGTCGGGGAAAAAGGCCGGGTTCCCCTGGCGCGGCGGGCGGCCGATGCCTACCTCCTCTGTCGTCACCACAGGACGGGAAAGGAGGAAGCCCCGATGAAGCGCAAGGCATCCGCCGTTTGGCAGGGCGATCTGCAAACCGGCAAGGGAACGGTCACCAGCGACAGCGGCGTGCTGTCGAAAACCCCCTACTCGTTCACCAGCCGTTTCAAGGACGGCTCCGGCACCAACCCCGAGGAACTGATCGCGGCGGCCCACGCCGGCTGCTTCACCATGGCCTTTTCCGTCCAGCTGGGGGCCGCCGGCTTCACGCCCGAGACGCTCGAGACCACGGCGACGCTGACCTTCGAGAAGATCGGAGACGACTGGACGGTGACCGCCATCCACCTCGACACCCGCGGCAAGGTCCCGGGCGCCGACGCCGAAGCCTTCGCGATGGCGGCGACGGCGGCCAAGAACGGCTGCCCGATCTCGCGGCTGCTGAAGGCGCCCATCACCATGGACGCCCGGCTTGAATCCTGAACGGCGGGCGGGTTCAGTCGACGATGAACAGCTTGGCGCCGATGCGGGTGCGCGAACGATGCGGCTCGGCGCCGTCGGCCACCTGATAGCTGACGCCGGGGGTCAGGGTGAACCAACGGCCGTCGGCCAGCTCGGTTTCCAGTTCGCCCTCCAGGCACAGCAGGATGTGGCCCTTGCTGCACCAGTGGTTGGCGAGATATCCCGGCGTGTAGTCGACCATGCGCACGCGGATGTCGCCGAAGGTGCGGGTCCGCCAGTAGGCCATGCCGGTGTCGCCCTCGTGTTCGGTGGGCTCGATCGCCGACCACTCGGTGGTGGCGAACGGAATGTCGGCGATGCGCAAGGCTGTCTCTCCATGGCTTAAGGGGTGGGTGAACGGGCCCGACAGTAGCGCGCCGGCCGCCGCGGCGCCAGTCTTCCCCGCCGCGCGCCCGGCCGGAAAGCGCATGTGCCTTTTTCCCGCCGCCGCGCTTTGCTACTATTTCGATCGCTTCGACGGCGCGGGATCCACCATAACATGAAAAACTGGACGATCTTCGCGACCGTGGCCCTGTGTGCGGCGGTCGTCGCAGGCGCCGCCGGCATCACCGAATACGGCCGCTACGGCGAGACGGTGGCGGTGGCCGAGCGCGATACCCGCATTGCCGCCGGGCTGGCCGCCGCCCACGCCGCGCAAACCTTCGCCGAAGTCAAATCCACCCTGCGCGGCGTCGACAGCATCCGCAACGACGTCGCCGAGGACCGCATCCGCGACGCCGAGACGACGCGCCAGCTTCTCGATTCCCTGCGCGGCGACGGGGTGGTCATCCGCTCGCTCGGCTGGACCGACGAACGCGGCCTGCAACAGGCCCGCTCCTCGAATGGCGCCCTCGGGCCGCTGCCCGCCGACATGGGCAACCGGGAACATTTCCTGTTCCACCGCGAGCATCCCGACGGCTGGGCGGCGCGGGAGCTGCACCTTTCCGCGCCCATCCGCGCCCGGGCCACCGGCGATTGGCTGGTTATCGCCAGCATCCCCCTGATCGACGGAAAGGGCCGCTTCGCAGGCGTCGCCGGGGCCGCCCTCGACCCGCTCTATTTCGCCTCGATCTATCGGCGGATCGAGTTGGGGGAAAGCCGGATCGCCACCCTCTATCGCGAGGACGGCATCGTGCTGTCGCGGTCCCCCGACGCCCCGGCCTGGATCGGCGACCAGAGCGCCCGCGCCGACCCGCCGTTTCGCGACAAAATGGCCGGCAACGCCGGCACCTACCGCGAGGGCGACGGCGAGTCCCAGGATCGCATCGTCAGCTTCCGCAAGGTCCCCAACCTGCCGCTCGTGGTGACCGTCAGCCTGTCCTACGCCGATGCCCTGGCGCCCTTTTACCGCAGCCTGCGCGTCAGCCTGTCCGCGGTCGGACTGACCCTCATCCTGCTGGCCGGCGCCGGCTGGTCCGTCACCCAGTGGATTGGCGAACGCCGCCAGTCCCGGGTCGCCCTGGAGCAGAGCGAGGAGCGCTATCGGGCCCTTTCGGAGCTGTCTCCGGTCGGCGTTTTTCGCACCGATGCCGAGGGACGGTGCGTCTATGTCAACGACCGCTGGTGCGACCACGCCGGCCTGACGGCGGCCGAGATCCTGGGCAAGGCGTGGACCGACGCCCTGCACCCCGAGGATTACGCCCGCGTGCGCGACGAATGGTCGCAATGCGCCCAGCGCCGCGAGACCTTCTCGTCCGAATTCCGCTTCGAGACGCCCTCCGGCCGCGTCACCTGGCTGGTCGGCCAGTCGGCGCCGGTCCGGGACGGCCGCGGACGCATCGCCGGCCACATCGGCACCGCCACCGACATCACCGAGCGCAAGCGCCAGGAGGATGCGCTGCGCGACAGCGAAGACCGCTTCCGCACCCTGGTCAACACCATCGACGGCATCGTCTGGGAGGCCGACGCCCGGACGCTCGACTTCACCTTCATCAGCGAGAAGGCCGAGCGGTTTCTCGGCTATCCGAGCGCGGCGTGGCTGGGCCCCGGCTTCTGGGCCGAGCACGTCCATCCCGACGACCGCGATCTCGCCGTCGCCCGGCGCATCGAGGCCACCGCCCGGCGCCAGGGCCTCGATTTCGAATACCGCTTCCTGGCCGGCGACGGGCGCACCGTCTGGCTGCACGACCTTTCCGCCGTCGCCGTCGAGGGCGGCTGGCCGCGCTGGCTGCGCGGCATCATGGTCGACGTCAGCAAGTACAAGCAGGCCGAGGAGGCGCTGCGCCGCTCCCAGAAGATGGAGGCCATCGGCCTTCTGACCGGGGGCATCGCCCACGACTTCAACAACCTGCTCAACGTCATCCTGAGCCACGCCGAACTGCTGGAGGAAATCGCCCCGGCCAATCCCGACGTCAGCCGCAGCATCGAGGCCATGACCAAAAGCGTCCGGCGCGGCGCCGACCTGACGCGCAAGCTCTTGAGCTTCTCGCGCACCCAGCCGCAGGCCACCAAGCGCGTCTCGGTCAACGCCTTCATCGAGAGCATGAAGGGCCTGATCGCCAAGTCGCTGACCCCGGCCATTCGCGTGAAAGCCGTGCTGGCCGGGGATGCCTGGCCGGTCGACATCGACCCCGGCGACCTCGAGGACGCCGTCCTCAACCTCGCGCTCAACGCCCGGGACGCCATGCCGCGCGGCGGCTCGCTGATCATCGAGACGTCCAACAAGGTGATCGACGAGGTCTATGTCGAGCGCAACCCCGGCAGCCGGGCCGGCGATTTCGTCATGCTGTCGGTCAGCGACACCGGCACCGGCATGACGCCGGAGGTGCGCGAGAAGGCCTTCGAGCCCTTCTTCACCACCAAGGGCGCCGACAAGGGCACTGGCCTGGGGCTCAGCATGGTGTACGGCTTCGTGCAGCGCTCGGGCGGCCACGCCAAGATCTATTCGGAAGAGGGCCAGGGCACCGCCGTCCACCTTTATCTGCCCCGCGCCCGGGAAACCGGTGCCGCCGTCGAGGCCGCCAGCGGCGGCTTCGAGACCCTGCCGCGCGGCAGCGAAACCATCCTGGTGGTCGACGACGAGCCCTCGCTGGTCGAGGCCGCCGTCCACCTGCTGGGCCGCCTCGGCTATCGCACCCTGACGGCGGACAGCGCCGTCCAGGCCCTGGCGGTGCTGAGCAAGGCCCCCGCCGTCGACCTTCTGTTCAGCGACGTCATCATGCCGGGCGGCATGGACGGCTATCGCCTGGCCATCGAGGCCCTGGCCCGCCGCCCCGGCCTCAAGGTGCTGCTGACCAGCGGCTTCACCCGCCAGCGCGAGGAGTTCGTCAACGGCGAAGGCAAGATCGCCCAGCATCTGACCCAGACGCTGCTGGGCAAACCCTACAACATCGCCGAACTGGCAACGGCGGTGAGAAAGGCGCTGGACGGGGCGTGAGGGGGGGGCCTCCGGGGGATTTCTAGAGATAGCCGCGGCGCTGGCGCGCGTTTTTGCCGAACGGAACCTGGATATTGCCGTCGACGTCGCCCCCGACGCGGCGTTCCGTGGCCAGCGCGAGGACCTCGAGGAAATCCTGGGCAACCTGATGGAAAATGCCTGCAAGTGGGCCGCCGGCCGGGTCAGGCTGGCCGCCGGCGACGCGGCCGACGGCCTCGTCCTGTCGGTGGAGGACGACGGACCGGGCCTGTCCGAGGCGCAGGCGGCGCTCGCCTCCACCCGGGGCACGCGACTCGACGAGAGGATGCCCGGCTGGGGCCTGGGGCTTTCCATCGTCGCCGACCTGGTCGACGTCAACGGCGGCGTCATGGACTTCTCGCGCTCCGCCCTCGGCGGCCTGGCCGTCACAATCCGGTTTCCGCGCGGCGGTCTCTTGAGCGGCGATGACAGGCCGACGCCGGAGACTCCCGGCGTTTAGCGGCCGCGTGCCATCCGGATGATGAATGACCGCAGGTCGTCTCGCTTCGAACCCGTGAAGCGCGTGAAGAGGGACCGCGCGGGTCATCGTGCGAAAATCGCTTGGAGTCCGGAACGGCCTGCTCCCGCCCCAGCGGTCGCTTATCGGGGCCGATGCGCCGGGCCCTGCCCGCCAAGAGCGTCTGCGGCCATGTCTGCGATGCGAAGGTTCCACATCAGGCGGAAACTCCGCTCGCGGTCAGCCGTTGCCGAAGCGCCTCCCCGGCATCAGCGTCCGTTTACCTCGTTCCGCGCCTCAAAGCGCAAACGGCTCCCGGCCCGCCGCGACTGTTTTGCGGCCATGCAGGGCGTTGAAGCCAGCTTTGCCGTTGCCCGAAAGCAGACATTTATCTAGCCCCAAGATTCGCAGATAACGCGCCCTGTAGTTGATCGAATTTTGATAGTTGCAGCAGTCTTACGAGCGTGCGTAGAACAGTTGGCATCGAACATATCACAGGTGGCAACCGGCGTGACGACTGAAGCCAAGCGAGCCTCGAATCACACCCGCAACCATGCGAGGGTCAACCGAACAGTCGCCGCGCTAATGCGGCGCGGCCTCGATAGTGACCTTGCCAACCAGATCAAGCAGGTTGGTTTCACGTTGACGGACTTGAAGCAGTGTGATGACGATGCTTTGGCCAGACTGGGATTGAGCACGGCAGACATCGCGGCCGTTCGCGACGGCGATCGGCCGCCGATCCCATTCGATACGCTCGTGCAGGTATTGTGGGAAAACCGCGCGGCATGCTGCGTATGCCGCGCGTTTGATCGAGCCATCATCCTACATCATATCGCCCCTTGGGCGAAAAGCCACGATCACAGCGCGGCAAATCTGGCGGTGCTATGTTTGGAACATCACGCGCAGGCGCACCGCACGGGAACTCTGGAGCAAAATCTGGGTGAGGCGCAGCTTCGTGCATACAAGCAAAAATGGGAGGAAGAGGTTCGGCACCTCGACCCTAAGGCAATTCTCGACGCAACGAGAGTCGATGCGCATCACTGGTGGTGGTTTAACCATGTACGTGTGCTAGAGATGGCACGGAAGCTCGAAATTGATCTCACCAAGCAAAGCTGCTTTTTGAGTGTTGCCGCGCGCGGCTGGGTTAATGCCGACGGACAGATTTCCGAGCGGCACCTCGATGCGCCTTACATGTATGTCGGTGGAGACGGAATCCTCCTCTACGAATATATGCGTGAGGTTGTCGAAGCGGTTTTCGCGCGAACCACGATCTTTAACCTGAGCGATGATCTCGACCCAGGCTTCTTATGGCGTATCGTTCAGCCTGGTGATCTCATCCTTGTTCAGGGACGGCACACCTTCAAATCACTCAATCGGGAAAGAAGCGGGCCCGGCCAGGCGTGTGCGGTGCGCCGACAGGCCAACCGCGTTCGGGTCAGCTTCACAGTCGACCGTTGGGAAGCGGTCGCGAACTCTTCCTGGTCGGTCTGGCTTTCCGGTGTCAAACATGCCGCAAGCGTGGTGCGGATCGCCCATATCGAGCGCGAGGACAATTGTCTACACCTTCGGTGCACCGGAATGGCGGTCGGATCAGCGCTACAAGGCCTGTCAACGCGCCATTATTACTGCACAACATGGCCCGAGCGAGAGGTCGATGACGACGACTGGGGCGACTGGGTTAACGACGTTCCGGAAGAGGACTGTTGTTGAGTGCTAGTACAGCATTATCCGAGCTCGACTTACTCATCCCCGGAAATCGCACTACGGTTACTCAATTGACGGCCAAGTTCTCGGTCTTAGAGCACGTTGCCTACAAGGTTGTCGGCCAAGCGTCGCTTAACCCTGCACAAGAAGCTAAAAGGCCGGGCTGATAACCCGGCATTGACTTTCGACATCCCCTGGCTCGCTTTCTTGCATGGTCCCAATGGCGCGCACTGGATCACCGTGATTCTACGATCTGAGGGCTGGACGGAGACGAAGCAGATCTGTCAACTTAGCATGGTACGCTTGAGCGGGATTTCCACATGAGCACCAATCGTCGCATTTTAATTGATAACGCCACGCTGAGCGGTGTGGAGCGCATTACTGGCATCAGCCGAACGATGAATCTAAATAACATCGATAACGACATTCTCTGCCTCGAAAAGCTCATTACGGCGATATTGTTCAGCGACAAACTAATAGGAGTCGATGACTACAAGAAAAAGTTTCGCTCGGGAAGGTTTGAAAACTTCGACTTCATCGAATTCATCAAGATAGATCAGCCTACCTATGCAGCGCTCGCAACAGACGCAGCAACATTTGCGCGAAGCATGACCTTTTCATTCGAGGGGTCCAAACCGGCTGGTGATGTCGTCAGTTTTTTCGAGGCTCTCCGGATCGATCCACAGTTGCGATGGGACGTTTTTGTTTCAAGCGAATATCTAACGCTTTCCTTCTTGGTAGAAGACCCAAAAAACGCACCTTATGAGACGTCAATAGATACCGTTTTCCGCAACGAGGAAACCGATTGCGAGCTCGTAGCCACTGGAACGGATCACCAGCCAGCCTTTCGCGTTGCTAAGCGCTCGGACATCACGGATATCAAAGATTTCGTACACGCACTCTCATCGAACAACCCGCAATATGCGGGTATCGATTATAGAAGCGCGTTGAACCGCATACTATTTGGTTTCGGTTGGGCCGCCGAGCGGTCGCATTTTTATAATGCGGTCGCGCATATGGAAGGGGCTGATGCTTACTTGGCGCCTCTTCGCGACGCCTTTTGCGAGAGCTGTTGTCGGATCGATTATCCCTCACGGGTGATCAACCTGCTCGAAACGCTGAAGGCGAATTCGCAAAAGACACTATCTTCCATTCTTGAGCCGAGCGGACGGGCTAACTTTGCGATGCGTCTGCCCTTTTTCACTGCCTATTTAATATCGAAGACGGACAATCCCAGACAGTCTATTGATCTCGCTCTTTCAATGCGCAGTGCGAGCGAATTCCAGGATTGCCGGACGATCTTCCACAATCTCGATCATCTATCAGCGGCGGATAAGGTAAAGGAAATCAACGGCATTCTAAAATACCTAGATCAATCGTGCGCTCGCCTTATGAGAAAATACGCTGTGTCGACGGAAAGTGGTTTGCAATTTTCTTTGTCGCTGGGACTGACAGGTATAAACCTCGGCGCCAGCGTAAAGCTAAATCAGCTTTTCCGGTCCTATAAAAATGAACCCTTTGCCCGCGTTTTCCGGAATATCGCACAGGATATGCTCAACGTGGAGCGACTTGGCGGACTGTATGATACGGTTTGCTCTTTGATCCGGGAGCACCCCGAAGCAAGTTACCCCAGAATTTCGACAACGCCGAAGTATATGGAGCATAGGGAAAACGAGCATAGCCGCCCTGCAAAGCTCTAGGCACCTTACTGTGCCTAGGCGGACGCTGTCGACCATGACTTGTCATGGAAAACCTTCGTTTGGAGGAGCCCCCCCCTGCACAAACGCCCTGTTCGGCGTTCCTGTGCTCCATGGCAGACCGCCCCCTTTCGGCCCCATTCGGTCGCACCAGAATGGAAGCGCGAGTTATCGCTCCTGTCCCATGGCGGCCGTCTCCGTGTGCGGCCTCCCCGACCGTCAGGCTCCCGATTTCTGTTGCAAATTCCTGAGAATTGGTGTATATTCCTATTTTACTTTATCCGATGGGAAAAGGAAGCGGTGGGCGCGGCGCGGGCTCCCGGCGCGATGGCATGGTTTTCCGCCGCCGGACCGGCCCCCGTCGAGGTCCCTTAAGGTTCTGAAATCAAAGGCGAAATTGGCAAAATGACGAGAAATGACGAGGTTTTTTTCTGCGTATCGGCCAATCTCTCTTTGTTTTCAACGGGTTGGCCGCAATCGCCAAAACCGGAATCTCGTCATTTCCGGGGGCGCGGCCCGGCCGGCGGCCGCTCGACGATCGGGCGGGTCCTGGCGATGGCGATGCTGGCGGCGGGCATCGCGGCCGGCGGGCCGGGGCCGGCGGCGCGGGCCGCCATCGACACCCCGCACCTGGTCGTCAGCGACGCCACCGGCACGCTGTCGCAAGGCGACCTCGGGCGACTGGCCGGCCAGGCCGAGGCCCTGCTGGGGCGCGTTCTCGCCTTCTGGTCGGCCGATTGCGCGACGGACCGCCTGGGCAAGATCGCCGTCGTCTTCGACGCCCCGCGCCGGGGCGCCTATTCCAGCGTCTTCTACTGGGACACCGCCAACGGCCGGCGGGTCCGCGTCGTTCGCGTCTTCGGCTTCGCCGAGACGCCGCAGATGATGGCACACAAGCTGACCAGCGCGGTGTTCCCCCAGAAGGACAAGCTGATCCGCAACCTGATGGGAACCCTGGCCGAGGCGCAGGTCGGCAATCCCCTCACCTTCCCGCGCTGCGGCCTCGACGGCGACGACTGGGTGCGGGCGCTGATCGAGGCCAAGGCCCTGGTCCCGCTGGCCGGCCTGGGGCCGGACCACGAGGCCTGGGGCATGAAGCTGGCGGCCGGAGGCCAGGTCACGGTTTTCGACCGCGCCAAACAGCACGCGGCGTACGCCGAGACGGAATCGTTCGGCGGCCATCTCTTTCGCACCCATGGCATCGCGGGGCTGAAGCGGCTGCAGGCGCTGTCCCAGGGCCGGGAGCGGCCGTTCCGCGAGGCGTTCGGCGCCGACCTTGCGGACCTGGAGGCGAACTGGCTGGCCGCCCTGGCGGCGACGGCGGGCGAGCGGCAAGGCCCGGCGGCGCGGGCCTCGGCCCTATGGAAAGCCGACCCCGCCGGCGCCTGCGCGCAAGCCCAGCGCCAGGCCCACGGCCCACGCTAGGCGGTTTGCGATCCGACGGAACCGTTCCGCCCTTCGAGGCCCCCCCTCCCTACCCTCCCCCGCAAGGGGGGAGGGAGTTTCCGCCCCGGCACCGCCTTCTTCCCCCTCCCCCTTAACGGGGGAGGGTTGGGGTGGGGGTGTTCCGCCGCGTCCAGGCGATCGCAAAGTGCGCCAGGGGGCGCACCGATCGGCGCCCGGCCCCATCGGAGAATCGCCCGCGCAAACGAAAGGCCCGCTCGCGCGGGCCTTGGCCGGGGTCTCGAAGGAAGGAGCGGTCAGGCGTCGGCGCGCTTCTCGGCGGCGGCCTGGACCTGCTTCTTCAGGCGCTTGAACTCGGGGGCCAGGGTCTTGTCGCGCGCCGTGATCAGATAGCCGTCGATGCCGCCCCGCTTCTCGATGGTGCGCAGCGCATAGGTCGAAACCCGCAGCCGCACGGCCTTCTGAAGGCTGTCGCTCCACACCGAGGTCTCCTGCAGGTTGGGCAGGAAACGACGCCGGGTCCGGTTCTTGGCATGGCTGACGTTGTTGCCGGTCTGCACACCCTTGCCGGTCAGCTCGCAGCGCCTGGTCATCGGTCTCGTCCTCTTCGGTCTCTCAACTGGCGGCCCCAAGCCGCCACCCTTCGCCGGGAGCATACGCCCGGGAAGGCGGTTTATTAAGGAATGGGCGGCCTCCCGTCAAGGGAAAAGCGGCGGCCCGCGAGCGTCGCCCGCGGACCGCCGCCGAAAGGCCCCCGCCTAGAAGGTGCCCGGATACTTGCCGCCGTCGAGCAGCAGGTTCTGGGCGGTGATGAAGCCGGCCTGCCGGCTGCACAGATAGGCGCAGAAGTCGCCCAGCTCGGAGGGCTGGCCGAAACGCCCGGCCGCCACCGCGGCCATGCGGATGGTCTTCATCTCCTCGTAGGTGCGGTTCTGCACCTTGGCCATCGCCTTGGTGTTGGACTGATGGCGGTCGGTGTCGAAGTCGCCCGGCAGCACGTTGTTGATGGTGACGTTGTGCTTGGCCACCTCGCGCGCGGCGCCGGCGACGAAGCCGGTCAGCCCGGCGCGGGCGCTGTTGGAAAGCCCGAGGATGCCGATCGGCGCCTTCACGGCCGAGGACGTGATGTTGACGATGCGCCCGAACTTGCGCGCGATCATGCCGTCCACGGTATCCTTGATCATGAAGATCGGACCCAGCATGTTGCCCTTGACGGCGGAAATCCACGCCGCCTCGTCCCAGTCGCGGAAGTTGCCGGTGGGCGGGCCGCCGGCGTTGTTGATCAGGATGTCGGGCTCGGGGCACAGCGCGAGCACGGCGGCGCGGCCCTCGTCGCTCATCATGTCGGCCGCCAGCGGCGTCACCTTGGCGCCGCTCGCCTTGCGGATCTCCTCGGCGGCGGCTTCGATGTTCTCGCGGGTGCGCGCCACGATGGTCAGCTCGACCCCCTCCTTGGCCAGCGACAAGGCGCAGGCCTTGCCCAGACCCGCGCTGGCGCCGCCGACGATGGCCTTGCGGCCGGCGATTCCCAAATCCATGCTGTCATTCTCCTCGTTGCGTAAGATCTAATCGGGTTAACGGGTGCGGGCGTAATACTCGATGCGCTTTTCGGCAAAGCCGACCGCCTCGGCGGTGGCGAAGGCGAAGGCGAACACCATCAGCAGCAGGGCCCAGAATTCGTCGAACAGGAAGTTGCGCGAATAAAGCTCGAACAGCTCGCCGATCCCCGTGATGGCGACCAGCAGCTGGCCGATGACGACGCCCTTGACCGCGCGGATCAGGCCTAAGCGAATGCCGGCCAGCACCTCGGGCAGCGCCGCCAGCAGATAGATGCGATAGAAGATCAGCCAGCGGCTGGCCCCGAAAAAGTAGGCCATCTCGGGCAGCGACGGGTTGACGTGCTTCACCCCGGCGCGGGTGTCCAAGACGATCGCCCAGATGGCGAACAGAAAGACGCTGGCGATGACGGTGGCCTGGCCGATGCCCAGGATCACCATGAAGATCGGCACCACCGCGGTCAAAGGCGCGCTGACGAAGATGTTGACCCAGACGCCGATCAGGCGGTCGATGGTCTTGCTGACCCCCATCAGGAAACCCATGGGGATGCCGACGACCACGGCCATCGCCAGGCCCTTGAAATAGGCGTCCGCGGTCACCGCCATGGCATTCCAGAACTTGTCGGTGGGAAGCATCTCGAGGCCGGCCTCGAACACGTCCGAGAGCGGCGGCAGGATGGCCAGCCCGGCGTAGCGCCCGGCCAGCTCCCAGATCACCGCCCACAGCAAAAGCGAGTAGACGATGGGGATCTGTTTTCCGAAGAGTTTCATGCTGTCACCCGTTTTCTAGCGCCATCCGACCTACAGGTAGGTGCGCAGCACCGCCCAGATGTCGTCCACGTAATCGAGGTAGTTCTTGTCGCGGCGGATGTCGTCGGGCGACTTGTCGCGGTTGATCTCGGTGCGGATGATGCGCTGCACTTTACCCGGACGGGGCGACAGCAGGACCACCTGGTCGGACACGTAGACCGCCTCTTCGATGCTGTGGGTGACGAAGATGACCGTCTTCTTCTGCTTGGCCAGCAGTTCCAGCAGGTCTTCCTGGAACTTACGCCGCGTCTGCTCGTCGACCGAGGCGAAGGGCTCGTCCATCATCAGGATGTCGGCTTCCACCGCCAGCGCCCGGGCCAGACCGACCCGCTGGCGCATGCCGCCCGAAAGCTCGTGCGGATAGCTCTTCTCGAAACCGGCCAGGCCGACCTCGGCGATGTACATTGTCGCCTTCTCCGCCCGCACGTCCTTGGGCACGTGGCGCAGTTCCAGCCCGAATTCCACGTTGCGCTGCACGGTGGCCCACGGCATCAGGGCGAAGTCCTGGAACACGAAGGCGCGGTCGGGACCGGGGCCGGTGACCTTCCTGCCGCGGATGCGCACCTCGCCCTCGGTCGGTTTGAGCAGGCCGGCGATGATCTTGAGCAACGTCGTCTTGCCGCAGC
Source organism: Shumkonia mesophila (assembly GCF_026163695.1). Taxonomy (NCBI): domain Bacteria; kingdom Pseudomonadati; phylum Pseudomonadota; class Alphaproteobacteria; order Rhodospirillales; family Shumkoniaceae; genus Shumkonia; species Shumkonia mesophila. The sequence continues at coordinate 219,553 of NZ_JAOTID010000005.1, read as the reverse complement.
CGCTGGGGCCCAGAAAGGAGGTCAGCTCGCCCGACGGGATCTTGAGATCGACGCCTTTCAGCGCCTGCACGCCGCCTTCGTAGCGCATGGCGACGCCGTCGACTTCGACGATGGTTTCCTGCTGCGTTTCCGTCATTTTCATAGCCACTTCGTTCATGGGGTTTCCAGTCTTGGGCAGGGCTTAGCGCTTGCGGGTTTCCGGGCGGACCAGGAACTCCATCTTGAGGAGAACCGTCAGCGTGACCGCGGAAAGCGCGATGATCGAGGTGATGTCGGCGAACATTTCCGGATAGTCCGCGACCGAGCGGTGATAGGTGATCAGGTCGCCGATGCCGGTCGGCGTGATCAGGAGCTCGGCCAGCACGACGCCGACGAAACCGGCGCCGATGCCGAGGCGCAGACCCGCGAAAATCAGCGTACTGGCGTTGGGCAGGATGATCAGACGGACTTCCTGCCAGCGGCTGCCCTGGAACGAACGGATCATCTCGAGGAGGGAAGGATGGGTGTGGCGCACGCCCTTGTAGCAGTTGAGAACGACCAGCGGCAGCGCCATGATGACGACGGCCACCACCTTCGAAGTCAGGCCAATGCCGTACATGTAGGTCACCAGCGGGATGATGGCGGCGACCGGGGCGGCATAAAGGATGATGAAGACCACCACCATGAACCATTCCATGGTTCGCCACAGGCCCATGACGACGCCAAAGCCGACGCCGGCCACCGCACTGATGGCGATGCCGATGATCAGCGGCTGGGTGGTCTGCAGGTAAGCCGCGGCAAAGTCGCCGTTGAAGGTCATTCTGACGAAGGCGACGAAGGTATCGCCGAAGGTGGGAAAGGACAGGCTGATCGGGATGCGGCCGGCGATCTCCCACGCCCCGAAGAAGAGCGCGAAGGACATGAGCTTCCACAGCCATGTCTGTCGGCCGAGAGTGCGAAGCGCCATTGTGATTTCCTGTTTTCTTTTTTTATGCCGGCGCCGCGGCGGGGCGGTGCCGTCCGCCCCCGGATGGACGCAAGATGGGCGCCCATCCGGAAAGCGGAGGAAGGATGAGATGCGGGATCGGCTCTAGGCCTCGGTTCCGCTTAGTTGCCCAGCTTCTTGAGGGCGGCGTTGAGCGGCCCGAAGGTCCAGAAGTCCTCGACCTTGAGATCGGCCGGCGTGCCCTGGATCTGGCCGGCCACCGAATAGAAGTCGAGGTCGGACTTGGCGGCAACCATGCCGCCGCCGTCGGTCGGGAACATGCCGCCCTTGACGCCCACCTGGTAGTAGGGAAGAACTTCCTTCTCGAGGTCCTTCGGCAGGTCCTTCAGGAGGCCCAGCTTCTTGCGCTCTTCGACCACGTAGTTGGGGTCCTTGTTGATGGCGCGCCACGTCTTGACCAGTTCCTCGATGAAGATGCCGACCGTCTCGGCGTTCTTCTCCAGGTAGTCGGCGCGCGCGAACATCGCCTCGTCGCTGGCCTTCACGCCCTCCAGGGGCAGGACGGCGAACTTGCCGGGCGCCTTTTCCATCAGGAAGTTGGTGTTCACGGCGTCGATGATGGTCGCCTTGATGTTGCCCTGCAGCATGGCCAGCGCGCGGACCTCGGAACCGGGCACGTAGCTGAGGCTGCCATACTTGATGCCGTGCTTCTGGGCCATCAGGTTGGCGATCGCCTGGGTACCGGACGTGCGCGAATGGACCACCAGGTCGCCGCCGTTGAGGTCCTTCCAGGTCTTGTAGAATTCGGTGTTGACCACCGGATAGAACTGCAGGGTCGACAACTGGATGAACAGCCGGATCGGCGCCTTCACCTTCTGGATGATGGCATAGGGCGTGCCGATGCCGATGTCGGCCTGATCGTTGACGATGGCCTGGTTGGCGATGTCTTCGGACTTGAAGGAAATCAGCTGAACATCGACGCCACGGGCCTTGGTGTGCTCGATGGCGATCAGCATGTTCAACGTCTCGACCGACTCGATGTCGCCCAGGCCGAGCCTGATCTTGCCGGCGGCCTGCGCGTCGTTCACGGCTGCGATCCCGGTGACCAGAACGGCCGCGGCCGTCAGCCGGGACAGATGACTCCACATATGTCGCATAGCCTTCCCCTTTTTCGCGAGTTTGTACGATTTTAGGTGCGGGTAACCAAGGTCATCAAACTACAGCCTTCCCGGATTGTCAACAATCCTGTATATTGTTGACAATTAATCGGATTCCCTGGAGTTTTGGGGATACGGCTGGCTTAAATGGAGTGTTGATGACAATCGCGAACAGCGATATTAGGTGCCCATGATCGAGCGTCCCCAATCCCTGACCGCGGTGGTGTTGCAGGAGCTGGAGCGCCAGATCCTGTCTGGCAACCTGGGGCCCGGCGAGCCCGTCAACGAAAAGGCGTTCGCCGAGCGCAACTCGGTCAGCCGCGGGCCGATCCGCGAGGCCTGCCGCAAGCTGGAGCAGGCCGGCCTGGTGACGATCATCCCCAACCGCGGGGTGTTCGTGCGCAAGCTTCAGGCCAAGGATGCCATCGAGATCTGCGACATCCGCGCCGTGCTGTCCGGCTATGCCGGGCGCATCCTGGCGGAAACGGTGACGCGCAGCCAGATGGCCGACCTCGCCGAGATGGTCGAGCGCATGGAGAAGGACGCCAAGCTGCGCAACGTCGAAGGCTTCTATGCGATCAACTCGGCATTCCACCAGGCCATTTTCGATTTCGCCGACAACCAGCGCCTGCGCGAGATGTACGCCGCCATCAACAAGGAACTGTACCTGTTCCGCTGGCGCGCCATGCTGGTCAGCCCCGACCTCGAGAAATCGAACCGCGAGCACCAGGAGATCCTGAAGGCGCTGGCCGAACGCGACGCCGCGCGCACCGCCATGATGATGGAACGGCACGCCATTTCGGTGAAGAACCGCATCGTCGCCTCGGGTCTCGGCGAATAGCCTCCTCGCGACGCCACGACAAAGGCCCGCCGGCGTCCCGGCGGGCCTTGATCGTCTGCGGCTGCAAAATGGGATTCGGTCACGCGCCCCAGGGTTTGATTGCGGCCTTCAGGGCCTTATAGCCGTCGATAAAGCGCGGACGCTCGCCCCCATAGACCCGGTCGAACGCGGCCAGCACGCCATCGAAGTATTCCCGAAGCTTCCGATTGCCGGGGTTCGCATCGAGATAGGCGTCGCGGATCAACACGAAGTGGATCCGCGGGTCGTACGGCTTCTTGGTCCCGCCCTCGGTCTCGTCCCCCGCGAGCAGGCGCCGCAGCATCGCGTCGGCCGAACCCAACGTCTGTTCGTGAATGGGCGGCCCATCCATGCGGTGCATCACCGAGGTCATGTCCCGCCCGTTGCCGGTGGTGTAGCCCATGTCGCGCCACACCGCGTTCATGTCGACGGACTGGCCAAGATGCTTGGCCACCATGCCGCCAAAAGCGCGCAGCGGGTCGGAAACATCGGCCAGCAGGTCGGTGAGCCGATCGCCATCGAGGTCGGTCGCCAGCACGATGGCGTCCCGCTTCTCGATCAAGTCCCAAATAAGCAGCCCGAAATTGGTGTCGGAGATGTGCTGCTCGATCCGCCCGCCCCAGGTCTCCATGCCCTTTTTGAAGTCCGGCGGCAGCAGGGCGACGATGCGGTCGATGCTCTCACGATGCTCCTCGTAGGCATCGACGGCGTACTTTCGGCCCACCTTGAACTGGGTGCCCTTCAGCAGCCAGGAATGAAGGCCCGCGTTGATGCCGTCCTCCATCGCCTGGGTCGGCTTCATGGCCACGCGGCCCAGACGTCCCGTCTCGTGGACCATCTTCAGGAACAGGCGGTTCGCATAGGCCATCTGCACGCCGGGCGTGTTGATCTCCGAGTGCACGATGCCGGTCTTGGCGTCGACCGTGAAGGCGGCCCGGTTCTGCGAGTACGGCAGGCATGGCATGCAGCGGACCACGGTGATCGGCCCATAGGGGCGGACATTGCAGAACACCCCGGCCTGCGTACGCAACGGCGCGTTGGCCGACTTCCCCATGACCACGACCTTGCCGCCCTTGCCGTCGTTGACCATGGCGTCGCCGGCGGTCGACCATTTGATCGAGGTGAAGGGGAGATTGCCGAACCAGGCCAGCGACGCCAGCTTGGTGTCGTGCCGGTATTGCGACCACATCGGCACCGCGTAATAAGGAAGGCCGAGCACGTCGACCGCCGACAGCGTGCCAAGCAGGGCAAAGGCGTCGGTCAGCGAGTGAACGATGGGGGTCACGACGCCATCGTGGTTCCCTCCCTTCCAAACGACGGCATCGGGATGGCCCTTCGGCCGAACGTCCGTGGGTTCAAACAGCCCCGACAGCAGCCCGAACAGATCTCCGTCGGCCTCCGCGCGGGCGATGGACACCAAATCGATCATGTGCACCTTCCCCTCTGTGGTCGAATAACAAAATGGCGGACAGCCCTTGCCGCCGTGCGAGCCCCCGCTTCACCGGGTAATTCTTCGCGACGTCCAATTGTCCGATTATCGGTATTCGTGTCCGTTGGGGTGCGCCCCGAAGAAGCGTATGCGAAACCTGTCGCCCGGACGCCGAAAAAATAGGCGACAATGCCCGATTTGGCAAGCATGAAGGGCAGGCATCGAGTTTCTCGATATCGGGATCGGGGAATACAATTTGACCCGCAGCCGGCTCCTTCCCGATGATTCCGCGAAAGAACCGAGCGTGGAGGGAGCCAATGGATATCGATAAAATCGGCAGGACGCCTCTGGAGCAGTTGATGTTCTACTTCGGCATCCCTGCGGGATTGATCGTCTTCGGTACGATCATGACCATGACGACGCCCCTGGGGATAGCCCACGACGGCCAAGTGGCCATGGCCGTGTTTGCCCTGGCGCTGATCCTGTGGGTCAGCAAGGCGGTTCCCAATCACGTGGCGTCTCTGATCGTTCTCATCTTACTATCGGTGTTGGGCGGCTGGAGCGAGAAGAACGCGCTCGGCGTCTTCGGCTACGACGTCATCTGGCTGATGATCGCCGCTTTCGTCATTACGTCGGCCTTGGCCAAAAGCGGCTTCGCCCGGCGCCTTGCGCTGTGGCTGATCACCAAGTTCGGACGCACTGCATCCTCCATTCTGCTATCCATGCTGATCGCCAACTTCCTGATCGCCTTCCTGGTACCGTCGACGACGGCCCGGGCCGCCATCATGCTGCCCATCATGCTGATGGTTGCCCACGCCTACGGCGTGAACGAGGGCAACGCCAACATGGGCAAGCTCCTGGCCATCCAGGGCTTGCAGGCCAACAACATCAGCACCACGGCCATTCTGACGGCGACGGCCCCGCAGATCATGGCGGTCGGCTTGATGAAGGACCTGGCGGGCATCCAGGTTTCCTATACCGACTGGCTGGTGGCCTCGGCCCCCATCGCCATTCTCACCCTGCTCGGCTCTTTCTTCCTGGGACGACTTATGTATCCGCCGGAAAACGTCGGTGGCACCGTCGGCGGCCTCGATCGGCTGCACGAGGAATACCGCAATCTCGGCAGGCTGAGCGCGATGGAAATCAAGGCCCTCACCATCTTCGCCCTGACCATCGGGCTGTGGGTGACCGACAAGTGGCACGTCGCCGCATTCGGTTTCAACATCAGCCTGGTCATGGTGGCGGTCATTGCGGCGACCCTTTTCTTCCTGCCGAAGGTCGGAATTCTCGACTGGAAGGAGGCGGACATTCCGTGGAACCTGATGATCTTCTCGGCCGGTGCCTACGCCGGCGGCTTGGCGCTGGACAGCTCCGGCGTCGCCAGTTGGGCGCTCAATGGCCTATTCGCCAGCCTCGGCGTCACCAGCATGAGCTTCCCGGTGCTGTTCGCCGTGATCATGCTGATCGGCAGCTTCAGCCACTTCTTCTTCACGTCGAAGGTGGTCCGCACAGTGATCCTGATCCCGACGGTGATCGCGCTGGCCAAGGCCACCGGCATCAATCCTATCGCGCTGGCACTGCCGGTGGCCTTCACGCTGTCGGACACCATCACCCTGCCGCCCCACTGCAAACCCAACCTGATCTACTACGGCTCGGGCTTCTTTTCGGTGCTCGACCAGTTGTTCTATGGCATCGGCGTCCTGCTCATCAAATGGGGCCTGATGCTGGTGGCGTCCTTCACCCTGTTCAAGGTGCTGGACATCACGTGAGGCAGGCAAAGGAGGCCATCATGTCCAAGAATACCACTCTCACCGTCTGCTCCGCCCTTCTGCTGGCCATGCCCTTCACGGCCGCCGTGGCGGGCGATTTCGGCGACATCCTGGGGTTCAAGGAGACCTTCGTCGGCGACGGCCGGAACGCCAACCTCGAAATCACCGTGAAAGGCAAGACCAACAAGGCCGGCGAACTGTACCTGCCCATCCTCGCCAAGGAGGCGGGGTTCGTCGAAAGCAGCAGCGGTCTGCTATCGAACAAGCCCGACAAGCCCAAGGGCGGCGAGAAGGCGCTGGTTTACCGCTTCGACAAGGGCGACGCGGACGTGACGATGACGTTCGCGGGTACCGTCGACGGCTTCTTCAAGGGCAAACCGAAGAGCGGAGAGACGAGCTTCCCCGGTCAGATCGAGACGCTGAGCTACGCGTTCACCAACAGCGGCCCGTCGCCCCTCGCCAACTATGAGTTCCGGGCGGTCTTGCCCGCCGGCGTCCAACTGGCCGACATTCCGAAGGACGCGAAAATGGTCGAAGAGGGAAGCGGGCATCAGTTCGTGCTGACCAAGGCCCGGGTGCTCGCCCTCGACAAGGTGGCCGTCAAGTTCAACACCTACCGGAAACCCGGCGTTTTCAACATGGTCATGTGGGGAATCATCCTGGGGGTCTCGGCCTTCTGGCTGTGGGTGCGGCGCGACACTCTGGTCCGCCTGACCCGGCCGGGAGAACGGCGAACGGTCGAAGGGCCCGGCCCCGCCTGATCGGCCGCGGCGGCGCGAGGCGGCCGGTTCCGGAGTCCCCCCGGGACCGGTCGCCACGCCAGGGGTGGCCCCGATTTAGCGAACGCATACGGCGCCGGCGACGTCCGGCGGCGGAGAGGAAGGATTTTCCTGCATGAACGGCAAACAAGGATTGCTGCTGATCGCCGACGGCCTCGGCGATCGGCCGATCCCCGAGTTGGGCGGACGGACGCCATTGGAACAGGCCACCACCCCCAACATGGATTTCTTCGCCGCGCGCGGCCTGTGCGGCAACGTCCATCCCTACAAGCCAGGCATCCCCGTCGGCACCGATGTCGGCCATCTGGTGATCTTCGGCTTCGATCCGGACGAGGTATATCCGGGGCGCGGCCCGCTCGAGGCGTTCAGCGCCGGCATCATGATGGGGCCCGACGACATCGCCTTCCGCGGAAACTTCGCAACCGTTGACGAGCGATCTCATGTCCTCGACCGCCGGGCCGGCCGCATCGCCTCCGGCACCCGTGAACTCGCCGCCGCCCTGGATGGCATGCAACTCGGCGGCGGCGCGCGGGTCCTGGCCAAGCCCTTGACCGAACACCGCGTCGCCATCGTCTTTCGTCAAGCTGGGCTTTCGACGGCGGTCACGCCCACCGACCCCAACGTCTCCGGCCCCGACGTGGCGCTTCCGGCCTGCACGCCGACCGACGGCAGTGCCGAGGCGGCACGCACGGCCAGCCTGGTCAACGAGTTCACCACGCTCTGCCGCCAGCACCTCGATCCCCACCCGGTCAACCGGCAACGCCGCGCCGAGGGCAAGCCCCCGGCCAACGTGGTTCTACTGCGCGGAGTCGGGCGTACCAGCAGCGTGGTGCCGATCGGCTGCCAGTTCAAGCTGACCTGCGCGTGCGTGGCGGGCGACCTGACGGTGCTGGGCATCGCCCGGCTGGTCGGGCTCGAAACCTTCCACAACAAGAGCTTCACCGGGGGCATCCGTTCCGACTTGCAGGCGAAGGCCCGCCAGGCGATCGACTGTGTCCGCCAGGGGTTCGACTGGACCGTCGTTCACGTCAAGGGACCCGACCTTTGCGGCCACGACGGCAACCCACTGGAAAAAATTCGCGTCATTGAGGATATCGACGGCATGTTCGGCCTGTTCCGTCGGCACCTCGATCTGGATCGGACGATCATCTCCCTGACCGGCGATCACTCGACGCCGTGCGAAAAAGGCGACCATTCCGGCGATCCGGTGCCGACCTTCATTTCCGGGCCGACGGTCCGGCGGGACGGCATCGCCGTCACCGGCGAAAGCAGCTTCCGCACCGGCTCGCTCTCGGGCCTGACGGCGCGCGATGTCTTCAGGACCCAACTGGACCAGTTGAACATGATGCCCAAGCGCGGCGCCTGAGGCAGCTCGGGACCGTCTTGCCTAGCTCCCGCGTCTGCGCGTAGGCTTCCTCCCACTCCGGATGAGCGGCCGGACCGGGACCTCGCCAAGCCGATCGCGAGGTCCCATCAAGGGGAGGCCGGATTGAAGATCGAGGATCTTCAGACCTTTCACGAGGTAACCGTCAGCGGAAGCTTCACCAAGGCGGCGGTGAAGCTCCATTGCACGCAATCCACGGCATCGCTCAGAATCAAGCGGGTGGAGGACTGGTTCGGTGCCCGGCTGCTCAACCGCTCCCGCGACACGCGCCAGGAAGTCACCCTGACCAGCGCCGGAGAGCGGATCCTTCCGAAGATCGTGGCGGCGCTGACGCAATTGGATGCCGCCTATGCCGCTTTGGCGGCGGAACGGCGGATCGAGAACGTCCAGATCGCCGTTGTCGCCTCCCATACGCCCGGGCTGTTCATCCTTCCCGGCGTGCTGGCCGAGTTCGCGCGCCTGTATCCGCGGGTCACGGTGAATACCCACGTCAGGTATACGCGAGAGGTGATCGAAGCCGTCCGGCACGACGCCTCCGGCACGTGTTTCGGTATCGTCTCGCAGCCCGAAGGCTTCGAACACGCCGATCTCGCCGCGCAGGCGGTGATGGACGACCCGTTGTCCATCGTGACGGGGCCTGGGGCTGGGCCCCGCAAGCACGTTGAACGCGCCTCGCCCATCCGGTGGCTGCAAGAGCAGACGCTGTACATGACCAACCAGTCGTCGTCTATGCTGACCTACCTGCGGAAGGGTTGTGGCCTGGAGCTTCGTGACATCCGGGTGGTCGGCAGCGTCGAGTCGGTCAAGGCGGCCCTGCTTAAAGGCCCTGGCTTCGCCGTCCTTTCCCGCCGCGCCGTCCAAGACGAGATCGCGCAGGGGAAGCTGCACGAGTGTCACATCCCCGGATTTTCGCCGAAGCGGACCATCTATGCGCTGTGGGCCAAGGACCTCGAGCCTTCCGAAACCGCCCGCGCCTTCATCCGCATCATGTCTGGCTTCTGAACCGCCGCGATCCCGCGCTCGCATCGGTTTTCTCGATAAGCGGATCGACCAAGTCAATTTGACCGGCCACCCGGCCTTTCCAATGATGGGCGATCGGAGACATCGAGGGAACGGACGTGATGAATAGGCAAGGCGGGCGTTTGACGGGCCGCGGTATCCCCGGCGGAGGCGGCGGGGTGCGGCTGACGCCGATTTCCGGCATCGGGGGCAAGGGGCCTGCGTGCTTCTTGGTGGAAGCGGCCGACCGGCGCCTTGTGCTCGACATCGGAGTGGGTCCGGACATCGGTCAGGAGGCGGATGTCGGCGGTATCGGCCGTGTGGATGCGCTGGTGCTGTCCCACGCGCATGGAGACCACGCCGGCGGCCTTCACCTGTTGGACCAAATCGGCAACCCGCCGGTCTATGCGACCGACATCGTTGCCTCGCAGATCGCGATGCCGGACGGCGGTGCGGTACGGACATTGCCCCTGCGTGGATGCATCGATGTGTCGGGCATCAAGGTCACCACCGGGCGTAACGGTCATTCCCCCGGCGGCGTCTGGCTGCACCTCGGCGTCGGGCACGGGCTTCTCTACGCCGGCGACACCTGTGTCGAATCCGAAATCTATGCGTTTGACGACCCGCCACCGGCCGCCACAGCCATCATCGATGCATCGGATGGGTTCTCCGACGAGCCGCAGTCGGCATGCCGCCGATCGCTGCGCCGGGCGCTGGCCAGCCGTCATGCACTGCTGCCGGTGCCGGCAACCGGCCGAGGGCCCGAGATCGCCCTGTTCGTTCTCGAAGCGATGCAGAAGCGGCCGGCCCTGTGCGGGGCGCTGCGTCGCACCCTCGAGCGCCTGATCGGCCCGTGGAGAGATGCCCTGCGACCAGGCGCGGGCGAGCGGCTTTCCCGCCTGCTTGCCGCGGCGCGACCGCTGCGCGATGTCCCGGATGGCATTGCGCTGGCGACCAACGCCAATGCCAACCAGGGCGAAAGCGCGCGGCTCCTCCCCCTTTGGCATGAACGCGACGATGTCGCCGTCGTGCTCACCGGATACGTGCCGCGCGGCACGCCGGCCTTGGCAGTTTCGGAGGCCGGCCGCGCGACGCGCCTCCGCTGGAACGTCCATCCTCGGCTTTCCGACAACGCGGCCATGCTGCGCTCGGTGGGGGCACGGGCCGTCATGCCGGCTTTCGTGACAGTGGGGTCCCGCGCGGCCTGGGAAAACACCTTCGCCTCTCTTCAGGTGGCGTTCGAACCGCTCGACATATGAACGGGCGTGGGCCGGGGCAGCGGATTCAATCGCCTTGCAGGTGACTGAGCAGGATTTCCCGCCCCGGAAGCGGCGCAGTGGCCGCCGCGTCGAAGACGTCGTCCACCGTATCGACGGTCGAAATCAGACTGGGCATGGCGGGATGGGCGAAGCCGCCGGCCACGACGGCGCCAAGAAGGCCCTTAAGCGAATCCCAATAGCCGTCGACGTTGACGGCGATGATCGGCTTGGCATGAAGCTGAAGCTGCTTCCAGGTCGCCATCTCGATGGTTTCGTCCAGCGTCCCCAGCCCGCCCGGCAACACGACGAAACCGTCCGACAGGTCGAACATGCGGGCCTTGCGCTCGTGCATGCTGCCGACGACGATCAGCTCGGTGACGCCGGGGTCGCCCACTTCCAGGGTCATCAGGAAGTCGGGGATGACGCCGGTCACCTCGCCGCCATGGTCCAGAACCGACTTGGCCAGCACCCCCATCAACCCGATGGCGCCGCCGCCGTAGACCAGCCGGATGCCCCGTTCGGCCATCAATCGGCCCAAACGCTCGGCGGCGGCGCGAAAGCGCCCGTTGAGCCCCATGCGCGAGCCCGCGAACACGCAAAGCGCGCGGATATCCGGGCGCCGAACCGCTCTGTCGGATGCGTCTGACGGAAATTTGATTGTATCGTCCACCTGGAAAACTCCTTTGCTTCCCATTTATAGTCATGGACAGCGTAGCTGTCTCGTGTGGCATCCCGCCGAACCGCCGGAATAAGTGCCATCCGGCTTTGTTTATGGATTGGATCCAACTCGTTTTCGGGGAGACATCGATGCAGGACCTTTTCGGAAAAGCGGCCAAATTCGTCGCCGTCGCGCTGATCGCGGCTTTCGGTTTCGGCCTGGCCGGCGGGCCGGCCCAGGCCGACGAGGCCGCCATCAAGTACCGCCAGTCCGTGATGAAGGCGCTCGGCGGCCATATGGGCGCGCTGGCTTCCCTCGTCAAAGGGCAGATCGACGCCAAGAGCCACCTGCCCGGCCACGCCAACGCCGTCGCCGCCATGGGCGCGCTGACCAAGGATATCTTCCCGAAGGGCTCCGACGCCGGCGCCGAGACAACGGCGCTTCCCGTCATCTGGGAAAAGCCCGACGAGTTCGCCAAGGCGGTGACGGCCTTCGAGACCGCTTCGGCCAAGTTCGCCGGCGTGGCCGGCGGCGGCGACATGACGGCCATTGCCGCCGCCTTCGGCGAACTGGGCAAGAGCTGCGGCGGCTGCCACCAGACCTACCGCAAGAAGAACTGACGCCGTCGTCCCGTGATCCGGGGCCGGAACGCCGACACGAGGCGTTTCGGCCCCTTTGCCTGGGGTTTTCCATGCGCGCGCCGACAGCCTGGATTCTCATCAGCGCCCTCCTCGCCGCCCCGTCGGCGCTTGGCGCCGACGGCGATGGCGCCGTCGCGCGGGGCAAGTACGTCTTCGACGCCGCCAACTGCGGGGTCTGCCATACCGACACCGCCAATCAGGGCGCGCCCCTGGCCGGCGGCCGGCGGCTGGAAACGCCGTTCGGCGTCTTTTACAGCCCCAACATCACCCCCGACGCCGCGACCGGCATCGGCACCTGGTCGGACGGCGACTTCATCGCCGCGCTGCGTCACGGCCGCGCCCCGGACGGAAGCCACTTGTTTCCGGTCTTTCCCTATCCGTCCTACACCCGCATGAGCGACGCCGACATGGCCGATCTCAAGGCCTACCTCTTTTCGCTGCCGCCGGTGGCGCGTGAAAACCGGCCGCACGAGGTCCGCGCACCCTTCGGCTGGCGCTTCCTGATCGCCGGCTGGAAGGCGCTCTTCTTCACCCCCGGCCCCTTTCGCCCGGATGCCGCCCATGACGACAAGTGGAACCGCGGCGCCTATCTGGCGACGGCGCTTGGCCATTGCGGCGAATGCCATACGCCGCGCAACGCCTTTGGCGCCACCCAGGCCGACAGGACGCTGGCCGGCACCATCGAGGGGCCCGACGGCGGTTCGGTGCCCAACATCACGCCGGACAAGGAAACCGGCATCGGCGGCTGGTCGGAAGACGACATCGACACCCTGCTCACCCTCGGCATGACCCCGGACGGCGATTTCGTCGGCGGCGGCATGGGCGAAGTCGTTTCCAACAGCACCGCCAAGCTGACGCCGGCCGACCGAACCGCCCTCGCCGCCTATCTCAAGTCGCTGCCCGCCATCAGCAACAAGGTCGCCCGCAAGCCGGCGAAGTGAAGCGAACGGTCCGGCTGGGGCAGACTTCGCGCCCTTCGCGCGGTCCGTTCCCCTTTCCCAAGCGGCCGTTGCGCTGCCCCGTGGGCCGTATTACTGTTGTCCAACTTTTTCTTGGAGTTTCGTCGGCTTGAACTGGGGGAACGTGTGAACCGCCCGCTTGTAATTACGGCAATCGGCGTCGTCGTCGTCATGGCCGCGATCGGTGCCAACTTCCTCCTCTGGCAACAGGAAATGAGCGAGGAGCCGCTGGAGCAGGCTTCGACGCCGCAAGCCGCCGCCAAGGCGGCTTCCGAGGCCGCCGCCAAGGCCGCCGAACGCGCCCGCGAGGCCGCCGCCAAGGCCGCCGCCGCCAGACAGGCGGCCGAGGAAGCCGTTTCCCGGGCCGACGCCCCCGGCGCTTCCTCCGAGGCCAAGGAAGCGGCCGCCAAAGCCCGGGCCGAGGCGAAGGCCGCCGAGGACGAGGCCCGTCAGGCCACCGAAGCCGCCAACGCCGCCAAGGCCGTCGCCGACGCGGCGTCCCAGGCGGCGCGGATGACGCGCGAGGCCGCATCGGCGCCGGGCCAGCCGGCGGGCGGCGGCAAGGCCACCGATGTGTCGCCATCGACGGGTCCCGTCGCGCCCTCGTTCGATGTCGTGCGCATCAACCCGAAGGGCGACACCGTGATGGCCGGCCGCGCCGCGCCCGGCAGCAAGGTGCGCATTCTCGATAACGGCAAGATCATCGGCGAGGCCACCGCCGACAAGCGCGGCGAATGGGTGTTCGTGCCCGAAACGCCGTTGCCGGCCGGCACCCGGCAGCTCACGCTGGAAGCGGAATCGTCGGGAACCAAGACGACCTCCACCGCATCGGTCATCCTGGTGGTACCGGAACCGGGCAAGGATATCGCCGGACGTCCCACCGATCGGCCGCAGCAGCCGCTGGTCTTGAAGGTTCCCGACGTGAACCCGGAAAAGGTCACCGTCCCGGACGGGCCGGTCCCCAGCGTCGTCCTCCAGAAGCCGACCGCCGGGCAGCCAGCCCTCGTGCTGGCGGTCGACGCCATCGACTATGACGACGCCGGGCGGCTCAGCATCAGCGGCCAGGCCCAGGCGGGATCGCTGGTCCAGCTTTATCTCGACAACGGCTTTCTCGGCCGCGCGGCGACCGGCGGCGACAACCGCTGGAGCGTGACCCCCGAGATCCGGGTCGAGCCCGGCCTCTACACCCTCCGCGTCGACCAGATGGACGGCGCCGGCAAGGTGGTGGCCCGCGTTTCGCTGCCGTTCTCGCGGGCCGAACCCCTGTCGCCGGGTGCCGGGCGCTATGTCATCGTCCAGCCCGGCAACAGCCTGTGGCGCATCGCCCGGCGCACCTACGGGACCGGCTTTCAGTACACCGTCATTTACGAAGCGAACGCCGCCCAGATCGCCGACGCCGACCTCATCTATCCGGGGCAGATCTTCGAATTGCCGCGAACCAATTGAAGCCCCGCACCCAGGCTTGCCTACACAACACTTAACCTGCGGCCGCCCGGCGGGGTAGACTGTGGTTTGGCAGATCCAACCGCGTGGAGACGACGGTATTGCTGAAAACGGTTCTTGTGCCCATCCACCGTGACGGTTGGCCCTTCATCGGCGTGTTCGCCGCGATTGCCCTCGGCCTTGCCTACGTCGCCCAGCCGCTTGGCTGGCTGGGACTGGCGTTGACGGCGTGGTGCACCTATTTCTTCCGCAATCCCGACCGGGTGACGCCGGCCCGGCCCGGTCTTGTCGTCAGCCCTGCCGACGGGGTGGTCCAGCTGGTCGACTGGGCGCCTCCGCCGGCCGAACTGGGGATGGGCGATGCCCCCCGCAACCGGGTTGCCGTTTTCATGAATGTCTTTAACGTCCACGTGAACCGCATTCCCTGCGACGGCACGGTCGCCGCCGCCAGCTATCGGCCCGGCAAGTTCGTCAATGCCTCGCTGGACAAGGCCAGCGAGTTCAACGAACGCCAGAGCCTGAGGATCGGCCTGGCCGACGGACGCGACCTCGCCTGCGTGCAGATCGCCGGCCTGATCGCCCGGCGCATCCGCTGCGACGTCGGCAACGGAACGCCGGTCAAGGCCGGGCAGCGGTTCGGCCTGATCCGTTTCGGCAGCCGGCTCGACATCTATCTTCCCGAAGGCGTCGCCCCGCTGGTCGCGCTCGGGCAACGCACCATCGCCGGCGAAACGGTGATCGCCGACTTGAACTCCGACGAGCCGGCCCGCGCCGGCGAAGTTCGCTGAGGTCCCCATGTCCGAACAGACCACCCCACCCCGTCGACGCCGGTTGGCCGGCCTCTCGTTCAATCGGATGATCCCCAACATCCTGACCCTGCTGGCGCTTTGCGCCGGCCTGACCGCCATCCGCTTCGGCCTCGGCGGCGAGTGGGAAAACGCCGTTCTCGCCGTCATGGTCGCCGCCATCCTCGATGGCCTCGACGGCCGCCTCGCCCGCATCCTGAAAGGGGCGAGCAAATTTGGGGCGGAACTGGACTCGCTGGCCGACTTCGTCAGCTTTGGCGTGGTCCCCGGCCTCCTGTTGTTCCTGTGGACGATGGACGACCTGGGCCGCTTCGGCTGGATTTTGGTCCTCATCTACATCGTCGCGTGCGTCCTCCGGCTGGCCCGCTTCAACACCTTCCTCGAAGATCCCGACCGGCCGGCCTGGGCGTCGAACTTCTTCACCGGCGTACCCGCCCCCATGGGGGCCGCTTTGGTGCTGCTGCCGATGATGCTGTCCTTCCAGTTCGACGCGAACTTCTTCAGAAGCCCGGCTTTGGTGTCGGTGTTCCTGGTCGGGGTCGGGGCCCTGATGGTCAGCCGCCTTCCCACCTTCTCGTTCAAGAAGTTCAAGGTGCCCAACCATTGGGTGCTGCCGACCATGCTGATCGTCGGCCTCTACGGCGCCCTGCTCATCAACGCGCCGTGGATGACCATCGCCGTCACCCTGCTGGCCTACACCGCGAGCCTTCCGTTCGGCTATCGCGCCTACCGGCGCATGGCGGAACGCACCGCGGCAGCCGCTGCCGAACCGGCGGCCACCCCCGATGCCGCGCCCAACGGCGTGACGATCTTTCCGTCGAAATCCCTCGGCCACAAGGATGGACGCGGGCCGACGCGCTAGGTGCCGACGCCGGCCATGGATTGCCGGCTCGGCTTGCGGTGCCGGCGCCGCCGACGCCATTCCCGGACGTTGATCCTGAGCATCAACGCGCACGGCGTGACGATCAGCGTCAGGATGGTGGCGAAGCCCAGGCCGAAAACGATGGCGGCCGCCAACTGCGACCACCACTGACTGGCCGGCGCGCCGATCGTCACCTCGCGCGACACGAAATCGATGTTGATCTTCATCATCATCGGCACCAGACCGAGGATGGTGGTGATCGTGGTCAGCAGAACCGGGCGCAGGCGCTGGCCGCCGGTCCTCAGGATCGCCTCCAGCGGATCGGCGATCTCCTTGATCAGCCGGTCGTAGGTATCGATCAGAATGATGTTGTTGTTGACCACGATGCCGGCCAGCGCGATGACGCCGACCCCCGACATGATGACGCCGAAGGGCTGCCCCGTGAGCATCAGGCCGAGAAGCACGCCGATCGTCGACAGGATGACCGCCGAGAGGATCAGAAACGACGAGTACAGACTGTTGAACTGGGCGACCAGGATGACGGCCATCAGGCAGACGGCAATGGCGAAGGCCTTGGCCAGGAAGGCCCGCGATTTGGCCTGTTCCTCGTCCTCCCCCTTGTAGGTGATGCGGACCGAGGGATCGATGCCGGCTCTCGCCAGCCACGCCTGAATTTCCCCAAGGGTGGCCGCGGTGTTCACGCCTTCCGCCACGTCCGCCTTGACGGTCATGACCCGTTGGCCATCGATGCGCTTGATCGTGCTGACGCGGGGCTTCGCCGTGCGCTCGACGAAATTGCTGATGGGCACCAGTCCGGCGGGGGTGGATATGCGCACATTGTCCAGTTCCTCGATGGTCCTGTAGGTACGCGGATAGCGGGCGCGGATGTCGAGTTCGTCGTCCGCGTCGTCGGGCCGGTATTCGCCCAGCTTGAGGCCGGTCGTGACCATCTGAAGGGCCCGGCCGACGAGGTTGACGTCGGCCCCGAACTTCGCCGCCTGGGCGCGGTCCACCCCCAACTCCCAGTCGATCCCCGGCAACGGCCGGCTGTCCTCGATGTTGAGCAGCCCGGGAATTTCGTGCAGCCGGGTGACGATCGTTTCGACGGTCGGGGCAAGCTTGGCGGGATCGCGCGCGGTGATCTGGAGATGAATGGGTTTGCCGACCGGCGGCCCCTCCTCCTGCTTGCGACGATCGACGACGATGCCGGCCAGATGGGCGGTCCGTTGCCGGATCTCGTCCAGAATGGCCTCGGCCGTCCGCCGCTTGTCCCAGTCGACGAATTCGAGCGAGATGGACCCGATGATGTCCTCGGCCTCCTGGGAGTTCCGCTCGGCTCCGATGCGGGCGTACACGGTTTCGATCTCGCCGGTCGCCGGAATGCGGGCCTCGACCTCGCGCACCAGGGCGTCCATCTCGTGGATCGACAGGTTGCCGCGGGCGCGGATCTGCAATTTGGCGTTCTTGGGCTCGACGTCGGGAAAAAATTCCACGCCCTGGCCGACCGTAGCGTAAAGCCCCTGGGTGCCGATCAGCAGCGCGAGGGCGGCCAGCAGGATCTTCGCGGGATGGTGCAACGCCGTCCGCAGTACGCGCACATAGGCCCCGGTCAGGCCCCCCAGAGCCATCAGGGTGGCGGCGTCGCCGTCACCGGCCAGCGCCCGCATGGTCACCGCATTGGCTTCGCCCGGCCGGCCGATGAATCCCCCCAGCGTCGGCACGAAGATCAAGGCCATGACCAGCGAGGCCGAAAGCACCACGACCACGGTGGTCGGCAGGAATTTCATGAATTCGCCGACGACGCCGGTCCAGAACAACAGCGGCAGGAAAGCGGCGACGGTCGTTGCCGTCGAAGCGATGATCGGCCAAGCCATGCGTTTGGCCGCCAGCGTATAAGCGGCCTGGCGTCCGACGCCCTCGATCATCTTGCGGTCGGCGTATTCGGTGACGATGATCGAGGCGTCCACCAGCAACCCGACCGCCAGGATCAGGCCGAACAGCACCACCATGTTGATCGTCGCGCCGAAGGAGGCGAGCACCAGGATGCTGGCCAGGAACGAGCCGGGCACGGCGACGCCGACCAGCGCGGACGAGCGCACGCCAAGGGCGACGACGATGACGATCATGACCAGCGCCACCGCGAAGATGACGCTGTTTTGCAGATCGCGCAGCATGTCGCGGATTTCCTCGGACTGGTCCTGGGCGAACGACACGCCGACCGCCCGCCGCAACGCATCCGGCCAGGCGTCCCGCTGCTCGGCGACGATGCGGCGCACCGCCTCGATGGTCTCGATGATGTTCCGCCCGGTTCGCTTGGACACCTCCAGCGTGACGGCCGGCTTGCCGTTGACCCGGGCGAAGCTTTCCGGGTCCTTGAAGGTCCGGTGTACGTCGGCGATGTCGCCCAGGCGCACGACGGCATCCTCTTCGACCTTCACCGGCACGCCGATGACGTCGGCAACGGTTTCGAACAGGCCCGGCACCTTCACCGAAAAACGCCCCTTGCCGGTGTCCTGCGATCCGGCGGCGACCAGCAGATTGCTGCGGGACATTTGCTCGATGGTTTCGCGGATGGTCAGCCCATAGCTTTGCGCCCTGACCGGGTCGATCAGGATTTCGATGAACTCGTCCCGGTCGCCGACGATCTTGGCTTCCAACACGCTCGACAGGCCTTCGATGGAATCCTGGAGTTCGCGGGCGAGACGCACGAGGGTACGTTCCGGCACGTTACCCGACAACGTCACCAGAAGGACCGGGAAGAGGCTGAAGTTGACCTCGTGCACCGTCGGCTCGTCGGTGTCGGCGGGCAGTTCCGGCTTGGCCAGGTCGACCCGTTCGCGCACGTCGTCCAGCGCCCTGTCGGCGTCGAAGCCGGCCTCGAATTCCAGAAGGACGTAAGCCCCCCCTTCATATGCCGTGGCGCGCATCTCCTTGACGCCCTCGATGGTCCGCAATTCCTGCTCCATCGGGCGGATGAGCAGCCGCTCGGCATCCTCGGGCGAAATTCCTTCGTGCGGGATGGTGACGTAGATGATCGGGATGTTGATGTCGGGAGCCGATTCCTTGGGGATCGCCCAATAGGCATAGGCCCCCGCCCCGAGAATGACCAGAAGGACGAGGATGACGACCCGCGAGCGCCCGATGGCGAATTCGATGGCGCCGATCATGACGGCCCCGTCCCGCTTTCGGCAACCGGCACCACCCGCTGGCCGGCCCGCACGAACTCCTGGCCCACCGTGATCAGCCGGATGCGTTCGGGCAGACCGCCCAGCCACATGCCGTCCGGCGTATCGGCGACCAGTTGGACCGGGTGGAATTCGACGATGTCGCCCTCGCCAACCACCTTGATCCCGACCGCGCCCTCCTCCGACAGGGTAAGGACCGCCGGCGACACCCGATGGGCCCGCACGCGCGCCAAAGGCAGCCGCAGTTCGGTGGTCAGCCCCTCGGCGATCGCACCTTCGGGATTGTCGACCTCGACCTCGACGCGGAAGGTCCGCGTCGCCGTGGTCCCGACCTTCGAGACATAGCGGACGGCCCCCACGACTTCCGTGCCGTCGAGCAGACGGACGGTCGCCGGGGTGCCGACCTTGACGTGGCCGACATTGCGCTCGGCGACGGCACCGACGATAAGGATCGGATCGAGGTCGACGATGCGGGCCACCGAATCGCCAACCTCGATGAAATGCCCGATCTCGGCCGGCAACAGATTGGCCACCCCGGCAAACGGGGCCCGGATCGTGCAGCGCTCGATGTCCAGCCGGATGCGTTCGAGCTGCGCCTTGGCCGCCTCCAGTTCGGCCTTGTTCTGGGCGACGCTGACCGCCGAACGGAACTGCCTCTCGGACAACTGGCGGGCGGCGTCGAAGGCGAGGCGCCGCTGTTCCACCATGGCCTCGGCCTCGGCCAAGCGGGCGTTGCGATCATCGATGGCGATTCGCGCCAGAACATCGCCCTTGGCGACCCGGTCCCCCTTCGCGACCCGACGCTCGACCACCCGGCCCGAGGTTTCGGCCATGACGTCGACGCTGCGCTCCGCCTCGGAGCGTCCGAAAAGAAAGATCTCGTTGACCCTGTCCTCGGCGGTCAGGGCCCGCACACGCACGTGCGGCAGAGCCTCTTCGGCGACGGCCGCGCGAGGAGCCATCGTGTCCTCGGCGACGCGACCCACACCGATCTGGCCGGAAAGAATCCAACCCGACACCAGGGCGGCGACGCCGGCCGCAACCAGATGGGATCGCTTCATGACACGGTCCTTTCCTCACCTCTCCGCCGCCGCGGTACCCTTGTCCACCTCTTCGGACAACAGATGCCGGTTGCGCTCGACAGCCTCGATGAGCGCCTCATAGACGGCCAGCCCGATGGCATGGACGAACCGGCGTCCGCCCGGCGCCTCCGCCAGGTCGGCCTCGCGCATGTGCTGGGCGATCTGCCGATAGGCTTCCCGGTAAGCGCCGGCGATTTCCGCCGCCCGCCCGGAATCAAGAAAGCCCTGGAAAAAGATCATGAACAGCGATTCCGAGTGGACGCGGTCGGGCGACGGTTTCTTGCACAGGGCCTTGCGGAAGGCCTCCACCCCCTGGTCGGTGATCCGGTAGATCTTCTTGTCGGGCCGCCCCTCCTGGTTATGCTCGGTCCACGTCGCCAGCCCCTTGGCCCGAAGCTGGCCGAGCGCCGGGTAAATGGAGCCGAATCCAGCGCGGCAGAATTGCGCGAGCGGCCCTTCCTCCAGCTGCTTCTTGATTTCGTAACCGCTGGCTTCGCCCTGGATCAGAACGCCCAGGCACAGGGTCTTCACGTCCATGCTCGCTCCCGTCTCAGCCGCCGAACAAGTTATATCCGTGCGATATATATCAAACCGGAATATACAGGGAAAGAATATATCGATCCAATATACCGATATCGGACGAGACGCGGGCCGGCCGCGGGACGTCCTTCGCGCGGGGGCGGGGACCGCTGCTTTCAGGACAGGGGGAAGTGCGCCTTGAGGTCGGCGACCTCATCCCCGGTCAGCCGGCGGACGTCGTGGCCGCGCAGCAGGAAAAACAGCCGGGCCGTTTCCTCCAACTCCTCCATGGCATAGACGGCGGCATCCAGCGAGGGACCGGACACCACCGGGCCGTGATTGGCCAGCATGACGGCGCGATGATCGCCGGCCAGTTCGGCCACGGCCTCGCCCAGGGCCTCGTCACCCGGCCGGAAATAGGGCACCAGGGGGCATTTGCCGATGCGCATGACGTAATAGGGCGTGATCGTCGGCAGCACGTCGGCGGCATCGAGGCCGGCCAGGCACGACACCGCCACCGCATGCGTGCAATGCAGGTGAACCACCGCGCCGGCCCGCGGCCGCCGGCGGTACATGGCGAGGTGCAGGAAGGTTTCCTTGGTCGGCTTGTCGCCGCCGACGTGGCGGCCCCCGGCGTCCAGCTTCGAGAGGCGCGCCGGATCGAGTCGCCCCAGGCAGGCGTTGGTCGGCGTGGCCAGAAAGCCGCCCTCCTCCAGCCGCACGCTCATGTTGCCGGCGCTGCCCCCGGCCAGCCCCCGGTCATAGAGGGACCGGCCGTGAATGGCCAACTGTTCACGAATGGCGCTTTCCTTCATTCGGCTCGACCTCGGCAGTTCCGGCCGCCCCATCTTAGCGCACCCTCGGACCGAAGTCCCGGGGCCGGGACCGGGACCAATACCGGCCGGTTCGCGGTTGCATCCGGCGGCCGTTGTCTCCATGATGGGGCACGACCACGTCAACATGTCCGGGGAACCTCACCCAGCGACGGCCGGGCCGTTTGGTCTGTCTGTCGGGGGGGTGGCTGTTGGTGGCAACAACGACGAAGGGATTAGGACCGATGGACGTTCGCCAGGGCATGCACAGCGCCCACGCCAAGACATTGACGACCGAGGAGCTCCGCCGCGAGTTCCTGATCGAGCAGATTTTCGTTCCCGGCAAGGTCACCATGACCTACAGCCATATCGACCGCATCGTGGTCGGGGGCGTCTGCCCCACCGGCAAGCCGCTGGTCATCGAGGCCGGCAAGGAATTCGGCGTCGACTACCTGCTGGAGCGCCGGGAACTGGGGACCATCAACATCGGCGGCCCCGGTACCGTCAGCATCGACGGCAAGGACTATGACTTGGCCACCGAGGATGGGCTTTACATCCCGATGGGCACCAAGAACCTGTCCTTCCGCAGCAAGGACGCGGCCAAGCCGGCCAAGTTCTACTTCGCCTGCACGCCGGCCCATACCGCCTATCCGGTGGTCAAGATCAACATCGCCGACGCCTCGCCCGAGAAGCTGGGCAAGCCCGAAACCGGCAACGTCAGGACCATCTACAAGTACCTGCATCCGGCGGTGCTCAAGACCTGCCAGCTGTCGATGGGTTTGACGAAGCTGGAGCCGGGCAGCATGTGGAACACCATGCCCTGCCATACCCACGAGCGGCGCATGGAGGTCTACTTCTACTTCAACATGCCCGAGGACGCCGTCGTCTTCCACATGATGGGCGAACCCACGGAAACCCGGCACCTCATCATGCGCAACGAGCAGGCGGCGATCAGCCCCAGCTGGTCGATCCATTCGGGCGTCGGCTCGCAGGCCTATACCTTCATCTGGGCCATGTGCGGCGAGAACCAGGTGTTCCACGACATGGACCACGTGCCGATGACGACGTTGAAGTAGGCCGTTTCCGATCTTTCCTTTCTCGCGGGCGGAGAGAGGCCGGCGGCCTCTCCCCGACCCTGCCAGGCAGTTCCCCCTGATGAGTTTCTATTCCGTCGCCGTCCGGCCCCTTCTGTTCCGGTTCGACGCTGAGCGCATGCACCACGCCTCGATCGAGACGGCCGCCCGCGTGGGATGGGCGCAGGGCCTTCTTTCCGCCCTGTACGGCTTTGCCGACCCGTCCCTGGAGACCGAGGTCTGCGGCCTCGCGTTCGCCAACCCGCTGGGGCTGGCCGCCGGCTATGACAAAAGCGGCGAGGCGGTTCGCGCGCTGGCCGGCCTCGGCTTCGGGCACGTCGAGATCGGTTCCGTCTCGGCCGATCCCTCGGCCGGCAATCCGAAGCCGCGTCTTTTCCGCCTGCCCGCCGACCGCGCCCTGGTCGTGCATTACGGCTTGCAGAACGACGGCGCCGACATCATCGCCAAGCGCGTCGCCGCCGCCCGTCTTGCGGTGCCGCTCGGCGTCAACATCGTCAAGACGAACCGCGGCGCCGGCGCCTGCCCGGACGGCGAGGACGCGATCATCGGCGACTATCTGCGCTCCGTCCGGCTGTTCAAGGATGACGCCGACTATCTCACCCTCAATCTCAGTTGCCCCAACACCGAGATGGGCCGGGACTTTTTCGCCGACAAACCGCACGTCGAACGCTTCCTCGCGGCGCTTGGCGAAGTCGGCATCCCCTGCCCGGTCTTCCTCAAGGTGTCGCCAAAAAGCGGCATTCCCGGCATCGAGATGCTGCTCGAAGCGGCCGAGGGGCACGATTTCGTGTCGGGGTTCGTGTTCAACCTGCCGGCCGGCAAACCGGACAACCTGGTGACGCCGAGGGAGGTCTGGGAATCGTGGCCCGGCGCCGTCTCCGGTCATCCGGTCGAGTCGCTGATCAATTTTTCCATCCGCGAGATGTACAGGCGGATGGACACCCGGCGCTACCGCATCGTCGGCGTCGGCGGCGTGTTCACCGCCGAGCAGGCCTACGAGAAGATCCGCCTGGGTGCCTCGCTGGTCCAACTACTGACCGCCCTGGTCTATGAGGGGCCGGGAGTCGTCGGGCGCATCAATCGGGGCCTGTGCGGGCTGCTGGCCCGCGACGGTTTCAAGACCATCGCCGAAGCGGTCGGCACCGCCCACACGTAACCGCCCCCGGGGCCCACCCATGCCGTTCTCCGCCGCCCCGTCTCCTCTCTCGAACAACGTCAAGGGCATCCTGTGGATGCTGGCTACCGCCGTCCTGCTGACGGGAACGGCGGCCATCAGCAAGTACCTGGGCCGCACCCTGCCGGTGGTCGAGATCGTCTTCTTCCGCATGGCCCTGGGCGCCCTGGTCATGCTGCCGTGGCTGCTGCGCCACGGCCTCCGCGGCCTCGCCACCCAGCGCCTGGCCACCCATTTCTGGCGCTCGATCCTGGGTGTCGGCGCCTTCGTGCTTTACATCTACGCCGTCAGCAACATGCTGCTCGCCAACGCCGTCGCGCTCGCCTTTTCGACGCCGCTGTGGATGATCGTCATGTCGCACCTGATGCTGGGCGAGCGCGCCGGTCCGGCCCGCGGCATCGCCACCGTCATCGGCTTCGCAGGCATCCTGGTCATCGCCCGCCCCGACGTCGAAATCAGCCTGCCGGCCCTGGCGGCGCTGGCCAGCGCTTTTCTGTTGTCGCTTGCCATGATCTACGTGAAGCGCTTATCGGCCACCGAGTCGCCCACCAAGCTCGCCTTCTACGTCCAGTTCTTCGGGGCCGTGTTCACGGCGCCCTCGACCGTGCTGGCCTGGCAGACGCCGAACGCCGTCGAATGGACGTGGCTGATCGTCCTTGGGCTGACCGGCGCCCTCGGCCTCGTCACCCAGGCCCGCGCCTACGCCATCGGCAGCCCGACGGCGGTGACGCCGGTCGATTTCACCCGGCTGCCCATCGCCGTGCTGCTCGGCATGGTGTTCTTCGGCGAGTTGCCAGATCTTTGGGCGTTCGCCGGCATGGCCCTGATCGTCGGTACCATCCTGTTCATCTCGCGCCACGAGCGGCATCGCCGCCGTACCGAAAGTGGCCCTTCCTGACAGCCCTCCTAACGCCTTGTCGGGGTCCCATATTTGGTATAGCCTGTTCGAGTTCCTGGTGTTCGACGCAAGATATTGTGGCGAACGGCAACAGGGAATCCGGTGCGAATCCGGAACTGACGCGCAGCGGTAAGGAGGAACAAGAGCCGCAGGCGGTGCCGAGCGTTCGGCCCCGCAGGCACTGATCGACGGATCGGGAAGCCGCGGCTCGAGGCCCACCCCGGGCGTCCGGAATCATCCGGCGCCAGGGGATCGCCTCCAAGTCCGAAAACCTGCCGGGAACATGAACCGCGACAACCGATCGCGCGGTTCGGCGTTCGGGCCTTCGCGATCTGGGGCCACGGAGCCGTGGGCGTCGCCTTGCCGCGCCCGCGTTTCCCTTCCCTTCGCGCGTTCCCGTCGCCGACCCGCGACGGAAAGGAAGGGAATGTCCATGAACGAAAAAGACCGGCTGGCCGCATCCCGTTTCGTCCCCGGCCAAGTCATCAAGCGGGACGGTCGGGTGGTGCCGTTCGACGGCGAACGCATCGTCTCGGCGGTGCGCCGCGCCGGCGAGGCCGCGGGCGAGTTCGGCGAGGAGGAGGCCCGGTTGCTGACGGCCCAGGTGCTGAAGGTGCTGCGCCACCGCTTCGAGGCCGGCGCCCCCGCCATCGAGCAGATCCAGGACATCGTCGAGCAGGTCCTGATTTCCGCCAACCACTTCAGGACGGCCCGGGCCTACATCGTCTATCGCGAGCAGCACGGCAAGCTGCGCCGCGACCGCCAGACCCTGGTCGACGTCGCCTCGTCCATCAACGAATACCTGGAACGCGCCGACTGGCGGGTCAGCGCCAACGCCAACCAGGGCTATTCCCTGGGCGGCCTGATCCTCAACGTGTCGGGCAAGGTGGTCGCCAACTACTGGCTGAGCCACGTCTACCCGCCCGAGGTCGGGGCGGCGCATCGGGACGGCGACCTGCACATCCACGACCTCGACATGCTGTCGGGCTATTGCGCCGGCTGGTCGCTGCGCTCGCTTTTGCTCGACGGCTTCAACGGCGTTCCCGGCAAGGTCGAGGCGGGGCCACCCCGGCATCTGTCCAGCGCCGTCGGCCAGATGGTCAACTTCCTGGGCACCCTGCAAAACGAGTGGGCCGGCGCCCAGGCGTTCAGTTCCTTCGACACCTATCTGGCGCCCTTCATCCGCAAGGATGGCCTTTCCTACGACGAGGTCCGCCAGTCGATCCAGGAGTTCATCTACAACCTCAATGTGCCGTCGCGCTGGGGCACCCAGACGCCGTTCACCAACATCACGCTCGACTGGGTGGTACCCGAGGACCTGCGCGAGCAGGCCCCGGTCATCGGCGGCCGCGAGATGCCCTTCACCTACGGCGAATTGCAGCCCGAACTCGACCTCATCAACCGCGCCTACATCGAGGTGATGATGAAGGGCGACGCCAAGGGTCGCGTCTTCACCTTCCCGATTCCCACCTACAACATCACCAAGGATTTCCCCTGGGACGGCCCCAATACCGAGCGGCTGTTCGAGATGACGGCCAAATACGGCCTGCCCTATTTCCAGAACTTCCTCAACTCGGACCTGGAGCCGGGCATGGTGCGCTCCATGTGCTGCCGGCTTCAGCTCGACCTCCGCGAGCTGATGAAGCGCGGCAACGGCCTGTTCGGATCGGCCGAGCAGACCGGTTCCATCGGCGTCGTCACGCTCAATTGCGCCCGGCTGGGCTATCTCTTCAAACACGACGAGGCGGGCCTCCTGGCCCGCCTCGACACGCTGCTGGCGCTGGCGCGCACCAGCCTGGAAATCAAGCGCAAGGTCATCCAGCGCCACCTGGACGCCGGGCTATTCCCCTATACCAAGCGCTACCTCGGCCACCTGCGCAACCACTTCTCGACCATCGGCGTCAACGGCATCAACGAGATGATCCGCAACTTCACCGGCGGCGCCCACGACATCACCGACGATTTCGGCCACGCCATGGCCTGCCGCCTGCTCGACCACGTGCGCGAGCGGATGATCGGCTTTCAGGCGGAAACCGGCCATCTTTACAACCTCGAAGCCACGCCCGCCGAGGGCACCACCTATCGGCTGGCCCGCGAGGATCGCAAGCGCTTTCCCGACATCCTGCAGGCGGGAACGGCCGAGGCCCCTTACTACACCAATTCCTCGCAATTGCCGGTCGGCTTCACCGACGACCCCTTCGTGGCGCTCGAGCACCAGGAGGCGCTGCAGGCGCGCTACACCGGCGGCACCGTCATGCACCTCTACATGGGCGAGCGGATTTCCAGCGCGGAAGCCTGCAAGACCCTGGTCCGCCGGGTGCTGGAACGCTTCCGCATCCCCTATGTGACGATCACCCCCACCTTCTCCATCTGCCCGGTGCACGGCTATTTGGCCGGCGCCCAGAAGTTCTGTCCCAAATGCGACGCCGACATCCTTGCCCGCAAGCGGGCCGAGGCGGCCGCCGCCTGATCGAGGAGTTTCCGATGCACGGTTCCACCCCTGATTTCCACCCTTCCGAAATCCGCCTCGCCGACGAGGAACGCCAGCCCTGCGAGATCTGGACCCGGGTCATGGGCTATCACCGCCCGATCAGCGAGTTCAATCCGGGCAAGAAAAGCGAACAGGCCGAACGTCTTCCCTTCCGGGAACCCGGCCTGGCGCCCGCCGCCGACCGCTAGATGGCGGCCGACGACCTGGTGGTGGGCGGAATGGCGCCGCTCACCACCATCGACTATCCGGGCCGTCTGGCGGCCGTGCTGTTCTGCCAGGGTTGCCCGTGGCGCTGCCCCTATTGCCACAACCCCCACCTGCTGAAACGGCAGGCGGAGCATCCCGTTGCCTGGGGCGACATCCGGGCCTTCCTGCGCAAACGGCGGGGATTCCTCGATGCCGTGGTGGTCAGCGGCGGCGAACCGCTGCTGCAGGCCGCCGTCGTCGACGCCGTGGCGGGGATCAAGGCCATGGGCTTTTCCGTCGCCCTGCACACCGGAGGAAGCCATCCCGCCCGCCTGCGGCACCTGCTGCCCCATCTCGACTGGGTGGGATTCGACGCCAAGACGGCGTTTGACGCCTACGCCGGGGTCACCGGCATCGCCGGCAACGGCGAGAAGGCGTCCCGCAGCCTGGCCGAGGTACAGGCCGCTGGCGTCGCCTACGAAGTCCGCACCACCGTCGACGAGAGGCTGGTAAGCCGCGACGACCTGTTGCGGCTGGCCGACGATCTGGCCGGCCGCGGGGTCCGCACGTGGGCCCTTCAGGAATGCCGCGAATCGAAGGCGCCCGGCCGCTTTCCCGGGACCGTCCTGCTTGACGACGGGCCCTTCCTCGAACGCCTGGCCGGCCGCTTCGACGGGTTCACCGTCCGTCGGGCCTGACCCTTACCCTTTGCCGTCCTTGGCCTGGATCTTGGCCCAGGTGTCGCGCAGGGCCACGGTGCGGTTGAACACCGGCTTGCCCGGAGCCGAGTCGCGATCGAAACAGAAATAGCCCTGGCGCTCGAACTGCACCGCCTCGCCGGGGGCGCCTTCGGCCAGCGCCGGCTCGATCCGGCAGTCGGTCAGCACGGTGAGGGAGTGCGGGTTGATGTCGTCGACAAAATCGCCGCGTGCGCCCGGATCGGGCTTGGCGAACAGGTGGTCGTAGAGCCGGACCTCGGCCACCGGCGCGTGGGCTGCCGACACCCAATGGATCGTGCCCTTGACCTTGCGCCCGTCGGGCGAATCGCCGCCTCGCGTCGCCGGATCGTAGGTGCAGCGCAGCTCCGTCACTTGGCCGGCGGCGTCCTTCACCACCCCCGTGCAGGTGACGAAATAGGCGTAGCGCAGTCTCACTTCGGCGCCCGGCGCCAGGCGGAAGAACTTCTTGGGCGGTTCCTCCATGAAGTCGTCGCGCTCGATGAAGATCTCACGGCCGAAGGGCACCTTGCGGCTGCCGGCCGCCGGGTCCTCGGGATTGTTGATGGCATCGAGTTCCTCGACCTGTCCCTCGGGATAGTTCTCGATCACCACCTTCAAGGGATTCAGCACCACCATGCGGCGGGCTGCCGTCTTGTTCAGCACCTCGCGCGCGCAGTATTCGAGCAGCGCCATCTCGATGACGTTCTCGCTCTTGGTCAGGCCGACCCGGTGCACGAAATCGCGGATCGCCGCCGACGGAATGCCGCGTCGGCGAATGCCGCTCAGGGTCGACATGCGCGGGTCGTCCCAGCCGCGCACGTGGCCGTCGCGCACCAACTGGATCAGGCGGCGCTTGGAGACCAGCATGTGGGTCAGGTTGAGGCGAGAAAACTCGATCTGGCGCGGCTTCGAGGGCACCGGCAGGTTGTCGATGAACCAGTCGTAAAGGGGGCGGTGATCCTCGAACTCCAGCGTGCACAGCGAATGCGTGATGCCCTCGATGGCGTCGGACTGGCCATGCGCGAAATCGTAGGTCGGATAGATGCACCAGGCATCGCCAGTGCGCGGATGGGTGGCGCGCAGGATGCGATAGAGCACCGGGTCGCGCAGGTTGATGTTGCCCGACGCCATGTCGATCTTGGCGCGCAGAACCCGCTTGCCGTCAGGGAACTCGCCGGCCCGCATGCGGCGGAAAAGATCGAGGTTCTCCTCGATGGAACGGTCGCGATAGGGGCTGTTGCGGCCGGCTTCGGTCAGCGTGCCGCGATGCTCGCGGATCTCGTCGGCCGTCAGGTCATCGACGTAGGCTTTGCCGGCCAGGATCAGGTGTTCGGCCCAGGCGTAAAGCTGCTCGAAATAGTCCGACGCGTAGTAGAGGTGCTTGCCCCAGTCGAAGCCAAGCCAGCGCACGTCTTCCATGATGCTGTCGATGTATTCCTGCTCTTCCTTGGAGGGGTTGGTGTCGTCGAAGCGCAGATGGCAGCGACCGCCGAATTCCTCGGCGACGCCGAAGTTGAGGCAGATCGACTTGGCGTGCCCAATATGCAGATACCCGTTGGGCTCCGGCGGGAAGCGGGTGACGACCGCCTGATGCCGGCCCTCGCGAAGGTCGGCGCGGATGATGTCGCGGATGAAATCGCGGGCGCCTTCGTCGTTGGGGGTGTCAGCTTCGCTCATGCCGTTGGACTCCAGCCTTCGGAAAAAAAGGAGTAGGGGCGGGCGAGGCCGCCCCGGAGATGCCTTCTGTGCAAGAATTCGGGGCGGGCGTCAAGGAGGCGTCGGCGTGGAGATCGACCCGCTGCGCTGCCGTGGCGTCTCTCTCCCGGCTTCTGCAGGCCGCCCCGCGTACAGCAGCGCCAAGACCAGAACGTATGAAACCTGCCACCATGCCGACCAGAACGAGAAATTAAAGAGGCCAGAAACGAAGAAGGCCGCCGATGCCGCCAGCGCGGCGAGTATCCTTCCCTCTCCGCCCATGCGATATCGGCGCAACATGGTGAAAAACTGCAGCGCCACAGCGATCAGCATGGCTAAACCGCCGATGATCCCGGTTTCGGCAAAGACCTCGAGAACCCAGTTGTGCGGATGGCTGGGCAGAACGGGGACACCGAATTCGATCGACGACGTCCCGGGCAATTGCGGAACCAGATTGATGGTGTTGATGCCCCATCCGACCCACGGACGCTGTTCGACCAAATGCAAGGCGTATTGCCAGATCACCTGACGATGAGAATCGACCAGCCATGCCGGAAAAATCAGCGCGTCCTCCGGAACCGGGCCGCCATGCGGGCGGGCGCTCAGATAAAATAGAATGCCGGCGATCGTAAGGACGAAGACCAGCACCAAGCTAGCCGCCCAGCGGCGGGATTCACCGCGGGTCACGCAGGCGACAAGCACGATGCCCAGAGCCCCGATCAACCCCGCCATGCCGGCCCGACTGCCCGCCAGCACGGCCAGGGTGAGTAAGCCCATGGCCAACGCGAGCGATGCCGCTTTCCACAAGCCGCCGAGCCGCCATCCCGCCCATGCCACGAACGGCACCAGGACAACCGCCGCCGAGGCAAAGCCCTTGACCATCAGCACAGCGTGCTCGGTCGAGGATGCGACACGGCCTTTGACGAGCACCATCACGTCGGGAAAAGCCCAGACGCCAAAATCGGCGACGAGAAGGCCAAACGCCAATCCGACGAACAACACCTTGAGCAGAAGATCCAACGCCCGCGGCCGACCACTGAAATAGGCATACACCCACACGCCCAGCGCAAGGAACAGGGCCATCCGCGCCAGCACCTGGACCGACGCCCATGGGAGATAGGAAAGCACCGTACTCGGTACCCAAGCGGTCAGAACCGCCACCGCAATCGTCACCTGCGGCGTGACGGCGGCCCGGCGGAAATTATGGAACGTCTCCGCCCGCCCAGGTGAAAACAGCATCGCCAGCATGCCCGCCACAAGGATGGCAGCGAACGCCCCCCGACTGTTCAGCAGCGCCAAGCTGGACAATCCCATGGCGACGGCGGCGATCCTGACCGACACCGCCATGAGTGCCTGGGGTTCTTCCGGAGCGTTGACGGAGCGCATGTCTCTCTCAAATATGGGCGAGGCGGGAACCGATAATTTTTCGCATCAAGGCTTGCCTTGGGAAGCCATTCAAGTGAAAAACGGCTCGCCGGCACTTTTTCTCACAGTTGCAGTCGGCTGGCGATGGGAGCAAACGAACGATCATGGGCGAAACCATCCTGGTGGCCGGAGGCGCCGGTTATATCGGCAGCCATGTTTGCAAGGCGCTGGCGCGAAATGGATACCTTCCGGTCTGCTACGACGACCTGTCGACCGGCCATGCCTCGGCCGTGAAATGGGGCCCCCTGGAGAAGGGACGTCTGGGGGACGCGGTCCGGCTCGCCGAAGTCATCGACCGGCATCGTCCGAGCGCCGTGGTGCTCCTGGCCGGTTTCATCGCCGTCGGCGAGTCGGTCGTCGATCCCGCGCGGTACTATCTCAATAACGTGGCCGAGACCATTACCTTTCTCAACGCCCTGAAAGACGCCGGCATCAGCCACCTCGTCTTTTCGAGTTCGGCCGCGGTCTATGGCGCGCCCCGCCAAACGCCGGTCGGTGAAGATCATCCCACGTGGCCCGCCAATCCCTATGGCTGGACCAAGTTGATGGTGGAACGCATGTTGGCGGATTACGCCCCCGCCTACGGCATGCGTTCAGTGGCGTTGCGCTATTTCAACGCGGCCGGCGCCGATCCCGACGGCGAGATCGGCGAAGACCACGACCCCGAAACCCATCTCATCCCGTTGGCGCTCGACGCCGCGCTGGGCCGTCGCGAGGCAATCACCATCTTCGGCGACGATTACGACACGCCTGACGGAAGCTGCGTGCGCGACTACATCCACGTCAGCGACCTGGCCGACGCCCACGTCCTGGCCCTCGGCTGGTTGCGAGGACAAACGCAACCTACGGCCGAGGCATTCAACCTCGGCAACGGCAACGGCTATTCGGTGAAGGAAGTGATCGCCACGGCCGGCCGCGTGACGAAGCGCGAGATCCCGACGCGAATGGCGGGGCGCCGGAGCGGCGATCCGGCGATCCTGGTCAGCGATGCGGGTCGGGCGAAAGACGTGCTTGGCTGGACGCTACGCCACGCCGATTTGGAGACCCAGATCGCCCACGCCTGGGCATGGCACGGGAAAAAAGCAGCGGCACCAACAGACTGATCGGCCGACGGCAACTTGATCCGGTCACCCCGCCATCGCCTTGCGCGAAACGCGCGCGGACTGAGAGTACGGCATCAATTTCTGGAATAGCTTGGCGAAAAGCGGCTTCGGCAGTACCCGGTGCAGCGCCAGCCAGAAGAAATATAACCCCAGATAGTAGGTCGAGGGCTTCTCCCGCCACATCAACCAGGACGCAACGAGACCGCGAAGACGGTACGCGTTGGGGTTTTTCTTCTGAATGTCCCGCCACAAGGTGCCGTGGCGCGGCCCTGAAATGGCCTTCAACATCCCGGTCTGGCTGACGCGGTAGTGGAAAAGCGGTTCGCGCAACGGCGCGCCGACCACACCATGGCGCCCAAGACGGATGTTGAATTCCCAATCCTCGTAACCGCGACGCATGCTTTCGTCGTACCCGCCGAGTTCGCACCACACCGATTTCGGCAGCAGCAGACAATAAGGAAGCTGATTGAGGAACAGTTGCTCGAAGTGATTGTATTCCTTCTCGACGGTGCCGGACATGTCCCCGCACAGGCTCAAGTGGCTGAACACGAAGGAGCGCGGGGGCATGGTGCGGATCTTCGCGATGGCCCTCTCCAGGAACGTCGGCTCCAGCCAATCGTCGCAGTCCAGCGGCAGCACATAGGTGCCTCGCGCATGCCGGAACGCCGTGTTGCGCGCGGCCGGCAGGCCATAGTTGCGCTGGCGGATCAGACGAACGTCGTCACCCACACTGTCGAGAAAGGTCAAGGTCTCGGGATCGTTCGACCCATCGTCGACGACGACAATCTCGAAATCCCGGAACGTCTGGGCGCGCACGCTGTCCAACGTCTGTCGCAAGTGCCGGTGCGCGTTGAAGCACGGCAGCACGACGGAAACCAGGGGTGCACGGCCGTCTTGACGATCCGTTGATGCTGCGTCGTTCATGGGCCGGAATTTAGTTGAGGACGCATCTGCTGTCCATCGGGCTCGGCACAGAAGCATGCCGACCGTGGCCCGGGGAACGGCGGTGCGTCGTTCCCCGGGCGCGGATTGCCCAGCCACTGCCGCGGGAAAGATGGTGTTGATCAACGCATCCCGGCCACATATGGTGAATCCGGATTTGTCGCGGCGGGACCGGCCTTTCAGTGGCCTTGCAACACGGCTTCTTCTGTCTCGTGGCCTCCGTTCGTTTGCCTGGTGGGCGGAGCGGAAGCGGTTCTCTGTAGGAGCGGATGGCGCAATGACCCGAAGCCGTCTGTTATCACTTGCCCGTGTGCTTGTTTCGCTAGCGTTATGTGGCTGGCTGGTTTGGCATATATCCTGGCCCGAACAAGTCGATGCTTTCGGGCGTATCGCCGGATGGGTTTTTCTCGTGGCTTTGGTGGGGCGCCTGGGGTGTTACCTGCTGGTGTCGAAACGGTTGCAGATATTGATGCGGGCAACTGGCAGCGCCGTGCGCTACTGGCCCATCATGCAACTCACCTTCATCGGGGCTTATGCCGGCAATTTTCTGCCATCCACGGTCGGCGGCGATGCCATCCGGGCGACGTTCCTGAAGCGCCATGGGCATGAGTATCGGAAGACGGTACCCCTGCTCGTGGGAGATCGCATGCTCAACCTGTTCGCCGTCTTGTTGCTGGGCCTCTGTGTCCTGTTCGTCCCGGACCTATGGCGGTCATTCACCCTGCACGTCCCCACTGTGGGGCAACTCGCGGTCGGCGTCATCGCCATCGCTGCCATCACCCTCCTGCTGGTCGGGTTGATCTGTCTGCCGCGACTGCGGGACATTTTCGCGGCGCTTCGACACGAAACCCTGACCGCCACCACCCTTCTCGCCCGACGGCCGATTGTCATTGCGACGTGTCTGGGCCTGTCGTTGCTTTCCGAAGCGACATCTTTCGGTACCGTATACCTGCTGGCCGATGGCGTGGGGACGGGAGCGACCCTCCTTGAGATATTTGCCGTTATGGCACTGGTTCAGATCATCGTTCTGTTGCCGGTGACGATTAACGGGATCGGCCTTCAGGAGGCGGGATTCGTTCTCCTGCTGACGCAGGTGGGCGTCACCACCCAGCTCTCCCTCACGATCGCGATCCTGGTGCGGATGATAGCGCTGTTGACCACTTTGCCCGGCTTACTGTATCTCCTGCGGGGAAAGTTTCAGAGACCCACTTGACTGGCTTTGTGCTAGTCTTGGACGCAGTTGCCGATGGCCCGCTGTGGCGGCCCGAACAAAATCTGTTAACGGAACTTCCCAGCTTGGCAGGACGGTAGCATGGCGCTTCGTGTGATCGACAACCTACGCAAATTGCACGAAAAGGCGACCGTGCGCTGCGGATCGGGCTACGTGAAGCGGATCGTCACCCACAATCCGATCGTTCGCGGCGGCAACGTTGCCAGAATCGCGTCATCGGTCAGTCGGACCGAACTGCCGGCAAATCCGACGTTCATGCCGCCCGCGATCATCTTGGAACCGACCAACCGATGCAATCTGAGGTGCGAAACCTGCATTCTGGGAACGGATCGAGCCTACAAGAACTACGCCAAGCGCGATCTGACGGTGGACGATTTTCGCCGGGTTTTGGACCAGATTCCAACACTCGTTCATATCGTCCTGCAGGGGATCGGTGAGCCTCTTCTGAACGAGTCCCTGCCAGACATGATCCGCCTAGCGAGGCAGCGGGGCATTACCTGCTCCTTCAACACCAACGGCACCCTTATGAACGAGAAGAAGTTCGTGGAAGTCATGGAGGCCGGGGTCGAAGAGATATCTTTTTCAATTAACAGCATTGACGAAACGGTTTTTGCACAGACACGGTCGGGCGCGTCACTTCCCAAGGTGCTTCGCAACCTCGATCGCGTCCTGGAGATCCGCCGCGAACGCGGAACCAAGGGACCGATCGTCGGTACGCGGTCCATCTTGATGCAGGAAACGGTCCCAGGGGTGGAAAAGCTCGTCGAGTACTGCGCCGACCGGGGGGTCGATCGCGTATGTTTCCAGGATTACCTGACCGGATTCGGCCAAGCCAAGATGGACGAGAGCAAGGTGAGCGACGAAGAAGTGAAGACCGTGCTACAAAGGCTGTTGGACACGGGCCGGCGCCGCCGCATTCAAGTCATCAACGATAAGGGGGGCAATGGTCTGGGCGCCTGCCGGCAGCCGTGGCTCAGCCCATTCATCACGGCCGAGGGGTACGTAACCCCCTGTTGCACGATCGCCGACCCCTCGACGATCAATTTCGGCAACATCCTCAAAGAGGATTTTCAGGCGATCTGGCATAGCGAGAGCTATACCGCCTTCCGCGACCGCTTCTACCGGGACCGGCCCTTCATCTGCACCGTCTGCCCGCATTACTGACCTTAGCCCGCCGTCGCCGCTCGCGCCAGGACGGCCTCGTAAGAGTCGACAATGCGGTCGAGGCTGAACCGTTCGCAGAGATCGAAACTGGCCGCTTGATAGGCGCCCAGGCGTTGGCGATCCGACATCAGTTCCGCCAGTCCGGTCCGAAACGCCACCATGTCATCGACGGGAGCGGCGGCACCGTTTACGCCGTCCAAAAGAACGTCCGCCAACCCGGGAGCGGTGCTGCCGACGATGGCCAAGCCGTGCCTGAGGGCGTTGACGGCAACAACAGGCATGCCTTCGAACTTCGAGGGGATCAGCAAGACGTCGGCGATGGCCATGATACGGTCCACCGTCTCCGGCTCCACCCAGCCATGAAAGCGAACGCGCTCCATAAGCTGCAAGGCTGAAACCAGGTCACGAGCCTTGGCCATATCCGGTCCGTCCCCGACCAGATCCAAAGTCCAATCTTGATCCAAAAGCCCCCCAAGCGCCTCGAGGGTCAAATCCAGATTTTTTTGGCTATTAAAGCGACCCACGAATATCAGACGGATAGGCTCTTGCCGACCTCTGGTCGAACGCTCGGAGGACCGCCCGGATACGCCGTTGGGGATGACCGTAACGGTGCGAGAAAAGGCCCGCTCGGCCAGATCCCGCACGAAACTGCTTACCGCGGTCAGGGCGGCCGCGGCAGCAACAATCCGCCTGACAAAGGGCATGACGATTCGAAAGGCCGCGTCCGTCTGGCTCGGTGCCCCACCCGGTACGTCGCCCAGATGGAAGGTAATGACGAAGGGTATACGAAGGAGTTTAGAAACCGCGTAGGCGACGGCTCCGCTTGGCACGGCGAAATGAGCATGGATTACGTCGGGCCGAAAACGCCGGGCCGTTCGAAACGCCGGCAGGAAGCTGGCAAGGACGTAGATGCCCATACCGAATATGCTCGCCCCTTCGGCCCGCCGGCGCAGCACCTTGTTGCGACGGACAATGATGCCTTCCAAGACCTCTTGCTCGGGCAAACCGCGAAAAGCCGACGTGTGTACGCAGACTTCGTGCCCCCGCGCGCCAAGTGCGGTAGCGACATCCCGCGCAACCTTGCCGCCCCCGCCACCAAGCGGAGGGAACTCGTAGCAGATAACCAGGATCTTCATGGCCGCTTGGCCAGCACCGCGACGTAATCGCCCCTGCGCCAGGAATTGAGGCGGAACAGTTGGTACAAGCCTTCCGCCGCCAGCCGCCGCAACGCCCCGAACTCACCAGTCGTTCCCGCGCCGTTCATGCCGTTGTTCAAATCGCGGTACAAAGGCGAATACAGGGGAAACCCCCATTCCACGGTACGCACGATCGACAGCCCGTTTGCCACCATCTTGCTGGCCACCTCGCCGCGGCCGTAGTTGCGGATATGGCCGACATTTCGTTCGAACCGCCGCATGCGGCCTTGCAGCGTTGAGACAATCAAATAGCCCCCCGTCATCGCCGCGAGGTGGCGAAACGCGCTGTCGTCATCGACGATGTGCTCGACCACGTCGGTGCAGACGACCAAGTCGAACCGCTCCGGCACATGAGCCTTCTCGAGGTCGAGTTGGAAGAACCTGCCCTCCGGCACCCGCCGGCGGGCCAGGGCGATGCCCTGCTCGACAAGCTCGGCGCCTGCCAGCGAGGCTTGCGGATGCAGGCGGCCGAGATCGCGCAGCAAAGACCCTTCGCCGCAGCCGACATCCAGTATGGTGCCTATGCCTGGTTGACGGGCTAGGGTCGTGATGATGCGGCGCATGTGTCGGGCGGTCGGCCCCAGACGTCGCATATCGTCCCACTCGCCCGACCAAGCCGCCTCGTAGTCCTTGATTGGCGTTGTGGAATTCTCCACCATGGACCGCCTTCTCCGCCCAGCTTGCCCGTCCCGCTTCGACCGCTTCGTAGCACGCTCACAGGACATTGTCGACATGCGCGTTTGGCCAATGAATCTGCCCGTTGTCATCGGCAAGTTGCTCCGGTTTGCAAGCAGCGTTCTAAGGACAATCGAAGCACAAAGCGGCAACCGTTTCTTCGCTATCTGCCTTGGCTTTTTCGTGGCGGTCGAGGTCTTCGTCACATTGGGGCCGGCACTTCATCGCGTCTTGCCGGTCGAACCGGACGATGCCCTGACGTACCTTCTGCGGACGGCCCAGATGGTCGAATGCCCCCGTCAGGATTGTGTGGCGTTGGAAGACCTGCGTGTTCAGTTGTCTGCCGTGATGGACGACCCGCAACTCGCCGCACCGGTCCAGGAAGCCTATTGGCATGTCTTCCTCAACCATGTTCCGGGCTATTCGCTGACGGCGGCCGTATTGAGAACGCTCGGACTGAGCTTCTTTCAGACATACAATGTGTTGACCATCCTGGGAGGAATCGCGATTGCGGTGGGTGCTGCCATCTGGGCGCGGGCACTCGTCGGTGCGTGGGCGGGCGGCATCGCCGTGGTGCTGTTCGCGCTGACCTATTTCGTCGGCCATGGGCTGATCTGGATCGTGCCGAGCAACATGACGCTCGGCATGGCCATGCTGGCGTTTGGGCTGCTCGTTGAAAGACGGGAGCAGCGAGGCATGATCCCGTTCTTCCTGCTCGTGCTGATGGCCGCCATGCTGTCCTGGCACTCGATCGGCCGGTTCTACGCAGTTGCCCTGTTGCTGAGCTACGCGGCGCTGGTACGACGCCCGTACGTTCGCGTCGATTGGATCTTCCTGACGATTGGGGTGGGGTTGGTGGGGGCCTCCGAGGCACTGCCCTACGTAATCGAACGGCCTCTGCTGCGGATGCCCATTGTACCCCTGCCGTTCGAGGGGACGGCACTCGACGCCGTGCTGGCGAATGTCAGGGAGATGCCACGCATCGTCGCCCGATCTGCCATTGCGACGCTGGGTTACGGCGGACTGGTCGCTGTCGTCGTGATTGCGGCCCTCACGCTGCCACGATGGCGACGGTGGCCGTTTCTGTTGTTTCTCGCCGGTTTCGGCGGCTTGTGCGCTGCATCGCTTCTGCATCTGTCGCCGCGCATACCGGCGGAGATCTTCGCGCGGTTCTGGGTTCCCCTGGCCCTTCTCCTGTCCTGTGCGTTCGCGTGGGTGCTGCTGAGCGCGGCCAAGGTAGCGGTGCCGTTGATGGAAACGTATCTGGCCGCCGGGGCCGCAGGCCCCGAGAAGCGGGGTGACTCGATCCTGCGCGAGGGGCTCGCCCTGCTTCTCCTTCTGGGCATGCTTTGCGGGGCGATGCTCCATGTGATCGTCGGCGCCTATGCCATCGTCCGTGCGGAACGCATGGTCAGTGCTCGCGACGACTTCGCGTATTTCCCTGACAGCGTGACCCTGCTGCGCGATTCCGACGGCCGCTGCGGCCGCATTTTCTATAGCCGGAAGGAAGTCATGTTCGCCCATTTTCTGGATGGCGCCATGGACTGCCGCGTCTATTGGAACCCGTCCGGGAAACGCGACTTGGCCGGCTCCGGTTTTGCCGATGTCCGGCGGGTCGCCTTTTTCAACCCAGTCCGCCACAATCAGGGGTGGGTCGATCTCGCTCCCAGTTCGGGTGTCGTCGTCGACTTCGAACGCACCCCGACCGGATCGCCATACCTCCTGTTGCGGGGGCGCGGAGAGGTTGAATGGAAGCTGGTTGATGCCAAGGAACGCACCATCGCGAAAGACCGCATCGCCATAGAAGAAGGACCCGCGACATGGCGCCAATTGGATGCTTCGGCATGGCGGCCGCAGTTGCGCCTGATCCTGACGACGCGGACGGGCCGCGTTGAAATGGGCGGCATTCGTATCGCCGGCACGGCGGCCGTGCCGGCCGATCGCAACCCTGTCAGATGGCCGTGGGGAGAAGGCGTACGAATGAAATATTTCCCTCGCGTTCCCCATCAGGACGTTCCCGCGGCCGACATCGCCTTCGACGCCGCTCTTTGGGCCAACGTATCCGGCCGCCCCCTGCGCGTTCTTGACGATCGGGGATTTGGCGTGATCGCGACCGTACAGTAGCGGCGGGCTTCCCGGTATCCTCTCGGCTACGCGGCCCTTCTGGCCACCAGCGTCACCAAGGTGACGGACATGGTAGGATCATCGCGATCGAAATCCTTGCTGACCCGGTCGCGGATTTTTGCATAGCCCGCCGCGTCCGATTCCTGAACCGGCACCTCGGCGCGATATCCCATCTTGTCGAACAGGCGCAGATAGTCACTCAGGCGCCAGCGCGGCAGGTCTCCGGGATCAAGCCACCGCGTCCAGGTGTGCTTTTCGAACTGGAGAAAATGAAAGGGGTACTTGAAAAAATGATCGCGGAAATCGACCGCGTGACACATGCGCCCACCGGGCGCCAGTATGCGATCGAGCGAGCGCAGCACCGCCTCCGGCTCCGACAGGTGCTCGAGCACCGAATGGGAAACGACAAGGTCGATGGACGCCTCGGCAACATCTTCGACGTTGCCGAGGCGTACCACCCTGTCCGCCAGATCATCCGGCACGCAGCCGGCATCGGCGGCGACCGTTCGCAATGCGACGCTGTCCGCAGCCGCATCCAGGGATCTGAAAGGCTCGACCGCACATACGCGCTCGGCCCCTTGGCTGGCGAGGCAGTAGGCCGCAGAGTTCGTTGCGCCAGAGCCGAGCTCCAGGATGCGCACGCCACGAAAGGGCTCGGCACCGCCAAGTGCCCTGCCCCACCCTTGCACGATAGGGTAAGGGGTTTGCATGCCGATATTCGCCTGATAGTACGGCAGCAGGCGCCCGATCCGCATCAGCGAGGCATCCGTGAACAGGAACTTCCGGACGAGCCGGAGGGCGACGTACTCCACATTTGACAATGGCATGTTGGTCTCTCCCGGAAAGCGGCAGCAGATTATCTTCGTGCGCACGTCGCTGCCAAGCGTCGTCCGCGTCACGAGAAAGAAAAGCGACGTCGTCGCCGATCCCGAAAGGCCTCAAGAAACTCCTTCAATCCGTCTTGAAAAACGTTATTCTGGCGCCGCACGGGGACGCTGTCGCCGACATCCCGCGGTGAAGACGATTAAACGCATAAGCTTGGCCGAGCGTAACCGGCCATCCGCAGGAATAACGTAATGGTTTTTACGAGCTACGCGTTTTGGGGATTTTATGCCGTCTTTTGTGTTTTCTACGCCGCCAACCTGAAGTTTGTCCGTTCCGTGAGGCTGCAGAACGTCATCGTCCTGGTCGGCAGCTATTTCGCCTACGCCTGGTGGGACTGGCGATTTCTCGCCCTCATCGTCGCCATCACCATCGTCACCTTCGTCGCCGCACGCCTCATCGAGAGCGGACGCTACCGCAAGCGTGCGCTGTGGGCGGCCACCGCGTACGCCCTGGGCGCGTTGTTCGTTTTCAAGTACTTCGATTTTTTCGTCGGCGAGGCCGACCAACTGTTGCGCGCGGTAGGCCTTGAGACATCGATCCACGGGCTGTCGCTTATCCTGCCGGTGGGAATCAGCTTTTACACGTTCCAGAGCCTCACCTATGTCGTGGACGTCTACCGCCGGTCCAGCCCAGCAAGCCGCAACCTTCTGGACTACGCGGCCTATATCGCCTTTTTTCCCCAACTCGTCGCCGGTCCCATCGAGCGAGCCGCCCATCTGTTGACGCAATTTCATGGACTGCGGGCTCCCAGCGGACCAGACATCATCCGGGGTCTGGAACTCATCCTGACCGGGCTGGTGATGAAGATCGTCGTGGCGGACAACCTGGCTCCAACGGTCGACCACATTTTCTCGAAGCCGATCGAAGATCAGTCGGGGGGCGTCCTTGCTCTCGGACTTCTGTACTTCACTTTTCAGATCTACGGCGATTTCTGCGGATATTCGACGATTGCAGTGGGGACCGCCAGGGTCTTGGGCTTCGACCTGATGCAGAACTTCAACACCCCCTACTTCGCGCGCTCTCCACGGGAGTTCTGGCAGCGGTGGCACATCTCGCTCAGCACCTTTTTCCGCGACTACGTCTATCTGCCGATCGGCGGCAGCCGTGTCGGCACCGGACGCGCCGCCGCCAACCTCCTTGCAACCTTTGCGCTAAGCGGCCTCTGGCACGGTGCGAACTGGACCTTCTTGCTATGGGGAATCTATCACGGCACCTTGGTGGCCGGACAACACTTGGCTCGGCGCCTGCCGGTATTGTCGTGGGCATTTCCTGGGCGGACGTTGTTAGACATCGCCTTCACCTTCTTGCTTGTGCTGATCGGTTGGAGTTTGTTCCGCAGCCCCGATGTCGGTCATTCCCTCGCATATCTCCAACGCGTCGTCGCAGATCTTTCTTTCCCCGAGGACTTCAAGTTCGTGTCGATCTACATCCCACTGTGCCTTGGCATGGACCTGGCATGGCGAGGCAATACCAACCTTCGCCTTGATGTTGGTCTTTTCGGGATCAAACAATTGCAGCCCTACATAAGTCTTGCCTATTATTCGGCCCTGTTCTGGCTTCTGGTTTTTTCGATCCAGAAGAACGAGGGTGTCACGTTCATCTACTTCCAGTTCTGATCATGCACGGGCCAATCCGCCTTCTTTCCCTCTTCCTCTTGGTGCAGGCGCTGATTTTGGCCGCACTTCTAAGTCTCTGGTTGTGGTTTCCGAAATCAGATCGCTTCCATCAGAATTACATGTTTGCGGCCGTCGATGCGGTGGACCGACTTAAGGCCGAGCGCGACACTCGGCGCGTCATCCTGCTGGGAGGATCGAATTTCGGTTTTTCGGCCTCGGCCGAAACGCTGAGCCGGCAGTTTGGCATCCCCGTGGTCAATCTGGGATTCCACGCGCGCTATGGATTCGAGAATATGTGG
Organism: Shumkonia mesophila; assembly: GCF_026163695.1. Taxonomy (NCBI): domain Bacteria; kingdom Pseudomonadati; phylum Pseudomonadota; class Alphaproteobacteria; order Rhodospirillales; family Shumkoniaceae; genus Shumkonia; species Shumkonia mesophila. The sequence continues at coordinate 177,109 of NZ_JAOTID010000005.1, read as the reverse complement.
TGGAGCTTTCGGCCATACCTTGATCCGGCTCGCGATCTTATCGTCATCTCGCCGGAGTACGTGCAGTTCTCGAGTCTATCGGGCTATAGCGACGTCTTCTGCGAAGCAATCTACCTAGGCCGGACAATTGAGTTGGAGGCTCGAAAGCTCGCTTGCCTGCCCGACATACTCCGTTTCAGCCTTTGGGATGCCGCATACTGGGCGCTCGGGAAACGTCACCCACGCGACGCCTATTTCCGCGACGCCTTCAACGCCTACGGTGACACAACCGCCCACTATGACCTGCCGACCCGTCCATTCGAATCGGACAAGGGCTATATCGCCGTGCCGCAAACACAGCAGCAGGCCTTCGTCGATTTTGTGCGCGAACGCATTGTGGGAGCCGGCTTCCGCATCGTCTATGTGCCGATCTTCATTCCGCGGTCATCCTGCAAACGCGAGGATGACGTTTTGGAATTTCAGAACCGCTTGCTGGCTGTCTTCCATCAGCCGCCAGTCCACGATGCGGACGAACTGTGTTATCCGGATGAATTGTTCTTCGATACCTGGTACCACCTGCGTCGGCCGGGGGTCGAGCGACGCACGGCATTCATCCAGCACCAGATCGAGGCCGTTGCTCCGCTTTTCAGGACGGCGGGCAGGTCTCGCCCGTGAGAGCATTGCCGTTCATTCGATGTTTCGCGTGGCCCGTAGGGTATAAAACCGCTTGGCTTGGCTTTCGAAATAGACCCGCATCTGCAATTCGGCAATCAGGCCAAGCAGAATGAACAGCACGCCCGACAAGGCGAAGAAGGCCGCCAACAGCGGCAGCGGCGTTGACACGAAGGATGTCCCCTCGATCAGCTTCAGGCCCAGGGCCCAAAGCCCCGCCAGGAGGGCTGTCCCCAACGAGATCGTCCCCACGGTCCCAAAGAAATGGATCGGCCGGTCGAACGCCTTTTGCATGAAGCGAACCACCAGCAAGTCCAACAGCACCCTGTTGATGCGCCCCAAGCCATACTTCGACGTTCCGAACTTGCGCGGGTGGTGCATGACCACCAGCTCCGAAATCCGCGCCCCCTCCCAGGCGGCATAAATGGGCACAAAGCGGTGCATCTCGCCGTACAGGTGGACATTGCTCAAGACCTCGCGACGGTAAGCCTTCAGACTGCATCCATAGTCGTGCAACGGCACGCCCGAGATCCACGAGATCAGCCAGTTGGCGATCTTGGAGGGAAGTATTCGGCTCAGGGTCTGGTCCTGTCTGTCCTGGCGCCACCCCGACACCACGTCATACCCCTGCTCGATGCGTTCCAGGAGGCGTGGGATGTCTTGCGGATCGTTCTGCAGATCACCATCCATGGGAATCAGGACGTCGCCGGTCGCGTGGTCGATCGCCGCCATTAGCGCGGCCGTCTGCCCGAAATTGCGCTTGAAGTGAACGATCTTGAAACGGACGTCCGACGCGGCAATGGCGTCCATCACCTCCGCCGAACCATAGATCGAGCCGTCATTGACGAGAATAACCTCAAAAGGCTTTCCAAGAGTCTCCAGCGTCCCGAGAAGAGCCGCCCGAAGCGGTCCCAGGTTATCCTTTTCATTATAGATGGGTACCAAAATGGACAGCTTCATCATGTTGCTCCAGAAGTACTTCCTGGACCCCTGTCCCGGAAGCCGGCACGTATTTCAAGCCTCAAGTATGCGTTTTGGCAACCGGACCATTATCCATGCCCCCCGCCCACTCGGCACAACCAACGCAGCCGCCTACGTTCTGGCCCGGGTCACCGCCGCCAACACGCAGAGAGTCCAGATCTGACGGCTGTTGTCGTGGCGGCCCTGCCAGTGATCGCGCAATAATTTCTCCAATGCTGGGCGATGGAGCGCATCGTGGATGGGGCCGCTTGCCTCCAAAATCAACTCCCCTATCCTGCCGCGCAAGCGGCCACGAAACAAGGATGCCAAAGGCACGGCGAACCCGTGCTTGCCTCGCATAACGATGTCCGACGGCAGGTAACGCCTGGCCAGCCGACGCAGGATGTACTTTCCCGTCCCGTGGCGCAGCTTGAACTCCGTAGGCAACGACAACGCAAACTCGCCTATGGCCTTGGACAGGAACGGCGCCCTGACTTCCAAGGCATGATACATGGAGGCGCGGTCCACTTTCGTCAGTACCGAGTCGGGAAGGTAGCCACGGAGAAACAACCGAGACAACATACCGACCGGGTCAACGTCGGACTCGCCCCAGTTCTCGCCTGCCAACACCCCAAACTGCGAGGCCAGCAGCTGATCGACATTCCCGCCAGGCCAGACGCGTGATTGATCCGTCGCCGTCAATCCGGACATCCAGTACAGGCTCTGTACTTCCGGAGGCCGGCCAAAGCCGAAAGACAGTTGGCGGAATTTGAACGGCCAATTCATATAGCCGCTGGTCGCCGGCAAGGCGGACAAGACCTTCCGCACGGCGGCACCAAGTGCCGGCGGCAGCAGCGACATCATTCCGGCGTAACGCCGTACCACAAAGTTTGGATAGCCCAGGAACAACTCGTCGGCGCCATCCCCTCCGAGCGCCACCGTCACATGCTCGCGCGTGACCTGGGATAGCAGGTAGGTGGGGAGAATGCTGGCATCAGCCATCGGTTCGTCCAGGCGGGCAAGAACCCCGTCAAAGGCGGCCACGATCGCATCGCGCCCTACCGGTATCGTCCTGTGCTGCAGTGCCAGATGGCGGGCGGCGGCTTCGGCGTGCGAACTTTCGTCGAAACTGGCGTCCTCGAACTTTATGCTGAAGCTGTGCACGTTGGGGTCGCACCGTTTGGCATAGGCTGCGACGAGACTGGAATCGAGGCCACCCGACAGGAAGATTCCGACCGGCACGTCGGCAACCAGTCTGTCACGCACGGACTGCAAGAGCAGGTCGTCCAGGCGTTCAACATGGCATTCCAGCGATGCCACCGGCGCACTGTCGCCCCGAGGGTGATGCCAATAGCGAGTCAGCCTCGATTGGCCATCGCGAAACTTCAGCATCGTGCCTGGAGGGAGTTTCTTGATGCCCGCAATCCCGCTGTCGGGTGCCGGCAGGTATTGAAGAGCCAGGAACAACCTTAGGCTTCGTTCGTCCCATGGCCACCCGGCTAGGTCGGGATGAGCGCGCAGAGCTGCAAGTTCCGATGCGAAGTAGAGATCGCCACCATGTTCGGCATAGAACAGTGGTTTTTCGCCGAAACGATCACGAGCGAGCCACACGGCCCCGTCGGGGTCGCGATAGGCAAAGGCGAACATGCCATCAATGCGCCGCAGCGTGGCTTCGACGCCATTCCGGCGCAGCATCTGGAAGAGCACTTCCGTGTCGGAATTATCCCGCAACGGGATGCCCTCTTGGCGCAGTTCAGCAGCATGCTCGGTATAGCCATAAATCTCGCCGTTGAACGTGAGCGCGCTACCGTCGGCATCAACGCGGGGCTGGGCACCACCGCAGAGATCCACGACCGCAAGGCGGGTATGGGCAAGGGCAATCCGTCCGTCGCTGTAGTTGGCTTGCGCGTCCGGCCCGCGATGACGCAACCGCTCGCGCATGTCGGTAAGAGCCGCCGCCGCCTCTGCCTGCGTTCGATGTCGTGTGAAACCCGCAATGCCACACATGCTGTTTGACTACCCGGCGATCTTACGGCCAATCACGGTCCAGGAAACGCTGTTGACGGGCTGCGCATGAACACCTTCCAGTCCCGCATCACGAAGCAAATTCAGCGCTTCAGCCTGTGTGTAATAGTGGGCGATCCGTGGGATCATGTGATCAAATACGATGGCCAGAAGATGACGAAAGCTGAATCGGCGGATCAGCCGGAAGTATTCCAGCCGAAACGGAAAAATTCGAAGCGCAATCCACAGCACGGTTGCCAGCGGTATCGCCAGGGCATAGACCAGACCCAGCGGCGCCTTGGCAAACAAAGCCTGACGCAACGGGTTGAACCACCGGATCAACCAGTCATTGTTTTCCCGACCGTAAAGCCAGATCAGGACGACGCCACCCGGCTTGGCCGCCCCAACCATCTGCTTCACGGCGGCCAGTGGGTCGTCGAGGTGATGAATGACACCGATGCTGTAGACGATGTCGAAGCGGTTCTCCTCGCCGATCTCGTAGGCACTGCGGCGCTCCACGCGGGCATCGGGGAAAGCGGCGAGGTTCCGCCGCGCGGCCGCCAGCGAACGTTCATCGAGATCGATTGCCAGAGCCGATCTCACTCCCCACAGCATTGGCCAATAGGTGTTGCGGCCGATGCCGCATCCGACATCAAGGATATCCTGACCCTTCCACGCATCCGGCGGCAAAGGCGCCGTCCAGCGGCGAAACTGTTCTTCATGAACGGGCAAAATCTCGTTAAAGATATGCCAGGAATAGCCAAAACGCCCGGGCGAGCCCCGTTCGGTCCGCTCATCAAGGCTGGAGGGGATGTCGTGAGTGGTGGTGGGTTTCAGGTGCATTGTCGGTGTCTCGTTCATCCGCAAGCCAGCATTAGAGAAAAAATCCAACCGAGCCAAGGCAAATACGCAGCCCCTCGAGCGTTCACGGCCGTCATGCGCCGTGGTTTCGGTGGATGCTGGCCACCCCACAATCATCCCGATACGATGGCTCAAGTACACATCGAGCAGCGATACCCCGGGCATAAACGATGACGGATGTTGGTTTCCACGATTCTGTGGCAAAGCGGTTGTTGCGCTGGGGATGGTCGGCCACTCTGGGATGCCATGCGTTAGCCAGCTCGGCCATTCCGAGAAGACAAGGCATCCGCGTGTTCTATGGCGGTGCCCGGCCGGGCGATGTCGGCGGTCCCCTGGTCAAGGTCAAGCGGCTTCGCGCCGCGTTTCCGGAAAGTTGGTGGCGCTATTCCGTCGTCTACACGCTCAGCAACACGCCTTACCTGCCCGACTTCGCACTTTGGCTTCTCCGCCGTCGCGGGATGCCGATCGTCCACAACCAGAACGGCGTGTTCTATCCTGCCTGGTTTCACGGCGACTGGCGGGCCCGCAACGCCCGCATGGCGCGCACCTACCATCAGGCCGACTACGTGTTCTACCAGAGCGCCTTTTGCCGGAAGTCGGCCGAGCATTTCCTCGGTGAACGCGGCGGACCGGGGGAAATTCTTTATAACGCGGTCGACACAGGCGTCTTTTCGCCGATGACGGATGCCACGGAACCCCCGCGACGTTTCCTGTTCCTCGTCACCGGCAAGATCGACGAGCACCTTTTTTATCGGCTGGACAGCACGCTCCGCGGTTTGGCCGAGGCCCGGCAACAGGGATTGGATTGCGGTCTCGTGGTCGCCGGCTGGGTGGCCGAGGCGCCGCTCGCCCGTGCCCGCGCCTTGGCTGACGAACTCGGGCTTTCCGGTGTCGTCGCCTTCAGTGGACCCTACACCCAGGAAGAGGCTCCCGCCGTCTATCGGCAGGCTGACGCCTACGTGATGACCAAGCACAACGACCCCTGCCCCAACACCGTGCTGGAAGCCCTGGCATGCGGCCTGCCGGTGCTTTATTCGGACAGCGGTGGCGTGGCCGAACTGGTGGGACCGTGCGGCGTCGGGCTTCCCTGCGAGGAAAGCTGGGACGCACCGAAAGTGCCGGGGCCGCAGGCGATCGGCGCCGGCATGCTTGCCATCGCCGCCGACCGCGCCGGGCTGGCGACGGCGGCACGGGCCCGCGCCGTCGAGCGTTTCGACATCGGGCAATGGCTACGGCGCCACCAAGAGGTATTCGCCCAACTTATCGGAGATCGTTCATGACGCCGACCTCAAAGGCCCTGATCTTGGCGCTGCTCAAGGGTCTCGCATTGCCGTTCTCACTGATACCGGCCAGCCTGCGCGTCGGCTTCATCAAGGGCCTGCTCGCCACCGACTCCCGGATCGGCCGGCCGGATGGCGCGTTACGGCGCGAGTTCGCCGTTCTCGACATGGTCGAGCGGACGGTCGCCGAGCGGGCGACGGCCTATGGCGGCGGCGAGCACCCCAAGCACCGGTTGATGCGCTATCACGATTTCTTCGTCGGCAACATCCCGGCCGGCAGCCGTGTCCTTGACGTCGGCTGCGGCTATGGCGCCGTCGCCCGCAGCGTCGCCGGCCGGATTCCCGGGGTCACCGTGGTCGGGATCGACTTCGACGAGACGCGGATCGCCCAGGCGCAAGCCGCCGACAACCCGCCCAACCTTCGCTTCGTGCTTGGCGACGCGCTGGTCGACCTGCCGGAAGGGCCGTGGACCGTCGTCGTGCTGTCGAACGTGCTCGAGCACATCGAGAAGCGCGTGGAGTTCCTGCGCCGCTTGATTGCCGTCACCGGAGCGAAAACGGTGCTGATCCGCGTGCCGCTGTTCGAACGCCACTGGCACCTGCCGATGCGCAAGGAACTCGGCATCGGCTATTTCTCGGACTCCACGCACTACATCGAGCACACCCTGGACGAGTTCGCCGCCGAAACGGCGGCGGCGGGGCTGGAAATCCGCAAGCAGGAGATCCGCTGGGGCGAGATCTGGTCGGTGTGCGCTCCGCAAGCAAAGGCAGGAAACTAGCGCATGCGCATCGGCGATAGCGTCCGACTTGATCGTCCCCCCGCGTCATAGGGGATGCTCATGCCCTGATCATCAACCTGGCGGCTGGCAGCAGGGTTCTCAACGTCGGGGCGGCGGGGCTGATCGGTCTCGACATAGATGAAGCCGAAATCGCGGCTGCCCGCAACATCGGCTTCGATATCATCGCCGGCGGCTGCGAAACCGTCACCCTCGGCGAAACCTTCGATTTGATCGTGCTGTCCGACGTCATCGAACACGTCGGGAATCCCGGAATGGCGCTCACCAACACGGCCCGTCATCTGGCACCCGGGGGGCAGGATCGTCATCACCACCCCCAATGCCACATCCGCCGGAACCTTTCTAAAAGCGCTATGCGGCCGTTCGCCGAATGTCTACTGGGATCATGTCGCCCTTTACACGCCCGAGCATATCCAGGCGGTTTGCGACCGACACGGATACAGGCTCCAGGACACCGCCTTCTTCACCCTTTCCGACCCGCCGGCTATGCGGGTCGCAAGCGCCATCGTTGCCGCTCTCGCTTTCCTCTGGCCCCGCTTTCACGCGTCTTTTCTGTGTGTCATCAGCGCCGGGCGCCCCGCTGCTTAACGTCTCGGACGCTCACCGCCCAATCTGCGGCCGATCCAAGCGGCGGCGAGAACGGACAAGCTCCCGCTGCCGGCGAGTGCGACGACCTTGATCATGCCGTCCGTCGGCATCGAGCCGTTGTTCCACGCACCATCGCTCCACCAGAAAACGAGTGATGCCACACATGCAGCCACCGCTGCGGCCACCACGCCACCCCGGAGAACGATCTTCTTCATTGCGAGCCCAAGGACGCACCGAGATCGCCGAGGATACGCTCGAAAGTCCACCGGGAGATCTTGTGCCGCGCATGGGTTTCGTCGATCACCACGTCGAAGGCGCCGCCGCCCCATTCCCGAACGGCCGTCTCGACAGCCTTTTCGTAGAGTAGCGGACGTGTGCCGTTGTAACAGCAGCGGTCGAAGCGGTTGAAGTACTGGACTTGGCGCCGGCCGGCCCCGCTAGCCCCCAACACATACAGGTCGAGCATACCGGCCGCGTTGATCAACGGCGGATAGCTTTGGGCAGGCGACCATTCCTTGTCCCGCCGCAGGTAAAACGGAATGACCCCGGCAACCGGATAGCTTCGTGCTATTCGCGTGTCGACGGCGGCCATGACGGCCGTGATCCAGGCCCCCGCGGAAAAGCCAATCATCGCGACATGACGAACACTCCCTTCGCCCAACGCGAAGTTGATCGTCTTGACCAACGGGGTGAAATGAACCCGCATGGGCAGCGGAACGTCGAACACGCCCGCGCTCACCGCGCACCACGGCGTTTGTTCCCTTTCGGGACAGTTGTTGTCGCCATAATTGGCCAGACTTGTCGCGGCCACCGTAAAGCCCGCGGCCACCAAGTGCTCCAGATAGCGGTGCTGGGCATGGTAGGTACCGGCGAAGCCATGCTGATAGATGACCAGCGTTCCGTTGGCCCGAAGCGGCCGGAAGTAGGCAACCGAGGCGGGAAAGGCAGACTCGACGCTTTCGGACCGGACGAAGATGCGCAGCTCGTCGATGCCGGCCAAATTGTCCCAAGTCGCGTAGTTTCGAACCTCGCAGCGGAGCGTCTTGAGCAACGGCTCGAAAGGACCGGACGGGCACTTATCCCCGCTATCGCGACGCTTGTCGAGGTCGCGAATGACCTCGTCAGGCAGGCCGCTATCCGGCAGCCCGTCCCTGCCCCAGATAACCTCGACCACCTTCGAGCGGACTTCCCGAAGTGCCGCACCGTCGCGAACACCGATGAATGCCGCGGGATCCTGGTCACGAAATCGCGGCTCTACAGCCTCATACAGATACGGGTCCGTGGCCACGGCCCGCTTGAACAGCATCCGCGTCGGGTCCCAGTAGTAAAGCGCCGCCAGCCACGAAGCGAAAACAAGTGCGGCCCCGGCAATGTCGAGAACGCACACACAGATCCGTCGGCAATGCCATTTAGCGCGCATACGGTTCACGGCAAAGGCATCCGTCAAGGAAAGCACTGGCTATAGACCCGTCGATAAAGGTCTTCGTAGCGTTCGACCATCAGGTTGATCGGATGTTCCTCGACGATGCGCGACCGCGCCATTTCGCCCAGCTGGCGGCGTTGGGCGGCGGACATGCCGGCGATATTCCGTAGCGCGGCGGCCAGGGCATCGGCATTCCGACATGGTACAATCAAGCCTGTCGTGCCGATCATTGACGCGGCGTCCCCGATGTCCGTCGCCACACAGGGGACCCCGCAGGACATGGCCTCGCCCAGCACGTTGGGCGCCCCCTCCCCATAGGAAGAACTCAAGGCGAGTACGTCGAGCGCCGGATAGAACGAGGCCAGACCATCACGCAAGCCAAGAAAATGGGTTTGCCGATCCAGCCCGTGCGCATCGACGAGGGTTCGGAGACCGTTATTCCTGTCATCGATTCCTTCGCCACACAGCACGAAATGGGCCTGCGGCAGATGGCGGGAAAGCCGGGCCGCGGCGGCGAAGAAGGTCGCGTGATCCTTCTGCGGGTCGAAGCGGGCAACCAGCCCAACGAGGAATGCCTCGTCGCCCAACCCAAGTTCGCGCAACACGTCCAGACGATACCGTGGGTTGGGCAGGAACGCCGCCGTGTCGAACCCGTTGGGCACCACCACCATCCGGTCCGGGCGATAGCCGAACCTGACGTGGGACTCATGAGCCGCGTTCGACCCGCAGACGATGGCGTGCGGCAGGCTGTTGGAAAGCCTGGCGCATAGTCTGGCGCTGCGAACGGTCGTCTTCTTGCTGCTCTGAGGGTCGAACGTGCTTTGGCGCAGATTCCAGACGACCGGCACCCCGGCAAAGAAGTGCGCCGCGATGCCACCGATCAGGTCGGCGTGGTACATCCAGGTCTGGACGATATGAGGGTCGCTCCGGCGGACCGCTGCAATCAGCTTGGCGACCGGGGCAACTCGAAAACGGCTCTTCGGAAAACCGGCCGCCGACACCGGGACATGGACCTCTTGGATCCGGCGCGCCACCGGGCCGAGGTCGGTGAGGGAAATGACGCTGTTGGAAAAGGCGTCGCCGTCCATGCGCATAACCAGTTGGCGGAGCACGTTTTCGGCGCCGCCGGTTGACAACCCTGTGATGACGTGGGTTATCCGAATCTTGTTCATGGACCGACCGTCCGCCCGTTCGTGCGTTCTTTGACCTGCCGCGCCAGCCGCCGGTATAGGATGGCGACACCACCCAGGTGCGCAGCGTTGACGGCGATGAGGGGGCTGTAATATCCGGCTACGGGAAAAAGCACCAGGAGCAGCGCGATCTTCACAGCAACCTCGGTCGCGATAGCGATGTTGAGCGGGCGCAGCCGCAACAACGAAAAGGCGAAGATCGCCGGCAGCCGCGCGCTCACCAGCCAGAAGATCGCACCACCCGCCAAGACAAACGCCCACGGTGCATCCGGTGCGTTCTCTGCCCCCACCCAAAGACGAACCACCGTTGGACCGAACGCAGCATAGCCGACCGCCGCCACGGCGGCGATCCCCGTCATCCATACCTGTCCCTGCCGATAGATGCGGCGCAGCCGTTCTTCTTCGTTGCGTACATCCATTTGAACAATGTAGGGTTGTAATGATTCTGGGATACGCCACAAGGCCTGCATCCCGACATCGGCGATCTTCCAGATCAGGACAAAATCGGCCACCAACTTGGCCCCGCCCAGCCACCCAAGAATCAGCACATCCGCCTGCAGCAGGGTCATGATCAGCCCGCCGTAAACGGCATAGCCCAACCCCATATGACCGACCAATCGCTTCAGGACCTGCCGGCCGCGCCCTCCCGGCCAACGCCAGCGGATGCCCTGGCGGCTGAGCGCCCACCACGACACCCCCCGCGCGACCGCAGCGCCGCACAGGAAGGCCGTCATCACCCCAGGCAGGCCGTACCCCTGCCGCAGGAGCAGGATGGCGACAACCGCGAAAACCGCTTGATTAAGGATGGCCATGACATTGGCCTTCGCTTGGTGGCCAGAGGCGACCAGCACCACGCGATCAAGGTTGAAATCGAACGCTACAACGAAATAGGCGCTGGCGATCGCCACTGTGTCGAACAACGCGCTATAGGCGATCCCCGCGGCGGGATCGACCATGCCTTGCGCAAGCGACACCCCACCAAGTGCGAGGCCCGCGATCGCCAGCGCGTAGCCAACGAACAGCAGCTTGGACATCCCATAGGCTTCGGCAAGTCCATCGCGATCGCCGACCGCGGCCATCTCGCCGATGATCCTCTGCGTACCTGAACTCGCCCATCCCACCCCGATGTTCAGGTAGTTGATCGCTCCAAGAACGATCATCAGGATCCCGAACTGATGCTTTCCCAGGTACGCGAGGTAAAGCGGGACCAGCACCAACTGCACGAGAACGTTCAGCGCAACGCTGCCGTAGCTGGTAACGACGCTACGGGTATAGTCGGGATTATTGGCCAAGCGGGACCACAAGGCGCGCAGACCAGCTTCCGCTGCGCCGGTCACGAAGCACCTCCAGTTGGGCCGCGGAGCAATTGGCGATGCCGTTGCAACGCGTACAATTTCGCAATCATTGCCGCCGGGACTTTACCGCGGACATCGAACTCGGTTTTGAGCGCGCGTGCCGCCTCTGCATCCAGCACACCGCCAAGACCATCGAAATCTGCGAAAGCGGCATCGACGCGCTCCTTCCACGGTCCGCGAAGTACCGCTTCTTCCTGGACGAAAAAGCCGAAGCCCCGCTTTGGGGCGTAAAGGATATCGGTCGGAAGGCGCTGCTCCAGCGCCTGTTTGAGAAACAGCTTGTTGCGGCCGCGATCGGCGATGCCGACGACCTTCTGACGGTAAGGAATGCGCAGGGCCATCTCGACCAACTCGTGGTCGAGAAACGGACAACGAACTTCGATGCCGTGCGCCATGGCCGGCAGATCGCCCGCGATCGTTACCGCGTGGCTATTCTCCTGCATAAGGCCCAGGTAGGCCGCTTCGTCGACGTAGGCAACGGGCGCGCCGTCCGCGAACCATGGTTCGACCCACCGCGCGATGAGATCATCGGCCAGTTTTCGCGCATTTTCCCGGCCCAGCAGCACCGGCCAAACGCGGGAAGCTTCATCTCCGTAGAGGGCGGCCTTCCGCCCTCCAGGCCGGGCCGACGCCACCAGCAGGGCCTCGCGTGCAGCCCCGGGTGGCAGCGTGCGTGCCAGCCCGCCGGAAATTGCCCGTGTCGCCACCGTCGGCGCCAGCCTCAACACGTCGGACAGTACGGCCATGCGGTTGAATCCGGAATAGCCGAAGAACGTCTCGTCCGCCCCATGACCGGCCAGCACCACCTTGAGCCCGTCGGCCCGGATTTCCCGGCACAGGCTATAGGCGTGCGTCAGCGGCAGCGCCATGATCGGTTCGCCGTGTAGCCTGAGAAGGGCGTCGAAGTCTTCGTGCTGGCGCTCCGGATCGAAGTACACTTCGCGATGCCTCGTTCCCAGCAACAGGGCGGCGCGGCGTGCCCGGATGAGTTCCTCGTCCTGGGGATCGCGGCCGAAGGCATATGTCCGAATCCCTTTGACGTCCTGACGGCCAAGGGAATCGACGATGGCCGTGGAATCGACGCCCCCCGACAGCAGCGCGCCTACCTCGACGTCGGCCAGTCGGCGTAGCGATACCGCCCGGTCGAAGACATCGAGAAATGCCTCCGTCGTCGTCGCCAGGGGCTCTCGGCAAGGGTGCCAGTAGGACCGGATGTGCTGGATCCGCCCGCCACGAACCGTCATCGTATGGGCTGGCGGCAGCCGTCGGATCCCGCGATACAAGGTCCACGGATCGGGAATATGCCGCAGGTTACGCAGAAGGTAGAGGGCGACCGCCTCGGCATCGATGGACAAGTCGACGCCCGGAATGTCGAACAGCGCCGGAATCTCGGAGGCCACCCCGACGCCAGCCGCCGTTTCCGCATAGACCAGGGGCTTCTTGCCGATCCGGTCGCGGGCGCAGAACAGGGTCTCGTCAGCCGTGTCGAATACGATGAAGGCGAACATGCCGTGCAGTCGCTCGACGCACCGCTCGCCCATCTCTTCGTACAGGTGGACGATCACTTCGCTGTCGCTATCCGACCGGAAGCAATGCCCCCTGCCCTCCAGGTCGCGGCGCAGCTCGCGGTAATTGTAGATCTCGCCGTTGCAAACGACGGCAAGGCTGCCGTCCTCGTTCAACAGGGGCTGGCGCCCACGCGGGCTCAGATCGACAATGCTGAGACGCGCATGCGCCAGGCCGGCACGCCCCGTCGCGGCCACGAATGTTCCCTCGTCGTCCGGTCCACGATGCCGGATGGCCGACATCATGCGGCCGAGCAACCGGTCCAGGTCGGGGATGGGATGGTCGGCGGTCAGCGCCGCGATGCCGCACATGATGGCGTCAGCCGAACCGCCGCAGAAGCCCAAGCCGCTTGCCGAGCCTGACCATGCCAAGTCCGATCCGGCCACGCGAAAGGACCAGGACCAGCGCGGCGGCACTCTCGATCGGAAGCCGCCAATGAATGGCGTTGCGCCACAACGCCATGGCACGCGCCTCGCCAGCTATGGCAGCGAAAACCGCCTGCCGCAATCGTCTCCGGCGGTAGGCGCGTGGGGCAAATTGCCGGTAATCCTCGCCATAAGCGTCAAAGACGAAATCATAGCACAGGCTGACATTGGCGGCACCGGAGGCCCGCATCACGGAATCGCTTAGGGAACCCGGCCGCCCTGCATAATAGACTCGTATCACCTCTGCACTGATCCACAATGGATGCTTCTTGGCAAACCCGAGATAGGTGAGCATCTCGCAACCCCACAATCCCCCCGGGTCCCTGTACCCACCCGCGCCACGCAGATCGCCGCCCCAGAACATCGGCAGGTACTCACCACTAAACCGCTCGGCCAGCATGTCGCTGAAGGATAGTAGCCCCGAATAATCAGGGTGCGTGACTGTTACCCGGCCATCGGGGGTCCGACATGCGGTGAAACAGATCGGGCACTCCCGCGGCCAATTGGCGACGACCCTCTCCAACACCGCCGGCCATCCCGACACCAATGTATCGTCGGCATCTAGAAGTATGACGACGTCGCCGGTGGTCCGCGCGATCCCCTCGTTCATCGCCTTGGTCTTGCCCTGGTTCTGCGGAAGGCGAAACAGCATCACGGCGGGATAAGATGACACCGCCGATGCCAGCGCCGCACTATCGGGACTGCCATCGTCGACCACGACCACGTCGAGGCGCCACCCCTCCGGCAGCGGAGCGGCAAGGATCGACGTCAAGGTAGCCGGAATGGTCTTGGCGGCCTGGAAAGCGGGAATCACGATCGAAAGGTTCATGATCGGAACCACGCCCTCACCCTGTCCAGGGAGGCTTGGCCGGCAAAACCGCGGCGGACGGGATCGCTGGCCAACGCCAGCATGGCGTTGGCCAACTCCGTCTCAAATAAACGGGTGTCCGTCGTCCGGAGTGCTGCGCGCACCTTTCCCGTATCGGAAAACATCGGACCCGGCCGGGTGCCCTCCCAAATCGACACCGGCGGATCGAGCAGGATACCGTTGCCGCCGTTCTCCACCAGTTCGGGCAACGCATAGAGACGTGTGGCAATGACCGGCAGGCCATGGGCCATTGCCTCGAGCACCACCATCCCGAAGGAGTCGAAGTAGGTCGGATGGACGAGGACGTCGACATGGGCCAGGAACCGTTCGGCAATCTGTTCGCGGCTGAATCCCGCGTCATGCACGGTCAACCCCGGACAGGTCCGCGCCGCCTCTCCAAACTCGGGCGGCAGGTGGGTCACCAAGTCGAGCGTCGCCCCCGGAAAGGCGGCGACGACCCGGCGGAAAGCCGACAACAGGGCAGCCCCGCCCTTGATCTCGAATTGGGTGGCGACGAACAGGAATCGGCAACGATCCGCCGAAGCCGGCGGCGGGGCCTGAACCTTGGGCGGCATGAAGGGATAGGCGACGACCGCCTTGGCGGCGACGGCCTCACCGTAGAGGTCGCACACACCATCAAGGCAGGCCCGGCTCAGGCAGCGGATCGACAGGCATCGGGAACTTTGCAGAAACCAGCGGATCAAGGGTCGGTAAAGCCGCGTCGCAAAAACGTTGTAACCGGTCAGGGCATAGGGATTGTCGAGGTCGACGATGTACGATCCTGAGAGGATCAGGCCGCCCCACACGTAAACCGCCGCGCCCCGCGGCGCAGCCATAGGCCGCCGCTTGATGTTGAGAAGAGGCAAGGCTTGCTTCCAGGACCGCCGCCGCGTCGTCAGGGCCGCGTCCCGCGAGACCTGGGCGCCATGACGTCGATCCACCAGATCGGGATTCGCCACCTCGCCGGCCGGCCATGCGCGGATCGTATCCATTTGCCGATCCCGCAGGTAGGCATGGGGATAGAAGAAAACCCGCGGCGGGGCTGCTCCCCTCTTGCAAGGCCGCAGCCGGAACGTATCGGCGACGAGTTGGCGCACCGTGGCCACCGTTGGGCCGATCCCGTACATCGACGCGGCAACCACGGCGAATACCACCAGCGTCTGCCCGGTCGCGGTACCGCCCCGCACGGTGTTGAACATGAAGATGAAGGTGACGAGTGAAAACCCGACCGCAACCGGGTGAGCCGCCCGGTTCCACAGAACGCCCTCGCAAACCCGGAAATAGCGGCCGAGGAAGAACGCCAGCACCAGCCCCAGCGGCAGCCCGAACCCGAAAGCGAAATCGACCACGAATGACGTCGGAATGGCGGTGGTAGGTAACCCGTCCTTGACATAGGCCGGATAGAGCCACGCCATCTGCTCCAAGCCGCCGTACACGACCGGTTTGGTCTGCCACACGGCCCGCGGGACGAAGCTGAGGCCCAGATTGAACAGCCATGACATGCCGTGGTCGATCCCCGTCAGGAGTTCGCGCCACCCCGCCTTGTCCAGGAGCCTCGCAACATGGTCCGCACCCTCATAGCTGGTTGACAGCAACAGCAGCAGGTTTTTCGTTAGGGCCGTGTCCATCGTCGCAGCTACCGCCACTGCGACGCTCTCACCGCTTTCGGTGGCATTACGAATTGCGGCGGGAATAGCGCGAACCAGTTCGAAGATGCCGGCCCCGAACACGCTACCGAAGATTGCAGCGATACCCAAGGGCCACAATCGGCCTTTGCGCAACACCGCCACGACGACCATCCCCAACAGAACCGCCGCCAACAGCCGACGGGTGCTGAATTGTATCGTCAGCCACAGCGAAACGGCAGTTGCCAGGACGAGTACGAAAATCAGCAGCCGTCGACCGACCAAATCGGGACGAACTGTGACGCAGCCGAGAAAGGCGATGAAGGCGGGGACGAACTGTTCCGGAAGCATCCAGATCAAGCCCGCCCCCGTTCGTGCGCTCAGATAGGGCGCCCCGTCGAGACCGGACGGAGCGGGGGCCAGGTAAAGTGTCGCGCCCAGCGAAACGACGAGCCAACCGACGCCGACGGCAAACAGGCGCGCCCGGCCCACCTCCTCCGGATGATCCGTCGCCGACGGCGTGTCACTGCTACCCTCATCGGCCCAGCGATACCCCCCATAGACCGCCAGCCAATAAATGAAGGCGACCGCCAGGGCCGCCGCCAGGAAGGCGCTGTCGGGCTTTGTCGCCGCGCCCGTCATGATCACCTGAGAAACCCGCTGCCCGGTATCGACCAGCCATGCCCGCAGCGGAAATGCCGCCATCCAGATCAGGGTGAAATACCAAAAATGCGAAAGCGTCAGTCGCTTGAGCGGCTGGCGCTGGACCTCCCTTGCCAACAGGGCCAGGGGAATGGCGACGCAGAGGATAACGGCGAGCCCCGACATCGTGGCGCGCTAACTTTCCAGCCCCAAGTGCACGATCTGGCGCGCGACCACTTTTTCCTCGTCGAACTGCGCGAGTGCGCGCTGCCGGCCTGCCGCACCAAGGCGCGACCGCAACCTGCCATCCGTCACCAGGCGTTGCAGCGCTACGGTCAAGCGACCGGCATCCCGTACCGGCACCAGGAACCCGGTTTCGCCGTCCACCACCTCTTCCCGGCTGCCGCGAATGTCGGTGGCCACGACGGGAAGCCCGCTCATCATCGCCTCGATGATCGAGCGCGGCATGCCCTCGCGATGGGATGGCAGGGTAAATATATCCGCTGCCCGCAACAGCGCGTCGACATCGCTGCGGTAACCCAAAAATGAGATACGCCGCGACAGGTCGGGGTCGGCCTCGATGCCGGCGATCGCGTCGTCGACCGAGGCCGCGTGGTCGCTCTTAAGCCGGTTGCCCACCACCCACAGGCGGGCATTCACGCCCTTCATCGCCGCGAACAGCTCCGGGTATCCCTTTTCCGCCACCAGGCGGCCGATCATCAGGATGACGACGTCGTCGCTGCCGGCGCCCAATTCCGCCCGCAGCCGGTGCCGCGCCGCGTCCGCCGCGTCGGCCGGCCAGAAGCGGACCGGATCGACCCCATTGCCGATGGCTTCGATGACGGGCCCGCGGCACAGGCGTAGATCCCGGGCCGTTTCGGCATCCTCGGTCGACTGGGTGAACAGCACGTCGGTGAAACGGCCGCCGATCCATTCCAGCCCGATGAAGGCGTGGCGCAGCCCCCACGGCTGATGCTCATGAAAATAAAATCCGTGCGCCGTATAGACCTTTTTCGGGACCCCGGCGCGCGCGGCGGCCAGCCGGCCGATCAACGCGGCGATCGGCGAGTGCACGTGCACCATGTCGAACCGTTCCCGCTGGAACAACCGCACCAGTTCGCCGTAAACGCGGACATGGTGCAGGACATCGTAGTTGCGGCGAAATCCGACCGCTTCGACCCGGAAGCCCGCGGCACGGACCCGTTCGGCGAAAGGGCCTTCGCCACAAACGCCGACCACCTCGTGACCGGCCTCGCGCATCGCCCGCATCAGCGGCAACAGGAAATGGTAAAGGGTAAAGTCCACCGAACAGAGCTGGCAGATCTTCATGCCGCCCGCCCCCAATGCGCCCGCCAGCTCTCAAACATCAGCACGGTCCACAACGCATACTGCCGGTTCACCGTGCCGGACAGATGGTCGCGCCACGCCTTGCGAATAGGCGCCGGATCGAGCAATCCGCCGTCCCGCAAGCGCCGCTCGTCCAGCAGATCCTCGGCCCATTCGCGCAACGGCCCGCGCAGCCAGGCATCGATGGGAACGCCGAAGCCCATCTTCGGCCGCTCGATCAACTCGCGGGGCACGTATTTGTAAAGGATGTCGCGCAGAATCGCCTTGCCCTGGCCGTTTCGCACCATGAACGCCCGCGGCAGGCGCCAGGCGAACTCCACCACCCGATGATCGAGCAGCGGCACCCGCGCCTCCAGGGCCACCGCCATGCTGGCGCGATCCACCTTGGTCAGAATGTCGTCGGGAAGGTAGGTCGCCATGTCCGCCAACTGCATGCGCCCCATGGCATCGGGCCGGTCGGCGGCCAGGGTGCCGTTCCACAAAACCCCTCGGGCCTCGGCGACGCCCGGCATCAGGGTCTCCGGATCGGCCCATTGGCTGACCAGACGCCGGTAAATGTCGTCCATGTCACGGGCATCCAGTATCGCCGCCATCTTGTGCACCTTGTCTCCCGCCTGCGGCGGGACCAGGCGACGCGGCAGCACAGCCGATAGGGCATCCCAGCCGCCCGGAGGCAGGGCTGTGAGCGCAGCCCGTAGCGCCGTCCGTGCGGAGCGAGGCATCCAGCCGACGGCGCGCCGGATGCGCTCCGCCCAGAAATAGCGGTTGTAGCCGGCGAACACCTCGTCGCCGCCGTCGCCCGACAGCGATACCGTGACATGGTCGCGAGTCAGCCGGGACAGCAGCAGGGTCGGGATCTGCGAGGAATCGGCGAACGGCTCGTCGTACCAACGCGGCAACTCGGGAACGGTGTCGAGAGCCTGCCCCGGCGTGACATAGAGTTCCGTGTGATCGGTGCCGAGGTGCGCGGCCACCGCCTTGGCGTGGGTGGCCTCGTTGTAGGTCTGCTCGTGAAAGCCGATCGAAAAACTGCGGACCGGGCGGTCGCTTTGCGCCTGCATGAGGGCAACAACCGCCGAGGAGTCGACACCGCCGGATAGGAAAGCTCCGAGGGGAACGTCGGCGACCAGCCGCTGCCTCACCGCATCGAGCAGCAGCGCTTCGACCTGTTCGCGGGCTTCTTCATAGGAGCCGGTGAAAGGGTCGGTGGCGCCGGCGCGGGCGAAGCCGCGCAGGTCCCAATACTGGCGGGAAACCGGCTCGCCGCTGGGACCGACGGTCAGGATATGGCCGGGCTCCAGCTTACGGACGCCCTTGAAGATGCTGTAAGGCGCCGGGACGTAGGCATGCCGGAAATAGGCCAGCAGAGCGCCCTGGTCGATCTCCTCCGGCCAGCTGCCGTGTGCCTTGAGCGCCTTGAGTTCGGAGCCGAACAGGAACAGCTCGCCGAAGCGGGCCCAATAGAGCGGTTTGATGCCCAGGCGGTCGCGGGCCAGGGTCAGGGTCCGGGTCTCGCGGTCCCACAAGGCGAAGGCGAACATGCCGACGCACTTGGCCAGCGCCCGCTCGACGCCCCAGCATGCGCAGGCCTCCAACAGCACCGCGGTATCCGACCCTCCGGCCACGGCGCGTCCCGCCACCGCCAGTTCCGCGGCGATGGCTTTGTAGTTATAGACTTCGCCATTGTAGGCGATGACGAAACGGCCATCGGCCGACACCATCGGCTGATGGCCGCTCGGCGCCAGGTCGATGATGGCCAGCCGGCGGTGGGCCAGCGCCACGCCGGCGACCGGATCGCTCCACACACCGTGATCGTCCGGCCCGCGATGGGCCAGCGCCCGCTGCATGGCATCCGCCCTTTGCCCCAACATATCGACGGGCGTCGAGCCGGTGCGGTCGAATATGCCGGCAACGCCGCACATCAATCAGGTTCCCGTGGCCATTCTGCCATCACCGCCTGCTTCCACGGACGATCGCTGCGATAGAGAAAATGAAGGCGAAGAACGCGGCGACAATGCACGTGAAGAACGCGGCCGACCTGATCCACGAAAAACTGACGAAATGGGCAAATCCAAAATACTGCTGCGGCTGGAACAGGAAGCGGTAGAGCTGTTGCACATAACGCGCCGCACCGGATCCCTGCATCTGATAGCGTCCGTCATGGCTACCGATGTAGATGAGGAAACTGTTCCTGCGCATGAATTGTTTCAGCGCTTTCCCCACGGCCGCGAAGGGAACGGACTTGTAGCCGTTCTCGACCAGAGCCCTGGCGGTCAACGCCGACGAGGTTCGGGTGATGATGGCGGTGTAAAGCTCGGCCCCGCTCAGCAACCTGCCCGCCGCATTGGTGACATAGGCGATCTCGGTGGTAGGATCGACGAACGCCCATCCGGCTTGCTCGCGAATATAGCTCTCGGAAAACGCGTGGGATCCCAGATCGACATTGTCCATCGCGCCCCCCGTAAACACGTTCCGGGAAGGAATGCCGATCAGGTTGGCGAGGTAGCCGTAGACCAGCGACCACTGGCGACAGAAGTTTCCTGCACCCTTGAGCTTGCCCTCCAGAAAGACCCGCCACGGAGACAGATTGTTCAGGTACGAGGGGGGAGCCGCGCTTGGCATGTGGCGGCGGACAAAGGCCACGAGAAATTCGATCTTTTCACGGGTTGACGCCGAAGAATCGAATCCCGCATCGATCAACGCTTCCCGGGCCTGCGCAGCCTCCTCGGGAAATGCGGCTTCGACATCGGGCACCCAGCGGGAGAACGGCAGAGGTTTGCCCAAGGCCATCGGCACATTTTGGAAGTTCACCTGATACTGCTCGCGGGACAAGTTCTGCACGCCGAAGGACTCGACTTCCCCGAAGAACAGGTTGAAGCGCAGGGCATCCACGGCGGGTTCGCCGAGCACGCACCCCAGCGGCTTGGCAACATAGTCGTGATCGCCCGGGCGCAAGGGAATCCGCAACTCGCCGTCCGACTGCGCAATCTCCGCCGCTCCGCTCTCGATACGCCAGCCGGTGCATTCGTCAGCATTGCGCAACCGGGGAATGAGAAACGGTCCGGACTCGGTGTCATAACCGGTGATCGCCACCGCCGTCGGCGAGACTGGATAAAGCTCGGCGACGGGCGTCAATTCCACTTCGACCGTACCGTAGAAATCCGCCCGAAAGACATAAAGACCACCGAAAGACAACCCGGCCACAAAGGCCACGCCGCAAAGGATCGCAGCCACCTCTCGCATGATCTTAACGCGTTTATCGGTCATTCATCTCGTCGCACTGCTTGGCATCCCCCATGCTCCGGCGGCACACGACGTACATCCCGGGCGCGGTCGAGAATACCCGGTCAATCCTGAACGCGGTATTGAGAAAGGCTCGATAGGTTGCGGGAATCCGCCTCCGTAGATCCATGCGGAGAAGGATCTCGCCCAGCGAGATGAACGCGAGGTGCACCCCGAAGCAGGCTAGTCCTCCAAGGCCATAGACCCGCGTTCCCTCCCCCGGGAAGAGCGATCCAATCCGCGACAGCGGATATTGGCGATAACCGTGCCACAGATAGAGCGGCAACCCCCAGCCGCTCGGGACGATGTGCACTTGCATGCCCCCCGGCGCCACCAGTTCGTCAAGTTTCGCCAGAAGGCGGCGGTCGTTCGGGATGTGTTCGAGGGCCGAGTTGGAAAAGACGAGGTCAAAAGAATCGGCTTCGGTTAGGTCGTGGGCATCGCCGTGCACAAAACGGCGAGCGAAGGCTCCTGTGCCTCCGCCATCGCGGGCAAAGCGGTCATCGATGTCGACACCGACGTAGGTCCCCCGGTACCCGGCCCTCTCCAGGAGGTCGCTCATGCGGCCCGTTCCGCACCCGACGTCGAGGACGCGGATCTCGGCGGTCGGCAACAGCCTCGGCAGTTCCTCGCGGATGAAGACCTGCCCCAGCAAACGCGTGGGTGACGGCGTTCCATCGGATTTTTCGACGCGTCCCCGACAGAACGGCCTGAATGGCATGGACCTGGGCAAACCGGCCATGTTGCGGCGCAGGTTGCGGGCCAGATAGGTGAACCGCTTCAACGGCGAAAGAGGAAGGTCGCCGTTGAGTTCCCATTCCGCCCTCACCGCTCACCTCTCGAAAGATCGCGGGCGTGCGTCCCGGCAGAGATTGAGGACGCGTCGGCTACGGCTGCGAAATTTTGGCGGGACATCTCGCTTTTCCTGCTCTAGCTTCGCTCCATCGCGGGCCATCAAGCCTACCCCTGGAGAAGAAGAACGCGCCATGTTTCTGCCTTACGGACGACATTCGATCGGCGACGACGATATTGCTGCCGTCATCGAGGTCCTGAAAAGCGATTTCCTGACAACCGGCCCGGCCGTCACGGCGTTCGAGAATGCGCTTGCCGAGAGGTTCCAGGTACCTAACGTCGTCGCCTGCATGAACGGGACGGCGGCCCTGCATATGGCGGCGGACGCCCTTGGCGTCGGCTCTGGCGACGTCGTCATCGTCCCGGCGATGACCTTCGCGGCCACGGCCAATGGACCGTCCATGACGGGAGCCGACGTCGTCTTCGCCGATGTCGATCCGGAAACCGGCCTTTTGACCGGCGCCACCTTGGCGGAAGCGCTGCCCAGGGCCAAGCTGGCCGGCCGGCCGCGAGCCGTCTTTCCGGTCCACCTTAACGGCCAGTGCGTCGCCATGCCCGATATCGCCGAAATCGCACGGGCAAACGAACTCCTTGTCGTTGAGGATGCCTGCCACGCGATCGGCGGAACGACCCCCGGACGCGATGGCGTCGATACGCCGGTCGGCTCCTGCGCATGGTCCGACGCCGCGACGTTCTCGTTTCATCCGGTCAAGACCATCGCCATGGGTGAAGGCGGCGCCGTCTCCACCCGGAACGCCGCCGTCGCCGAGCGACTTCGACTGTTGCGCAGCCACGGCATCACACGGGACCCCAAAGCGTTCGTTCATAAGGATGCGGCCTTCGGCGCCGACGGGCGCGTCAATCCCTGGTATTACGAAATGCAGGTCCTGGGCCATAACTATCGCGCGCCGGACATCAACTGCGCGCTTGGCCTCAGTCAACTCAAGAAGCTCGATCTTTTTGCCGCCAAACGCCGCGGCCTGGTCGCGGCCTATGACGAGAAAATCGCCTCGCTGGCGCCCATCGTCCGACCGTTGCCTCGGATGGGAGGGCAGAAGCCGGTCTGGCATACCTACGTCGTGCGGATCGATTTCCGCGCCACCGGCGTGTCCCGAGCCGACGCCATGAGGCGGCTTGCGGAGAAAGGTATCGGCTCGCAGGTTCACTACATCCCGGTCCCGGATCAGCCATATTGGCGCGCCCGGGTCGGGACGGTCCGGTATCCGGGGGCGAAGGCCTATTACGAAAGCGTTCTCACGCTGCCCCTGTTCGTCGAGATGGGCGAAGAAGACGTCGATCGCGTGATCGCCGCGCTTTCGCAAACGCTCGGGCTCTAGCCAAGTTCCCCATTCAACAAATGCAGCGCGGTGTCGGCAACCTCGCCGACCTCGATATCGAGCATGCAACGGTGACCATTCGGGCACCACCCCGCGTTGCCGCATGGCGCACAGAACACATGCTTGCAGATCGTCGTCTGATGATCCGGATAGCCGATGAATTCCGGCAGGGTCACGCCGCCCCAGAGGATGAGCGCGCGGGCATCGACGGCCCGCGCCGCGTGCATCAGCCCCCCCTCGGTTCCGATGAACAGGGTGGCGCGGCCTATGACGAGCGCGGCATCCCGAAAGCCGGTCCGTCCCGTCAGATCGACAACGCCCTCCAGGATTCCGGAACGCCCCAGGCCGACCTGCGCGACCGGCAGGTCCGGATGGGCCTCCCGCACACGGTCGACGACCGTCTGCCAGCGATCCATCGGCCAGGCGCGGAGTTCCCCGAACCAGTCGCGATTGGTGTCCGGTTCAATGGCGACGAACGCCTTATGCAGCCCCGCTTCCGCCAGCAACCGCGACACCGCCGACCGCTCGTCCTGCGTGAAATGCAGATTTGGCGGTTCCTCGACGCGCTCGACACCGAACGGCCCGGCCATCGCATCGACGGCCCGGCCCTGCTTCCAATAGGTTCGGCGCCGGGTCTGACGGGCGGCATAGGAATGGCGCTGCAGGTCGATATGAACGAAGTGGGGACCGCCTTCGGCCCGCACCCGCTCGGCCCGACGGAATATCCAATCCTCGTAGCATCGGCGGGCCGGCGGGAACTTCAGGATGAGGCGGGCGGCGGTATCGAGCCCGCGCGACCCCAGGCTTTTTCGCCGCGCCTCGGTAAGGGCGACGAAGGGATTGTGACGGAACACGGCGTTGTCGCGAAGAGAGACGGATCCTTCGTACAAGCGGCCGGCCAGTAAATCGGAGATCCCCGGCATAAAACAAGCAACGGGGGGTTCGCCGTCGTGGTCGCGAACAGCCTTTAAAATGGCCGTCCAGATGAGGTCGCCGCCCAGGCCCATTCCCTAGCTCACGAAACGGCGGCGGCTTTGATGATCATCGTCTGATAGTACGCCGTCACCACCGGCCGCTCCGGCTTGTCGGCGAGAAATTCGTCGATGGCCTTGCGAACCCCCTGGCATTTGGGCGAATCGAAATCGTCGAACAGCATGACGCCCCCCGGCACCAGCCGGGGATAGAAGAACGCCAGCGCGTCCTTGACCGACTGATAGATATCAACGTCGACATAGACGAGCGCGAACGTCTTCTCCTCGAGGCCGGCCGCCGTCGCCGGAAAGAACCCCTTGTGGAAGGCGATCCTTTCACGGAAAGGGGCAAGAAAGGAGCGGACGTCGTCGTATCGCGTATCGGCAAAATCGCCCGTCCGATGCGCATCGATACCGGCGTCGACTTCGGGCATGCCCTCGAAGGTATCGAACAGATGGATCGTCTTGCCGGGGGCGGCACATGCCGTCAGATAGGCGGTCCCCCCTTTGTAGACGCCGATCTCGGCAAAATCTCCGTTGCTCCCCTCGAGGGTGCGGGCCAATTGATGGAGAACGAAACACCGCTCGCGGGGGACGAGGGTAACGCCCTCGATCTTGGCCATGGCGTCGATAAACGCGGCGTCCTTGGCCCAAATGTCCGGCCAATCGACGTACCTGGGCGCAAGCTTGAGTCGGGCCGGACGCAGGCAAGCGGATAGGAGCGTGCGTAGAGCCTGTCGGGCAGACATCAACCTTTGTCCTCCGGCTGAGAGGGTGCCCCGGCCGGCTTTTGCGCCACCGCCATCAACATGTGCGCGATGAGGCCACCCGGGATAACCTGCGCCAGCGCAACGCCAAGGCCCTTCGTCGCCAGCCACTCGTAGGGAAAGCCGAACTCGTGATGGAGGCTCCGCAATACCCCCTGCCGCTTGTGGATCGGCTGAATGTTGAGGACCGAGAATCCGCCACGAGCAAGCAGTCCCCGCACTTCCGGTCGGGTCAGGCGCCACTGATAGAACCGTTCCTTTCCGGGGCGGGGGTCCCCCTTCCGCCTTCTGTCGAAGGCCGCCCGCAGGGCATGGCGAAAGTTGTCGAAAGGCACGCTGATAAACAGATAGCCACCGGGCTTGAGAACCCGCCATGCCTCGGCCACGCAACGCTCAAGTCCTTCTTCGAAATGCTCGAAGGTCCCCCACGAGAAATAACCGTCGAAGCTCTCGGCAGGCAGCCCAGTTTCGCGAATGTCGCCCACCGCGAACTCGACGTCGGGAAACAGTTCCTTGAGCTTGGCGACGGTGCTGCGACTGATGTCCAGGCCGAGGGTGGGATAGCCCTTCCGCGTCAGATAGGCCGACCAGTCGCCTAGCCCGCAGCCGCCGTCCAACAGGCGCGCTCCCGGCGGCATGGATACGATATAGGGCCGCATAATCCGGTATTCGGCCTTGCCCGGGATCTTGTCGATCGCCGCCTTGGGGCCCCCTTCGCGTTCCCACACCTCCGTCCAATAGCGCTCGACGAAGGCGATCTCGCTCTCGCTTTGAGTACTGTCGATTTCCACGAAGTCCTTGCGCATGGATCGGCCCTAGAACGGAATCTGGTTGAATGCAAACAGGAGCGGGTTTCGCCAGATCCCGCGGGTGGCCACGATCTCGTTGCGTCGTGCCATCAGGTTCTCGAAAAGCCTGATCCACGCTGCCGTGCATTTTTCGCTGGTATGGGGATAGGTGGGCATGAGCGCTGCCAGGCCATGATATTGGGCGATATAGCGGCTGAGCGCCTCCGGAAAGTCCTCTGGCCCGTCGAAGGCAACGCCGAACTTGTCACAGTATTCCGGCAGACATCCGCTGCTGCGGTACAATAACGGCAATCCGCACAAGGCCCCCTCGTTCTGATGGTTCCCGCCGGGTTCGTTCAACGACGCCGTCACATACCCGTGGTGCGCGCGCAATTCGTCGGCAAGAGCGGAACCGTCCAGAGGTTCGAGGTACCGTACGTTTCTGAACCGAAATCCGGCGGGCAGATTGCCGATATAGGTGAACGCGAGCCGGTCGTGCCACGCCGGCTCCGCCAACATGGCGTCGATCCGGGTGTAGACGTCGAAGCCCTTCATCCAATTGCCGCCCCAGTGATGGGTGACCAAACGCAGAGGTCCCCGGCCGTCCC
Source organism: Shumkonia mesophila (assembly GCF_026163695.1). NCBI lineage: Bacteria > Pseudomonadati > Pseudomonadota > Alphaproteobacteria > Rhodospirillales > Shumkoniaceae > Shumkonia > Shumkonia mesophila. Next base: position 150,922 of record NZ_JAOTID010000005.1, on the reverse strand, counting down.
AGGCCTGGAAACCGACAGGGTTGAACACGCTTGTGTCCGAGCCGTTGCGGATGACGCTGGAGGCACGCGGGGGATGGGACTTCCATATCGGCAGTTCCCGGAGCCACGCACCGACGAACACGGTATGGTCGGCGCAGTAGTTGGCGAGGCGCAGACGCAGATTGACCGTGTGCGTCTTCTTGCGTTCGTCGCACTCATTGATCCGATGAACGACGACGGCGAGCGGATTCCGGAAGGTCAAATAGCGAAGAATGTGCGATGCGCCGATGGTCACGTTCGGCAGACGGGAACGGGGATCCACCATCAGGATGATGTCGACGTCGCCATCGGCCAAGTCCGGGACCACCTCATGTCCGGCCAAGCGCAACGCCGCCGTCATCGAGGACACGAAGGAATTCCCCCCGCCCCATGGCCCTTCCTGAATCCTATAGCCGATGCAGACCTTCATCGATACCTCTCGACGCGCATCCAACATCCCCATCGGCAGGGGCCCTGTGGTCAGAACGATGCGCCATATTTCTCGCGCCATACCTCGAACATCAGCAGGGACCACAGCCTGTTCTGGTGATTTCGCAGACCGCCCTGATGTTCCTTCCAGACCCGGGCGATTGCGGATCGACAAAAAAGCGCCGGTTCGTTCGCCATCAGCTGGTCGAGGGTTGCCCGTCCCCATTCCCGCAAGGGGCCCCGCAGCCAATCGCCGGTAGGCGAGGAAAAGCCGCGCTTCTGACGGTCGATCAGTGCCTCGGGCAGATAGCGCCCCAACAGCCGGCGGAGAGGCGCCTTCCCCCTGCCGTCGCTCAAATGGTAGTGCCTCGGCATGCCGAAGGCGAACTCGACGACCTTGTGGTCGAGCAACGGCGAACGCACCTCGAGGCCGAATGCCATGGAGGCTCGATCCACCTTTGCCAGGATGTCGTCCGGCAGAAAACTTCGGGTATCGCAGCACTGCATCCGCAAAACGGGGTCACCGAGCGAAGTCGGCGACTCGGTCCGTCCGGCCGGGGTCTCCCGCTGCCGCAGCACCTCGGACGGACACGGCCAGTAGGCGGTGACGCGGCGATAGAGCTCGTCGACATCGGGGGCGTCGATCAACTCCGCGTACCGGCCTATGCGCTCGCCCAAGGCAAGTCCGTCGCCGACCCGGCTAGCGATCCCCCACATGCCCGCCGGGATGCCCGCCATCAGCGCCCCCGTCAAGCGCCTGAACAGCAACGGATAGCGCTCCAATTTTTCCCAAAGCGCTCTCGTCCACGGATATCGCGAATAGCCTGCGAACATCTCGTCGCCGCCGTCGCCCGACAGCGCCACCGTAACATGGCTTCGTGCCTGCATACTGATCAAGGCGGTGGGCAGGACGGAATTATCCGCCAGCGGCTCGTCAAACCATTCGGTGATGCGTTCGACGGAATTCAGGACATCCTCGCCCGACAGCTTGAATTCGACATGCTCCGTACCGAGGATCTCGGCTACCTGGCGGGCGAACTTGCCTTCGTCATACTCGCCCCCGTCAAACGAGAGACAAAAGGAGCGGATGGGAGCGGACGCCTCCTCCCGCATGATCGCCGTTACCAGCGAGGAATCCACACCCCCCGACAGAAGGACGCCGATCGGCACGTCGGCGATCATCCGATGTACGACCGACTCCCGAAGCAGCTGTTCCAGCATCGCGTCGGATTCTTGCGGATCGACCGGCGGATTGTGGCGAAAGGGGTCACCGGCAATTGCATCGAGGCTCCAGTACCGCAGTTCCAACTCCTTCCGACCGTCCGAAAACCCCAAGAGGGTTCCTGGCAGGAGCTTGTTGACGCCGGAGATGATGGACATGGGCGATGGTACGTATCCCAGCGTCAGATAGGCGGCGAACGCCTCATGATCGATCTTGCGGTCGATTTCTCTGATCTGCTTCAAGGCGTTCAGTTCGGAAGCGAAGAAAAGGCGATCCCCGACCGTCGCCCAGTACAGTGGCTTTTTCCCCAATCGGTCGCGAACCAGGATCAAGGTTCGATCGCGTCGGGACCACAATGCGAAGGCGAACATGCCGTCGCAGCGCCGTACTGCCGTTTCCACCCCCCATTGGGCACAGGCCTCGAGCAGAACCTCGGTGTCGGAGACTCCACGCAGCGTCCGTCCCGAACGCTCCAGATCCTTCGCCAGTTCGCGGAAGTTGTAGATCTCACCGTTGAAGGTAATGACGTAGTTGCCGCACGCGCTGACCATAGGCTGATGGCCCGTCGGGCTGAGGTCGATGATCGACAGGCGACGGTGGCCGAAACAGATGCCGGCCGCCTCGTCGCACCAAAGTCCCTCGTCGTCGGGCCCGCGGTGCCGAAGCGCGCGGGTCATCATGGAGACGCTACGGCGAAGCCCCCCCGGGTCGCAACCACGCCAATCAACGCTTCCGGCAATGCCGCACATGCTGCCCGGCTCCCTCCTAGCAGCGCTTCACGATGCCGGCGAAAGCGATCACGCTGGCCGCTGATCGCACGGCGGCAAAACACAAGGCCCGGAAGGCCATCATCGGCGCGCCTCCGCCCGCGCCGCAAGACCTCGCTGGACCAACGGAACCATGCTGCGGTTCATGGCCTCGATCGTGAAGTGATCGTCCACCGTCTTCCGCCCGGCCGTCCCGATCCGCGCCGCCAGCGCTCGATCATCGCGAAGGGATTCGACGGCAGCGCGCAGGGCGGCGGGATCCCCCGGCGGGATGAGCAAGCAGTTCTCGCCGTCCTTCAGGTACTCCGGCGTCCACAATCCCTTGTTGCGCGACAACACGACCGGGCGGCCGCACGCCATCGCCTGCAGCGTCACGCTGTAACCGCTCGGCTGAAAGACATCGTGAAGCGGCACGACAACCACCCCCGCATCCCTGTAAAGGCCGCGCAAGACCGCATCGGTTAGTGGCGACTTCCAGAAACTGCCCTCCGTGACCTCGACATTGGCGGCATCGGGTGTCCGCTTGACCGGCAAGCGGGTAATGATCGTCACGGGGCACGGCAGCCGCGCCGAAACCAGCGTGTCATAGTCCCGATTGGGATCGGACCCGATGGACAGAACCTTGAAGTCCCTGCCATCGTTGCCGCGCTCCGCCGCCGCCGGCGTCCAGAACGATTGATCCACGCCAAATCGCACCAATGCCGTCTTCGCTTCTGGAAGGTCCCACCGCCGCACCGCCTCCGCGCGATCGGCCGGACCGAAGAAGCCGACGACGTCCAACCCCTCTAGGGCCCGCCTGACATAACGGTTCAGAATGCAGCGGCCAAGTGGGGAAATGTGGTGGGGAATATCGCTAAATCCGTGAAAAAAGCCGATCGTGAAGGGGCGGTCGCGGCGGCCGCAGAAGTAGTTCCCCATGGTCAGGCTGAAATGATCCATGAAGCTGGCGAGCACCTTTGCGCGTGCCCACTGAGGTCGCAGACCTGCCAGATACTGGCGCCTTATGCTGATACCGGAAATTCGGGAGAAGATGCGCTCTCCGACATGGATCGCTTGCGCCGCGACGCCCGTATAGGGCTCGGACGTATTCATGATCCGTGTATCGATGCCGTTTTCCAGCAGGCCAAAGAAACTGTAGAAGAACTCCCGCGGCGCCTCTCCCCGAAGGACCGCCTCGACCCTCTCTTCGAGGCCCGACTTGAGCAGTAGGAGGACGTCGGCATCTCCGGGTCCGATCCGGGCTCGTGTCATGTTCATCTCTTCTCTCACGTGGCGGCTCCGAGGGCAGCCCCGAGGCCGAACGTGGCGTGGTACCAGCCGATCATACGGGCAATGCCCTCCTCGAGACCGACGGCAACGTGGAAATCGGGGACCACGGCACGCAGCCGTCTGCTGTCCGCACTCTTGATGAAGCGTCCTTCCGGTTTCGTCGTGTCTGTCACCACCTGCGGTGAAACCTTGCTCAAGCGGCAGATGAGGCCGACGAGTTCGCGCATGGTCACGGTGTCCTCCGTACCGATATTCACCGGCTCGGTGAATCCCGAAGCCATCACGGAAACCATAGCCCGCGCGCAGTCCGTTGCGTGGAGGTAGTTGCGCCGCTGATTGCCACTTCCCCAGATCATCACGGGATCGGCTCCGTCCATGACCCGCTTGACCAGCATCGGTATGGCCTGGCTGTACTGGCCGACCCAGTTGTAGCGTTCACCATAGATGTTGAAAGGACGCACAATCGACACCGGGATACCCATTTGACCCTGAAAGACCACCGCCTTCTGTTCAAGAAACCGCTTGGCCCACCCATACCCCAAGTTCACCGCCTCGGGCTCGCCGGTAAACAGCGGTAGTTCCGGCACCGTATCGGGCCCGTCATCCGGGTAGACGCAGGACGACGAGACAACCTGGATTCGCTTTGGCCGAGTCCGACGCGCTGCCGAAAACAGGTTGTTGTTAATCCGCTCGTTGTGTTCAAGCATGTCCAGGTGGTGCGCTGACGAGTAGCCCACTCCGAATGCCCGGCTGGCCAAGTGGAAGACCATTTCGATACCGCCAAGCGCCTCTTCGGCAAATGCCTGATCCTCCAAATTCCCCTCGCGGACCTCGATCCGGCCGGCGATACCCTTCAAGTTGGCGCGTTGTCCCTTCGAGAAATCGTCGACGACGACGACGCGCGCACCGGCATTCACAAGTTGCTCGGCGACGAACGAGCCGATCAGTCCGGCCCCGCCCGTCACGGCCACCTTACAGCCATCGAAAAACCCACTACGGGGAGGCTTCATTCGGGGAACTCGTTTTTCACGGCTACGGACCTTTCTTATCGCACCCCAGTTGCAGGAAATCGACCTCCCGTTCGCCGTCCATTCTGTAGCGGTCGCCGCCGCCGGTACGGCCTCGATGCGCCGTGGTGAATTCGCCACCAAACGCGTGATCGAGGTAAGGAGCGAGAGAGCCTCCGGGACTCAAGGCGATAGTCTCGGACGCTACGTCGCCGGGATGAAATCCGTCGACGAATTCGCAGTCTGTAGCATCCACGGTCGCGGGACCACCGCCGGCGACGCCAGTATGAATGGGTAAATCGAGAAGATCATTGGACGGGCAGGCTGGCGAGCGTGGTGGCTTCTTATGACGATGCTCCCTCATCGAACCTGATGCTTCAGCTTCCAGCCGGAATCCGTGTGCTCCCAGAGGTGCGCGCTGCGCCCGTTGTCGATGAGTTCCCAGAAACGCTGTTCCGTGATTCCTATGTAGTCCAGGAACTCCACGAAGTATTTCTTGGGAAACTCACCGTCGAACTTATGAGCCAGCGCGACCGCCTCTTCGCGCGTGATGTGGCCGTTGCGGACCTCCTGGGCAGCATCGTAGGTAGCGCGGCCGATTCCGAACTTGATATACGTCGTGAAGTAGTGGAAGCCGTCGATCTTGTCGTCGAGGCTTGCGTACTTCGAGTAGGTCCCTTCGCTGCGTTCCGGGTTGGCCTCGAATCCACAGTGTTCGACGGCGTAGTAGTAATTGTCCTGCGGTCTCCACAATTTGTAGTAGCTCATGAAGTGAACGTCGATGCCTGCGGCTTCGACATCCTCTAGCGCAACCGGAATATAGGGCTGCAACTCGCTCTCCGGGATGCCATATGAAACCAGCTGGTCGAAGGGCACCCCCCCCACTTCGATGCCGCGTAGCCGATCGCGCGGCCGGGCGAAAAACGAGTTGGGCATGCGCGGGTTGTCGGCATTCAGCAGCGAACCGCCCTCGGCTTGGCTTTCCCCATACATGATCAGCTTGATGCCCTTCTCGAGAGCGAGGCGGGGGCCGACGTTCTTCTGGCCGATCATGAACGGCTGGAAGGGATGCAGGAGGTTCTCGAAGGCGAAGCGCGTAAGGGTGCGGTGGACCTTGCCGTTCGGCGTCACCAGAATGTTGTCGAAGCCGGCGTCGATCCAGTTCTGGAAATTGCGCCAGCCGATGTCGGTGTAGCGATGGGGCGCCCACGTCACCGTCAGCGGATTCATGCCGTACTTGTGCTTGAGGATATGGCCGACGTAAACGCTGTCCTTGCCGCCGCTCCCTGGGACGACGACGTCATAGGACCCGTTGCGGCTGCGATGGCGGTCGCACAGGTCCACGAGTTCCCGTTCGCGCTGTTCCCAGTCGATCTCATGGTACTTTCGATGATGATAGCGGCAGGCCGAACAGACGCCCTCCTCATCGAAAAAAATCGTCGGCTTGCGAGAATCCTTGCCGTGCTCGTACTCCACCACGGTCGAGGGACGTTGATTGGATACGACACACTGGGTGCAGAACTGCACGGTCTCGGGCAGTCCCCACTTCACTCTCGGTTCATTGGAACGGTCAACCACGGCGTAAATCCTAGCTTCGTCTGGCGTACAGGTATTATCGGAGGCCGACGAACCGCGACAAGATGGCGAGTCCGGCGTCGGCACTTTTCTCCGGGTGGAACTGAAATCCGATGACATTGTCACGGTAGACCGCCGCGCAAATCCGCTCGCCGTTGTAGTCCACCTCGGCAAGCACGCAGTTGGGGTCGGCCGGCCGGCCATGAAAAGAATGCACGAAGTAGAAGTGATCGTCCGGCCGAACGTCGGCGAGGATGGTGTCGGCCCACGACCGCGTCGGACCGGGCAGCATCGCCGTCCAGCCGATGTGCGGAATGCGCACGCCGTGGTCGGCGGCACGGTCCTTGTCGAACATGCGCACGCGACCCGGTACCAGCCCGAGCCCCTTGTGCGGTCCAAACTCCTCGCTCTCGTCGAACAGGAGCTGCATGCCCAGGCAGATGCCCAGCAGCGGCTTTCCCGCCGCGGCATGCTCCGACACCGCCTCGGCGTAGCCGCGGCGGGACAGACGATCCATCGCCTGCCCGTAGGCACCGACGCCCGGCAACACGAGGTGGCCCGCCGTGGCGACGTCCTCGGCCCGCTCGATCATTCGCACCTGGGCGCCGACGCGGACAAACGCACGCTCGAGGCTGCGCAGGTTGCCGCAATCGTAATCGAGGATGGAGGCGACAGGCGCGGGCATCGTCAGCTGTCTCGCCGCGCCGGCCGCCCGCCAATGCCGCGCCCGGCGAGGAAATCCTTGATGGTTCCGATTTCGGCCGTGCCGAAATGCAGGATGGAGGCGAGCGCAACGGCATCCGCGCCGCCGTCCTCAATCACCTCCGCCACGTCCTCAAGCCGGCCGGCGCCACCCGAGGCGATGACCGGAACGTCGACCGCGCGCGCGATGGCTTGCGTCAATTCGACATCGAAGCCCATCCGCGTGCCCTCGCGATCGACGGAGGTGACCAGCAGCTCACCGGCACCCAGCTCGGCGGCCCGGTGGGCCCATTCGACGGCGTCGAGCCCGGTGCGCTCGCGCCCGGTCTCGACCAATACCTCCCAACCCGCCGATCCCCGGGCTCGACGCTTCGCGGCGATCGACACCACGACGCACTGCGACCCGAACGCCTCGGCCGCTTCGGTGATGAGTTCGGGACACGCCACGGCGGCGGTGTTCACGGCGATCTTGTCGGCACCCACCCGCAATAGCCGCCGCACGTCCTCCACCGAGCGCACACCCCCGCCCACGGTGATCGGGATGAAGATGTCGCACGTCGTGCGATCGACGATGTCGGACAGGTTGTTGCGACCGTACAAGCTGGCCACGGAATCAATGTACAGGATCTCGTCGATCCCCTGTTCGTAATAACGGCGGGCATGTTCGTGTGGATCGCCGACCACACGCAGTCCTTCGAGGTGGATGCCCTTGATGAGGTTCGGACCCTTGACGTCCAGACGGGCGATGAGCCGCACGCGCGGCGCCGGCCGACTCCCGCTCGACGGCCGCTCTCCGTTCCCGCGCTGTTGAAGATCGGTCAGGCGCGCGCCCCTATCATGTCGCCGACCAAGTCCCGCAGGCGCTCGCCGTACGTCGGCCCGTCCATGACAACGAAGAACTCGGCGCTTTCGCGAAGCCGCGTCGCCAGGGCGGGGTCGCCGATCTGGCCGACGAGGCGCCGGCACGCCGGATGGAACTCCCTTTCCTCGAGACAGACGTTCACGTCGGGCATCTTCAGGAAATCGGCGAAGTGCACCTCGTCGATCCCGAACACCACGCCGTGCTCCCGCTCGGGGAAGAACGCCAGCACCGGCTTTCCCTTGACCAACGCCTCGATCAACATCGTCGACAACGGAGAGATGACGGCGTCGACCAGCGTGAGCAGCTTGTTGGCGATCCTGTAGTCGGCCATGAAGATGATGCCGCTCGGACTCTTGGTTTCCCGGCGGTAATAGTCGGCCATGAACGGATCCATGGTGATGTGCCGCCAGGCGATCGAAAAGAAGTCATCCTCTCCAACCGCCAGGCCGCCCCGCCAGGGGTGGGGCCGATAGATCACGTGGCAATCAGGAAAGGTCCCGTCTTCGATGCCGTTCTCCAGCAGGCGCAGATAGTGGGTCTCGTGGCGGCCGTTACCGGCGCCGGCATAGAGAAGGATCTTCTTTCCGGCCGGGACCCCGAACATCTTCCGCAGTTCGGCCTGAGATTCGGGCGGCGGGTCGCGATACACCTGGAACTGGGCAGCCCCGAAGCACTTGATGCGGTCGGGCGGCATCCGCATGTACTGGATCGCTTGGCGCTTGCTCTGCTCGCCCCACACGACCAGCTGGTCTGGAAAACCGGTGCACACCGCTTTAGCCGACGGATTGTCCCAGGAATTCATGAGCAGGACGAGCGGAATGCCGTGGCGCTTGGTCTCGATGAGCAGCTCATTCACATAATAGCCGGTGAGGATGCTGGGGTGCAGGATGAGGTCCGGCTTCTCCGCCTCGATCACGGATTGGACGCTGAGCTCCACTCCCATCAGATGGATGAACGCCCAGCGGAACAGGTTGTACAGGCCAGGCAGCCCCAAGAGCTCAAGGACCCGTACCCTCCAGGCCCCAAGCACGTCCACTAGCTGGCGATGTCTCGCCACGAAATTCGGCGACCCGCGCTGCTGCCGGAGCACCGCCGCCGTGTAAAGAAAGTACCATAGCCCGGTCCGCTTGCGCGGGACCGACGTGAAAACAACTCGAGGCAGCCCGAGTTCGGCCACGTTGATCGTGACGCCCTTTTTCGCAGAAGTTGTGTCATTGTTGAAAACATAGACGACGTCGTTCTGGTCGGCCAATTCCCGGAACGTATTGTTCTTGAGAAAGTGCCTTACGACGACGTCAAAATCCACAAACACTAAAATTTTCTTCTTGGTTTCCATTCCTGGCCTGTTCACTCCAAGGGGCCCGGCCAATACGTCGCCAATTTGATACCGGACCCTGGCGGTGATGCTGGACAATCCCCCCGTCTCCCCTGGGGTTTTGCGAGAGCGTGCCGAGAAGTGGCAGTAGTCAGAGGGCCTCCTCCGTCTTATCGCCGGCGAGCCACCGGACGCGCGGCAGGATGGCATTCTCGTTGACGTTTTCCGCGTGCCGGCGCACCACAGCAAGCATTCGATCCATCACCTGTTCGGTCAACAGGTGCGGCTCCAGGCCAAGGTCGGCCAGCTTGGAGTGCTTGGCGTTGTAGTAGTGCTTCTCCTGCTCGACACGCGGGTTTTCGAGGTGGTTGACCTGGACGCCCAGTCCTGCGCGGATGCCGGCCGCCTTGATCATCTCCGCCAGCTGATTGACCGAGAACTGCTCGGTAAACTGATTGAAGACGCGGAACTCGCCGCGCTCCGCCGGATGATCGACGGCCAGTTCGACGCACTGGAGGGTGTCGCGCAGGTTGAGGTAGCCTCGGGTCTGCCCGCCGGCGCCATAAACCGTCAGCGGCACGCCGATGGCCGCCTGGATGAGGAAGCGGTTGAGCACGGTGCCGAACACGTCGTCGTAATGGAACGACGTATGGAGGCCCGGGGCAAGCTCGGTCTGCTCGGTCTCGATGCCGTAGACCGGCCCCTGGTTGAGGTCGGTGACCCGCATTCCCCAGACCCGGCAGGCGAATTCGATGTTGTTCGAATCGTGCACCTTCGAGAGATGGTAGAAGCTGCCGGCCTTTTTCGGAAACAGCACGCGGTCCTTGCGGCCGTTGTGCTCGATGTCGAGCCAGCCTTCCTCGATGTCGATGTTGGGCGTGCCGTACTCGCCCATCGTGCCGAGCTTGATGAAATGGCAGTCGGGGCAGGAGTGCTGAATGCCGAACAGCAGGTTCAGCGTGCCCACGATGTTGTTGGTCTGGGTATAGACGGCCTTTTCGCGGCCCTGCATGGAATAGGGCGCCGAAGGCTGCTCGGCATAATGGATGATCGCTTCCGGGCGGAATTCGTCGAGAACCGTGTACACAAACCGATGGTTGCAGAGGTCGCCGACCCGGATGCGGATCTTGTGACCGGTAACCTTCTCCCACTGCCCGACCCTGCGGTGCAGCGGAGGCACGGCCATCAACGGCTCGATACCGTCCTCCAGTTCCCACTGGCGTTTGGCGAAGTTGTCGACGATGACGACCTCGTCGCCACGCGCCGAGAAATGCATGGCGGTCGGCCAGCCGAGATAGCCGTCACCGCCGAGAACGAGCACGCGCATCATTTGTCCCTTTCTTGTCCGTTTCCAGGTTTCCGTCCAGATCGCCCGCCATCAGAGGCCGTAGCGTTCCGCAATAATTTCCGCAAGCATCAAGTCGATCTCCTCGTCGATATTGACGGATTCGATCGCCGTCATTTCGACGAAGCCGACCGGCTCGGCCACCAGCGCGCCGGTCGCTACATAGGTATCGCGCCCGATCACGTAGACGCCGCTGCTCAGCCGGCACAGGTCGGCCATGTCCTGACGGTTGGCGAAGGTCCGCCGGGGATCGCGGATATAGCGGGCGAGATGGCCGTCGCGGTCCTTCGCGAAGATGTTTTCCGGCTTGCGTTCGAGCGGGCAGACCGAGATGACCGAGCGGCAGTCGTCCTTGCGGTAGCGTTCGACCGCCTTTGCGACATGGCCGGCATTGCGGAACGGGACCGTGGCCTCGGTAAACACCAGCGTTTCCACCGTCACGCCCGAATGGTCCTCGAACGCGGCAAGCGCGTGGCGGATCACCGGCCCCATCGGCGCGCGGTCGTTCGCCAACTCGGGGGGACGCAGGAACGGCACCTCGGCGCCGGCCTTGCGCGCGGCTTCGGCGATCTCCTCGTCGTCGGTCGACACCAGCACGCGGTCGACGACACCCGAGCCCCGGACCGCGGCGACGGCCCGCTCGATCAACGAGCGGCCGCCCACCAGGCGGAGGTTCTTGCGCGGCACACCCTTTGAGCCACCGCGGGCGGGAATGAGGGCGAGAACGGTCATGCCTTGGCCATCAGTAGGCGATGGTCTTGTCGAGCGGCGGCCATGCCGTCGCCAGGACCTCGGCGATGCGCGGTCCCGAGCGGCCGTCGCCGTAGACGCCGTCGGACGAATAGCGGCCGTGGGCGATCTGTCGGCGGCCGGCGGTTGCAATTTCGTCCGCCGCGTAGCCGACGTCGATGACGTTGCCGCCGCGCTGCCGCCCCTGCTGGCGGGTCCCGATGTTCACCGTCGGCACGCCCAGGAAGGCCCCCTCGCGGATGCCGCTCGACGAATTGCCGATAAGGCAGCGGGCGTGGGCCAGCAGGCGCGCATACTGGGCGAACGGAAGGCTGCCCAAGGACACCACCGGCAGCCCCTGCCGGGACAGCCACGCAAGGGGCGCCGCCACGTCGGTCGCCCCGGCCTCGTCGTTGGGCAGGACCCACACGACCGGCAGGCCAAGGCCGCGGACGGCTTGCGCCGTCTCGTCGAACTGTCGCCCGGCATGGCCGTATTCCGTCGCTACGGGGTGCTGGGATACGACCACGTAGTCCCCACCGGCATCGACCCGCCCTCCCTCGCCCCGTTGGTCGAGGAACTGTTGCAGCGAGGCCCGGTCGTCGAGATCGATGCGCGCCAACTGATCGAGGCTTGGCGTGCCCACCACATGAACCGACGTCGCGTGCTCGCCCATCCGCACCAGACGGTCCCCCGCCTCGCGATTGGCCGGGAAGTGGACGTGGGCAAGCTTGGTGATGGCGTGGCGGATGCGCTCGTCGATCGAGCCCGACACCTCGCCGCCCTCGAGATGGGCAATGCGCGCGTTGTGGCACAATGCGCCGAGCGCGATGGCGAGAGCCTCGTAGCGGTCGGCGATGACCAACAGGAAATCGGGCTCCAGGTGCGTCAGAATATGTCCCATGCCCTGGACGCAGCGGCCGGCCGACTCGGTGACGCTGCCAAGCGTCTTGCCTTGCGCCATGTAGTCCAGCGTATGATCGACGCGAAAGCCATCCGCCTCGATCGCGCCACGGAAATCGCCATAGGCCGGATCGAGGAGAGCGCCCCCGATGACCGTCTGCAAGGCGAGCTCCGGATGACCGGCGATCGCCTCCATGGTCGAGCGCATCTTGGCATAGTTCCCGCGTGTGGTGAGCACGATGCAAATCCGCTTCCTCACGGTTCGAGATCCTCCAACCGCACGACCTCGTCGGCGGCCAGCGCCCGCCTGAGACGCCCCCCCAGCAACTCGCCGATGCGGTTGGGCTGCAAGCCGTCTCCGGGTCGCTTGGCGGCGAGGTCGCTCTCGGCCAGGATGTGGCCCGCCGGCAGGTCATGCCGCGCGACCAGCGACTTCAACGCCCAGGCCACGCCGGCCGCCTCGCTTGGTGCCGGTTGCTTGGTGCCGCGACCGATCATCGCCTCGATCCGGCGGATCCGCTCGATTATCGAGGCCAGATTCTCCGGCCCCGCCGAGACCTTCCAGTCTTGCGCATTCGGCACGTCGCGCAGGATGGTGATGTGCTTTTCGACGATGTCGGCGCCGCGGGCCACCGCCGCCAGCACCGCCAATTCGTCGACCGTATGGTCCGAATAGCCGACCGGCCCCGGAAAGATCTTGCGCAAGGTTTCCATCGCCGCGAGGTTCACGTCCTCAGGCGGGGTCGGGTAGCTGGTGACGCAGTGAAGCAGAGCCACCGACCCGCAACCCCTTTCCAAGCAGGCGTCAAGCGCCTCGAGAACGTCTTCGGCGCCGTACATGCCGGTCGAAATGATCATCGGCCGGCCGAGTTCGGCAAGGCGGGCGACAAATGCCGGGTTGTTGCGCTCGCCCGAGCCGATCTTGACCGCCGGCACGTCAAGCTCGCGGAGCCATGGAATGCGGCTGTCGTCGTGCGCCGTGGCCATGAACAGCAGACCGCGGGCCTCGCAACGCGCTTTCAGTTCGAACACCTGGTCAAACGTCAGGTTGCGCGGGCGCAAGCGTTCCCGCCAGTCGGATGCGCGCTCGGCGATCAAGGCCTCGACGTCGAAGAGTTGGGTCTTGAAAACGTCCGCCCCGGCGTCGGCCGCCAGGTCGACGAGATCGCGCGCCAAACCCATGTCGCCGAAATGGCTGACGCCGGCCTCTGCAATGACCAGACAGGGGGCGCCGCCACCGACGTGGCGATCGTCGATCTTAAATTCGCTGCGAAATACGGAAGGACTCACGGCACCGGTCCGGCGATCGGTTCGTTTGCGGGAAGCGCATGGTCAGACTGCGCCGCGACCAGCCGCGCGAAGAGCGGCGAGGACGTTCGCAGGCTGTCGTAGGTGCCCTCGTCGACGAGCCTGCCGTTGTCGAGCACGAAGACGTGGTCGGCGTCGCGGATGGTGGACAGGCGGTGGGCGACGATCACCAGGGTTACCTTGCCGCGGAGGCGTTGGATAGCCAGTTGGATCGCCAATTCGTTGAGGGTGTCAAGAGACGAGGTCGCCTCGTCCAGGACCAGGATGTCCGGCTGTTTGTAGAGGGCGCGGGCGATGGCCAGTCGCTGCTTCTGCCCTCCCGACAGGCGCGATCCGCGATCGCCCATGCGGGTGTCGAGGCCGGACGGAAGCTCGTCCAGAAGTTGCGACAGGTTCGCCGCTTCCAGGCACTCCGTGACGCGCTTGTCGTCGGCCTCGGAGGCCGGTACACCGAAGGCAACGTTGGCCCGCAGCGTGTCGTCCGAGATGAACGGCGCCTGAGGCACATACCCGAGCCTTGCTTGCCATGACGTCTTGTCGATCCCGGTCAAGGGCTGCCCCTCCAGGAACAGCTTGCCCCCCACCGGATCGAGGAGCCCGAGAAGAACGTCGACCAGCGTGCTCTTGCCGGCGCCAGAAGGGCCGATGATCCCATAGGTCCGGCCCCGCTCGATGACAAGGCTGATGCCGTTGAGGACGAGAGCGCCACTGGACCCGTAGCCGAAGTCGATGCCTTCGGCCTCAAGGCGGCGCCAATCCGCGGGAACCGGCCGCCCCTCGCCGGTCCACTCCGCGCGCTGCACCTCCATCGCCGCATGGAGGCTTCGGCTCACCTCGTTGATGCCCGTGACATAGGGGCCTACGTTCCAGATCTTGTTGACGTTCGCCGCGATGCGGTTGAGGGCCGGGATCAGGCGCGCGGAAACAAGAACGATCACGGCCATCGTCGCCGCGATTTCGGCCGTCGGCACCTTCGCCCACCACAGACCGAAGGCCATCACGACAAGGGCGAGCTGGCCAAGCAGCAACATCAGGAGCGGCGCAATCTTGCCCCACACGGACGTCATGACCCTGGCGTTCGCAACCTTGGCATTGGCACGGCTGAAGGCCGAGACAAAGAAGGCCTCCTGCGAACTCAGACGGATGTCCTTGGCCCCCGAGAAGGCCTCGTGGGCACTCAACGCCAGTTGGTCGGACTTGCGCCGGCTGACTTCCGCATGGCCCTGCAGGCGCGGACGTATCCACAACAGGATCCCGCCGTAGATGACCAGCACCGCGGCAATGGCCGCCAGTCCGGCTGCCGGCGCAATCGCAAGAATCACGACGATGGCCGTGGCCACGATGACGAAGTCGCTGAGGAAGGTGAGCAGGAACTCGACAAAATCCCTTGCCCACAGGACGAGATCATGGGTGAACAGCCGCGTGAGCACAGAGGCGTTGCGCTGCAGGAACCAGACGTACGGCGCATCAAGGCTGCTCTTCATGAGGTCATGACCAAGCCGGGTCCAACAGCCCGCCGCAAACCGCGCGATCGCGTAGTCTTTCAGGTAGCTGGCGACCGTTGCCACAATAAGCGCAACGACCACCAGCGCCGTTAGCAGAGCGACTAGGCCTTGGAGGTCTGCACCGCCGACCCGGGCGCGGAGGCGGCCCAGGATCTCCCATCGGCCCAACGCATCGGGATCGATGATGATGGCAACCAGCGG
Organism: Shumkonia mesophila; assembly: GCF_026163695.1. Classification (NCBI taxonomy): domain Bacteria; kingdom Pseudomonadati; phylum Pseudomonadota; class Alphaproteobacteria; order Rhodospirillales; family Shumkoniaceae; genus Shumkonia; species Shumkonia mesophila. The sequence goes on along the minus strand of NZ_JAOTID010000005.1, from coordinate 135,765 downwards.
CATGGCAGACGCGAGGGCGACAACCTCCAAGACGCCAATGGCAGCGACGATGGGGGCGAGCAGCAGGATGCGGCGGCGCTCGCTGCCGACAAACAGTGACCACCCCTCCCTCAGCGTGCCGAGGGCATTCGCGGGCCTGGGCTCGGTCATCTCGTACCCGTCCCGGGCGCAGGTTCGCGAACGACGTTGGACAACGCGTAACCCGAGGCCCTGAGCATCTTGAACGAGTGGCTGCCCTTCACATCGGACTCCCACCAGTCGGAGATGAGGTCAATCTCCTTGCCAGTTTCCTCGGCATGGTTCTCGAACAGATCCGGAATGGTCTGGTAGAGCCGCCCCTGCTCAAAATCGTCGCCCAGCACGAAGCCCCCCTGCCAATACGGGCAGCAAAAATGCCACCCGGCAAAGACATTCGCCAGGTAACGGGTCTGTTCGTTGCCAAGGCCCTCCCACCAAGTGGTGCCGAGCGCGGCCTTGTAGTCATCGCGGGTGGTCGGCGTTCGCGTAAACCCGATGTCGTGGTACCAACCGCGAGAGGCCGACAGGACGGGCTTCCCCAAGGCCGCGAACTCTATGCCTGCTGTACCGTAGAGAGTAACAAGGGCATCGACGCTTGCCATCACGTCGGCGCCGCTGGCGCTGGATGGCGCCATGCGGATGTGGGCCGGAAGCCGCGCCGGCATCATCGAGCGCAGCGATACCCCTCCATACCGGCCCTCCAGCGGATGAGGCCGAAATAGCCAGTTGACGTGTGGGGCCTGAAGGGCGGCGTCAATCGTCGTCTGCATCCAGTCCAACGGATCGCGAAATGTCATCTCTCCGTAGAGGTGCGGAAAATCGAACCAGGACACGGAATACACCGCGACGATCGGACGATCTTCGTCCCAGCCGGCCGATCGGCATAACTCCGTGCGAGAGGTGCTGGTAACGCCGTTCCGGTACGCATGAATCGCGCCAACATCCCACGTCTGGGCCGCCAGGCGGCGCTCCAGATACTCGCGACCGACGACATGCAGGGCCGCTCGCTGCGACTCCGGAAGGGCGTCGAAAAGCGCTCGCGTCAGGGAATTGGACGTCAGGTAGACGCTGTCCGGCCCCCGAAGCTTGGAAAATCGCTGCAATCCGTACTCGCCGTACAGGACCCCGCCAGGAATGCCGTTGCGAACAGCCAGCCATGCGAGCGAACCGAAATCGAAGTTGACTGTATGACTGAGCGCGACCAGGTCGGGGCGGACGGTTTCAAGGAGGCGTTCAGCCCGCTGGAGCTCCATCAGAGCTTCGGTGACATGATCCTCAATGCCCGGATGGCGCACATCCACGGTTGCGCTGATTTGCCGACGGAGAAGGCCGTCGTAGACGATTCCCGGGGGCAGATCGTGAGGCAGATCCCAGGCGAGGATGTCTTCGGGCCGCTGCGTTCCCGCCAGCAACCGGCGCGCCTGCCGGCGCGCCGCCCGATCGTCGGCCGGCACGTCACAGAAAGTCACCGCGTCGGCAAATCCGAGCCGCCCCGCCGTTCTCAGCGTCTCGGCGCGCGCGTGGCGGCCATGCAGCGAGATTTCCCGCCCGTACGCCAATCCAAGCGCCGCCCGGAACAGCGCGTAGCGGACCCAGTGGTTCGGATTGTCCCACATGGCGTCGACCAACACGGTACCCTCGAACCGGCAAGCACTGACCCGGCCTAGACGGTTCAGGAGAGCATCGACCTGGGCACGCTGCGCTGCGATGCCGGCGCGTTTGCACCGCCGGGAGGGCGACAATAAGGCCCGAAGATTGCGGCCAGCATCATAGGTGCGGCGCGCGATCCTCCCGATACGATAACCGAGCCCACCGCAGAACGAGAATTTCCTGGAGCAAACTCCCATATTAAGGAGCGCCATGAGCTATCGGCCTAACTACTATTTTCATGGATTTTCTTTCATGGCCGCAGGCACGGTTGGCCGACTAACGTTGTGATGCCGCGCGTTAAGGGCGGCGATATGCGGCTGGGCTCGCAACACCCCAAGAATTTCGTTAGTCGACGGCATAGCCGGAAGCGGCGGGAGTTCCATGAACAGCGCCCGGAAAAAGTCGAGGTCCTCATCAAAATCGAGCGTCCAACGTTGGTCGGCCACCCACCCGCCCGGTCCGGTGAGATTGGCCTTGCGGACGGACGGATGGGCTCTAATCCAGGGCGTTACGTGCTCGCGCTGGTCGAGTTCTTTTGCCTCGTTCGCTGCGCGGTTGAGAACATCAAAGGTAAAGGCCTCGCAATCCAGACCATGTGGCCAACTCGGCGGCATGTTGTTGCAGGCATAGTCGGCCCCGTCGTCCGCGACCAGTTGTAAGACTTGGCCGCAAATCTGGGGGTCGGCCAGCGGACAATCGCTGGTCACCCTCATGACGATGTCGGCCCCCAGCGCCAAAGCAGCTCTCCAATAGCGGTCAAGCACATCATGCTCGGCCCCACGGAAGACAATGGCCCCAGCCGCCTTGGCTTCGACAGCCACCCGGTCGTGGATCTCGCCCTCAGGTATCGCGCAGCAGACACCATCGATCCCAGGAATGGCGGCACAACGGAACAGCGTATGGGCAAGTACACTTTGTCCATCAAGATCCATCAGCACCTTGCCGGGCAGACGCGTCGATGTCATACGCGCCTGCACAATAACAATAGTCCTTCTTGTCATTAATACACCAAAATAACTTTCCCTATCATCACGCCACGTCGCGTATAGATAAAAATTAACCCGTATATACTACAGTGACGTTATATAATGTCACTCATCTTTTTGTCAGGCAATGAATTTCTGAACAAAAATGATTCTTATCAAGTTCTGACTGCAAATCATCAATTTTATTTCCAAAGCCATTTCCAAAGTACTCCATGAGCGTTTTAGAACCGCCATTTTCACGAATAGTTATCATGATACTTCTATATAGATCCATTATGTCTGTGCCAAATCTCCATTCAGCCACTGGCCTAACTCCGGCAAGTAAATTCATTTTCCGTAAGGATTTCTCCGTAAAAAGATGTGTGTGGTCCGCAGACAATTGCCTTGGGAAAACTCTGCTAAAAACATTCTCTACAATCACTGACAATGAAAACATTGGCACGGAATAATAAAGATATCCGGCATTTCCGTTACGAAACGCCTCAAATAATTTATTTGGCTCTCTCAAGTGCTCGATAACCCCAATAGCCGAAACTATATCGGCATCAGTTCTCCTTATTTCATCATAAAATCCATTTTCATCTGAGTTCGAAAGTGGTTTTTTGTTTGATAATCTCAAAATTTGTGCGTTTCCGAAATCAATGACCGTTTTTCCAATATCAATACCATAAGCATCAACACCTCTTTGCATCGATGCATACACGAAATGCCCTCCACCACATCCGATATCAAGCAACTTGTATTTTCTAACTGGAAGATTATCCAACAAAAAATTAACTTTCGGCATATAAATATCGATCATTCGTTGATTATAATTTCCAGATACATACTCCTCTGAATAATCAATCCCACCATCTTCCATATATATTTTCAATACCATGTTGTCTAAAATCAAATTTATCATGCAACATAGAAGAGCATATTTTACATTTTACCCTTATTGGTTGGTGTGAATATATTTCATTTTTACGCATAGCCTTATTAAATAGATCATTGTTATTTTCAAAATAATTTTGTTTAGTTTTTATATAAAATTCTGCGGATTTAGAGTATTTTACATTTACTGTGTTGCCATAGCATGGCTTCGTCCCTGTATTTTTCGTCATTGCCGTCCTCTTTTAATCCAATGTGACGCTTGGTATCTTGTTTTTTTTGCCATGCATATATATTGAAACAGAACAGCAACAATGCCTCGCGCCCCCCCTGAGCGATCCAAACTGGGATACGAAAATTGTCAGCGGTTCCGTAGAAAACAATATCAATACACTAACTCACCTTTGTAGCAATAAATACTCAACTTGCGACCATCTTTGTAGATTTGAATATTTCCATTACAATGTCATATGCAAACGCTAAAATGGTTTTTTAATATTTTTTATCTTCGTTGCTTCAAAAAAGAGCAGCAACACTATTGTTCTGTACATTGGACACCACGGCGTCGGTGATTGATTCTGGATACTATGAGTAAGATCGGGGCGCAGATATACAGAGTTTGAACGGCTATGCCTCGAAACAAGCCAAAAATTAGACTTCTACGATTCGATCAATCCTTCAAGCCTTCCGAGCCACAAGCCAAAGATGCGAGGACAGACCGTTGACCCATAGAAACTTCTGGAAAGGCTCTGCAAGGCGCTCCCATTCATCGATTAGCACACGCTTCAGGAACGTTTGCCCATCGAGATCAACATCTCCGACAAGCACCTTCTTGCGCACCAGTTCGGCGTCGAGCTCTCCAGGGGTTGTCGTCTCAAGCACCGTGAACCCACACCGCGCGACGAGATCTGATAGGGATTCCGGATTGAAGTAGTTGAGGTGCTCGACGTCGACGGTGTCCGAGGCCGCTTGAAGGACCTCCACCTCAAACCCCCTCACGTTAGGACAAGATAGGATGAGCACCCCTCCTGATGCGAGAAGGCGCGCACTCGCCTCGATAAAAACGCGCGGCGAAAACAGATGCTCGATGACCTCGAAGCTGACTACAATATCGGCGAAGTCATCCGGGAGGTCTGTCTGCTCGATCGGCAGTTCTATCACCTCTAAACCCTTTTTGCGGCAGGTCGCCGCGAGATCCGGGGTGGGCTCCACCGCAACATATCGTCCGAACAGGCCAGTTTCCAACACGGCCTCGCCAAAAGTACCGTAACCGGCGCCAACCTCCAGGAGGGTATGGGTGGGCACGCCAAACCGATGGCATATGTCTACGAGTCGATCAACGCGCGGCCGAAAGATTTTCTCTCGCCGGATGACTTCAGAGGCGGGGAAGATGAACGTATTCCAATACCGGTAGTGCTCCGACGTCTCGTAGTACCACGCGAGGATTCCCGGCGTTGGCCGAGGATTAACATACAGGGTGCCGCAAGATAGGCAGTCGACATAGGTAAGTCCGTACTTCTCGAAACGGACCACCGGGTGGTCGTCTCCGCAGGCCGGACAAGGAACAGCGACGAACTCGCCCTTGCGTTCGTTCAAGCGGTGGATATCTTGAGCGAATCGCCGGGCCTGCTCTTCCCGCATCGTGTCCGGGCGAATCTCGTTCTCGGTCAGCACGGCATTAGCCCCTCTGATACTTGTCCCACTGGTCGCGCGGCAGATGGACCCGTCCATAGGACGATGGTGTGCCCCACAGATTATCTTTCACCCACTCGCCGTCTTCAATACGCCACACCCGCGGATCGCGAAAGGTGTCGGCGATGCAGTCGAACTCTACCTCGCTCATGTCCACGTACTCGAGCCATCTCCGCAAATCCCGAGGCTTAATGTGGTCACGCTTGCGGACTTCCTCAACACCATCAGTCCTGGTCATTCGGCCGGAACGGATGTCCTTGCACGCGTGGTCCGAAGCCCGACCGTAGCCGAACTTGACGAACTTCATGTAGTCGTGCACGCCATTTTCGTGGATATCGTCCAGGTTCGAGACGCGCCGATACGTCCGCTCGAACTCCCGCTCTGAGGCCCGCCAACCGTAAAGCTGCGTAACGAGGCCTGCGTTCTTATGGCCGTCCCAGTCGATGAAGTTGGAAAGATGAATCCCCCGAACCCCCGCCTCGTCAATTTCATCGTCCGACGGATACTGCGCCCACAGGAGATCCTTGGTTCGCAACCCCTCCTTCCATTCGGGATGCCCCAACTTCTCCAGCCCTTCGTCTGTGAAATCGTACCAATCATACCCTCTGAGCGCGTGTTCCTTGCGGTACTTGGCCGTGAACTCGATGAAGTCGTTGTAGGAATACATGCCGCCCAGGTCCATGAAACCGTGCTCTCCCCACAGCATGAGCGGCACACGGTAGCGTACCGCGACCTGGATGGGCGCTGAGAAGATGCCGCAATGGGCATGCCAGTTCATGTCGCCCTGAACCTTGAAGCCCAGGCGGTTCATCTTGACGAGGGTCCCGACCGAGGGACGAACGACAACGTGGTCGCAGTCAAAGACCTCGCGCATGCGGAAGAGATTATACTCGCCTTCCGGCAGGTAGTTGTTGCCGTGGTAGGTCACCAAAAGCGGCTTCAGACCCAGTTCCTTGACCGCGACGTGGGTCTGGAAATAGCTGTCCTTTCCGCCACTGACCGGGATGACGATGTCGTAGTTCCCATCGCTGCGATACTCCCCGGCCAGATCCTTCAGCATTTGCCAACGCTGTGACCAATCGATGTCGCTCTTCTGTTTGGCGACCCGACATCCCGAGCAGACCCCATTCTCGTCGAAGGTCAACGGCGTCGCCGCTGCCGAGGGATAAACACAGTTGGAGCAGTATCGAATTGCCATCGCCATCATCCATTCTAGTGTCGCACGTTGATTCCAGCTTTGACCAAGGCCCTTTTTCCGCCCCGGTCGGCCAAATCCTTGAAATGCCAAATGTTTGCCGCGGCGACCGCCGCCGCGCCTGCCTTGATGCCTTCCACATAATCCTCGTACCGGCCGACCCCACTGCAGGCAATCAGCGGGATCGATACGGCATCCGCCATGCGCGCCACGAGGTCGAGGTCGTAACCGCTTCCTGTCCCATCGCGATCGATGCTCTGGATGAGGATCTCACCGGCCCCGCGTTCCTCAGCCTCACGGGCCCATTTCTCGGGTCGCCGGCCGGTCGCCGTGCGCCCGCCCTCTGAGAAGACCTCCAACCGTCCGTCGTCATGTCGGCGCACGTCGATGCTGACAACGATGGCCTGGCTGCCGAACACCTTGGCCCCCTGGGCGATGAGGTCCGGGTTCGCCAGCGCCTGGCTGTTGATCGCCACCTTGTCAGCACCGCTGCTGATGATGGCGCGCATGCCGTCCACGCTCCTGATGCGTCCGCCCCAGGTCAGCGGCATGAAGCAGTTCTTGCCGACCGCCCGCAGAATGTCCAGAGGGCCGCCGATGTTCTTCACACGGGCATCGTCGCGGCGCAGGTCGTAAGAATCGTCCCGGCTGATGTCGAGGTAGATCAGTTCGTCGACGTTCCACTGGTTGAAGCGTTCCACCTCGTGTATCGGGTTGCCGATCGCCTGGTAGATACGAAAAAGCTCGCTGCGGACCAGAAGCCCGTTCTGCAGCAGCAGCACCGGAATGAGCCTCTTCTTTAGCATCGTGCCGCAGCACACCAGTTGTTCAGGAGGCTGAGCCCTGCCTTGTGGCTCTTTTCGGGATGAAACTGGGTCGCCCAGACATTGCCGGTCTCTATGCTTGCGGCAAAATCCTCGCCGTGATCGCAAATCCCGCTTACGACCGAATCATCCGCGGCGCACAGAATGTAGCTATGGACGAAATAAAACGCCTGCACGTCACCGAGGTCGCGATACAACCCCTCCGCCTTGCGGATACTCACATCGTTCCATCCGATGTGCGGGATGTGGATGTCCGGGTCGTTGGATCGGCGTTCGAGCCGACGACAAACTCCCGGTATCCAGCCCAGTCCCCGATGGTCACCTTGCTCCGTCCCCCGCTCGGCGAGGAGTTGCAATCCAAGGCACAAGCCTAAGAAAGGCTTTCCTTTGCCGCGAACCTCATGGTCGAGGGCATCCACAAGGCCTTTCGTCCAAAGATTCTCCATCGCGTCGCCGAATGCCCCGACCCCCGGCAGCACGATCGCCGTTGCCGACGCCAATGCCTCCGGCTCGCCAACGCACTGCACCTCCCGTCCCAACGCCTCAAACGCGTTCGCGACCGAGCGTAGGTTTCCCATACCGTAATCGATAATTGTAATCATTATTCTGGTCCGTCAGCCACACATTGCGTCACAACGTCTCCCATGGAAAGAGTCCCTGTACCGATAGCTAAGCTGCCCTTTCCCCCCGTTACAGCATGTCGCCGCGAGAATAAACTGCTAGACGTCGCCACAGATCCTATACTCGTCGGCCAAAACGCTGAAAAAGAGGGAATCCACCCAATGGCCCGCTGTCCAGCGGGTCTCACGATGCCGCCCGTCCAACGTCATACCAAGCGACTTGAAAAGCTTTTCTTTGGCCGTATCGACAGAATAGATTTCGGCCCAGATGCGATGTAGTCCCATTTCCTCGAAACCGAAGTGCAGTAGCGTGCGCGCAGCATCCGGCGCGTAGGTGTCGTCAATATAAAGACCGCCTATTCCGATGTAGAGAGAAAGGTCCGCGTTACGATCCCGCCAATTGATATAGCACAGACCACAGGCCCCGATTAGTCGGCCACCATCCAACTCCACGATTGAAAACATACGCGTGGAGGAGCCGCCAACCACCGTTTCCTCGAACCATCGTTCCTGCTGGAACGAATTCAGTTCCCTATCCTCGCGAAAAAACCTGCGGTACAGCGGCTGGTTTCTCCACTCAAGCAGTTGCGGCAGATCGTCACGCTCGACCGCTCTAAGTCCGGTCACCGACCCCTTAATCACGCCCATCCTCCAGATCCGTCCATTTTAAGTCATCGCCGCGTTCCTTGGTCACTCGCAATCGGCGGCCGAGAACGCCACGTAGGGCATGCGGCTCCACCGACCCGGGCGGCGCCGGACGCAACGGCTCCACATCGCATGGACCGATGATGGACCCGGCTAAGAGATTGCGAGCTAGGCGAAGGCACCGTCTTTGGACGACCGCGGCTTCCGCTTCGTTCGTCTCTAGCCGTTTCACTCCATCTCCCAAGGCCAGTTCAACTTCACGAGTGCGATCAACCATGTCGCGCCAAGTCAATGGGGTCATAGAGAATCCGTGGTCAGGCCCGATCCGCTGGTTGTCGTCTGTAAAGTGCTTCTCGACAATGCGGGCGCCTAAGGTGACCGCCCCCAGGACAACCGAATGTCCAGGCGTGTGGTCGGAAATGCCGAGCACCAAGCCAGGCCACCTTGCCGCAAATGTATTGAGGACACGCAGATTGATGAAACGGAAATTGTCCGGGCTGCCCGTGTAGTTCGTGTTGCACTGCATTAGGGAAAAGCGCGGATTCACAGCGAGGACAGCATCTACAGCACGCTCCACCTCGACCATGGTCGAGGCGCCGGTGGCGAGAATCGTCGGCTTCCCCGCCGCTGCAATTCGCGTCAACGCATCGCTCCAGGTTATTTCCCCAGATCCGATCTTGAAAGCGTCGACCGCGCCGACTGTTTGTTCGATGGCATCGAAATCATACGGGGAGGTCATGAAGTGTATGCCGGCGTCGCGAGCGGTCTCCTGTAACGTCCGGGTCCAGGTCCGATCGAGTTCACACTTTTCGTAAATCTCGTATATGGATCCCTTCCATGCCTTTTGATGTGACATCCGCTCAAGTTGTGTGAAGCCGCGATCACTGACAATAGCATACGCCAGGAAATGCTGAAACTTGACTGCGTCGGCGCCACATTCCTTGGCCTTCCAAATTAGGGCCTTGGCGCGCTGCAAATCTCCGTCGTGATTGGAAGCCAAGTCTGCTATGAAATATGTTGGCGTATCCAACGAGATCCGCCGAGATTGAATATAGAGATCACGATCATAATGACTCATAAGGCACGGCCCTCCCGCAGCAAATCATCGATGACCTGTGCACGCGTCGGCAAAGCCACGCCGAGAATTGACTCGGCCTTCGAGACGTCTAGTCCTAGACTTTCGGCCCGGCGCACCGCCAAAGACCGAACCGAAACCGGACTGACGTTGCGCAACGGCGCCCCCAAGGCGTCCGCCAAGGCGGCTACAAATTCCAGTTTGCTCGACACCTCGCGAGAGGCGATATTGACGATCCCCCGAGCATCGGCCTCGATTAACCTAATCAAGGAACGGGAAAACCATCCCGTGCCGATGGTGGACGTGAAGTAATCGTTGAACAGAATAGCCTTTTCACGCCGCTCGACGACAGCCAACGCCCAGTTGAAAAACGTTTGTCTTCCACGAAGGCCGACAGGACCGGTTACATTGGTCCGGACCACGAGGCTGTCGGGAACAGACAGGGCACAAACCTCGCCCGCATATTTCGAAGAGGCATAAGCATTCACGAGAACGACAGGCGCCGCCTCGTCATGACAGCGTCGGCCGTCATCAATGTAATAATGGTCGGTCGAAATCTGGACAAACTTAACTCCGATGGAGGAGGCCGCCTCCGCCATGATTCCCGGTGCGCATCCATTTACCGCATACGCTAAGGCGGTGTCATTTTTGCATTCTGCAAAATCCGTTATCGCCGCTGCGTTTATAACAACGTCCGGCCGGGCCGAGGCGACGACATCGAAACAGGACCGGAAATGACGAAGGTCGATGCCAATATCCGCATGCTCCCGCGCGACGCCGATAACGTTGTAGCCAGCCTGCTTCATGGCTCTGCACAAGCTTTGCCCAACCATACCGGTCGCCCCGAAAACCAATACCTTGCGTTCGGCCGACAAAACCACCTATCGCCCCCAAACGCGGGCTGTGGCGGCCCGGGTGATCCGATCAATCAGCATGTGCCTAGGACCTCCTTCAGTTGCTCCGCTTGCAACCATTCAAGATTGTTCTCGCTGCCGTATTGGAATCCGTTCTCGATCTCGCGCGCCCCCATATCCCGATAGGTCTCGTGCCGGAACGAATTGAAACTCGGGCAGATCACATAGCGATCATCGAGTTCGATGGTAGAGCGCGCGTCGTCGCTGGTGATCATCACCTCGTGCAGCTTCTCGCCAGGTCGGATTCCGACGATTTCGTGATCAAGGCGGGGACCGATGGCCGTCGCCAGGTCGACGACCTTCATGCTGGGGATCTTCGGCACGAAGATCTCTCCTCCCTGCATCATGGCCAGCGACGACAGCACGAAGTTCACACCCTGCCGAAGAGTGATCCAGAAGCGCGTCATCCGCGGATCGGTAATGGGCAGGGTCTTGGCGCCATCTTCCACCAGCTTGCGAAAGAAGGGAACAACGGAACCGCGCGATCCGACCACGTTGCCGTACCGGACGACCGCGAAATTGGGTTCGCCGCCCGATAGGTTGTTGGCGGCGACGAAGATCTTGTCCGACGCCAGCTTGCTCGCCCCATAGAGATTGATGGGGCTGGCCGCCTTGTCGGTCGACAGCCCGACCACCCTCTTCACGCCGCACCGCAGCGCCGCCTTGACCACGTTTTCGGCCCCATGCACGTTGGTCTGGATGCATTCGAACGGATTGTACTCGGCGATCGGGACGTGCTTGAGCGCCGCGGCATGAACCACATAGTCGACGTCGCGCAGGGCCAACTCCAGCCGGTCGACATCGCGGACGTCGCCGATGAAATAGCGCATGAAGGGGTATTCCTCCACACGGAATTTCTGCGCCATTTCATACTGTTTGAGCTCGTCTCGCGAGAAGATGATCAGTTTGCGGGGCTTGAACCGCCTGATGGCCTCGGAAACGAGGGCCTGGCCAAAAGATCCCGTCCCGCCCGTGATCAGAACGGATTTCCCGTCCAGATCGATCATCGGCTGGTCGAAGGGGCGCATGCTTAACTCCCTGCTTCTTGATTATAAGGGCTTGGATCGATAGACGGACGTCATGCGCCGGAATGCAACGGTTCGGCCGGTCCGCTTTCCAGCAAGTCAATGTCGGCTTCGACCATCTCGCGCACCAGGTCGCTAAATCCTGTGCGGTGGCGCCAGCCCAATTTCTCATGGGCCTTGGCAGGATCGCCGAGCAAGAACTCGACCTCGGTCGGCCGGAAGTAGCGCGGGTCGATCCTGACCAGCGTCCTGCCGGATGCATCGTCAAGCCCTTCCTCCGCGACGCCCGCGCCCCGCCAGACGACGGTGTGCCCCACATGGGCGAAGGCCAGTTCGACGAACTCGCGCACCGAATGGGTCTCGCCGGTCGCCAATACGTAGTCGTCGGGCTCCGGCTGCTGGACGATCCGCCACATGCCCTCCACGTAGTCCCGTGCGTGGCCCCAGTCGCGCTTGGAGTCGAGATTGCCGAGATAGAGGCAGTCCTGCCTTCCGGCCGCGATGGCGGCCACCGCCTGGGTGATCTTGCGGGTCACGAAGGTTTCGCCGCGGATCGGGCTTTCGTGGTTGAAAAGGATGCCGTTGGAGGCATGCATCCCATAGGCCTCGCGGTAGTTCACGGCGATCCAGTAGGCGTAAAGCTTGGCCGCCGCATAGGGGCTGCGCGGATAGAAGGGCGTGGTCTCGCGCTGCGGCGTTTCCTGGACCTTGCCGAACAACTCCGAGGTCGAGGCCTGGTAGAAGCGTGTCGTCTTCTCCATGCCGAGGATGCGCATCGCTTCCAGCAGGCGCAGCGTTCCCAGCGCGTCGGCGTTGGCCGTATATTCGGGGGTCTCGAAACTGACCTGCACGTGGCTCTGGGCGGCCAGGTTGTAGATCTCGTCCGGCTGCGTTTCCTGGACCAGGCGGATCAGGTTGGTGGCGTCCGTCATGTCGCCGTAATGCATCAGGAAGCGCGGATCGTTGACGTGCGGATCGACGTAAAGATGATCCACCCGCGCGGTATTGAACGAGGACGAGCGCCGCTTGACGCCATGCACCCGATAGCCCTTTTCCAGCAGCAGTTCGGCCAGATAGGCGCCGTCCTGGCCGGTTATTCCGGTGATCAATGCAACTTTCTCGGTCACGGCGTTCGCTCCCCCGGCCCGCTATTGGCGGATATGGTCGATGTTGTCGAGGAACCAGCGGTAATAGCCCCGCAGCCCCTCTTCCAACGGTGTCGCCGCCCGCCATCCCATCGCCGCCAAGCGCGATACGTCGAGAACCTTGCGTGGCGGGCCGTCGGGGCGCGCGGTATCATAAACCAGCCGCCCCTCCCAACCGACCACCCGCCGCACCCTCTCGGCGAAATCGGCGATCGTCACATCCTCGCCCGTCCCTACGTTCACATGCGATTCGCCGGAATAGGATTTCAGAAGAAACGCGCAGGCGTCGGCCAGATCGTCGACATGGAGGAATTCGCGGCGCGGCTGGCCGGAGCCCCACACCGCGACCTCCGAAAGCGCCGCCTCTTTCGCCTCATGCAACCGCCTGAGCAGCGCGGCCGGAACGTGGCTGTCGGTCGGATGGAAATTGTCACCGGGTCCGTAAAGATTGGTCGGCATCGCCGAGATGAAGTCGCACCCGTGCTGGCGCCGATAGGCCTGGCACAGCTTGATGCCGGCGATCTTGGCCACCGCGTACCACTCGTTGGTCGGTTCCAGGGGACCGCTCAACAGGGCGTCCTCGGCCATCGGCTGCGGGGCCTCGCGCGGATAGATGCACGACGAGCCAAGAAACAGCAGCTTCTCCACCCCCGATTTGAAGGCGGCGTGGATGACATTGGCCTCGATGGCCAGGTTGTCATAGAGGAAATCGACCGGATAGGTGGCGTTGGCGTGAATGCCGCCGACCTTCGCCGCGGCCACCACCACGACCTGTGGCCGATTGGCCGCCACCCAGGCCTCGACCTCGGCCTGCCGGCGCAGGTCGAGCGTCGTGCGACCGGCCGTCACGATTTCGCAGGACTCCCGGGACAACCGGCGCACCACGGCGCTGCCGACCATCCCGCGATGGCCGGTCACCCAGATGCGCTTTCCGGAAATATCGTAGGTCACGGATCTCGCTATCGATAAAACGTTTTCGCCGGCCATGCTACCGCCATTCGGGTGAAAAATGCCTTCACCCGTTAGGCCATTTGGCCGATGACCCGGCGGCTCAGGCGGTGGCCTGCACCCAGCCGAGTGGAACGCGCGCCCTGACCTCGCGGCCGAGAAGGCTCAGCAGCACAATGACGCGCTCTTTGGAATCCAACCCCTCGAAAATGCCACGCAGCTCGGCGAGGGGACCGTTTGAAATCTCCACCACCTGGCCCTGCTGCAACGACGTCTGCGGACGCAGGATAATCCAACCGGCAGCATCCTCGTGCCCCTGGATATCCTCGACCACACCGTCGGGAATCGGTGCCGGATTGTCGCCGTGGCACACCAAGCGGCTGACCCCCACCGTGCCCTGGATCGAGCGCCAGCGGGCCGCCGCCAGATCAAGCGCCACAAACAGGTAGCCCGGAAACAACGGGACCGGCGCGATGTCCACTTTGCGGGCATGCCGGCGGCGCTTGAGAAAACGCGGCAGATATCCCTCGAACCCCTGGCGCGTCAGGTGAAGCAGCGCCGTCGATTCGTCCCGCGGCCGCGTTTGAACCACATACCAGCGTCGCATGGCCTATCTCCCCCCCCGCTCTCGCGCACCATTGCGGACAACACGCAGAATGGAAGGCGCCAGGATGCGTTCGTCCGGCAGGTGCTCGGCCAGCGCGGCATAGGCGGCCTGCGGATCGGTGAGATCGGTGATGACCACCGCATCGACCGGCCCAACCTTCTTCAGCAACGGAAACACCGCCAGGTTCTGGAAGGTTTCGCGGGGGGTGGCGGGATCGACGATACCGGCCAACGTCACCGGGTACTCGTGGGAACAGAGAATCATGATTTCCGCAAGTTCGCTGGCCCCAGCCAACGCTAGGCGCCGCCAGTTGCGCTCCTCGCTGAGGGCGAGAACTTCGGCGCACTGCTGACGGGCGCGGCGGAAAAAGGTGAATGAATGCGACAGGTACTGCGCGGTCAGACGGCTCTTCTCGGTGAAACCCGCCGGCGTCAGGTAATAGGCGTAGCGATTGGCCGGCGCCTGGCGGACCTTGATATAGCCCTTCTTCACGCAGCGCTTGATGTACGTGTTGACCAGGCCCAGCGCCACGCCCAGTTCGGTCGCCACCGTGCGCTGGGTCACGTGGCTGTTCTCGTGAACCGCGTTCAGCAGGCCCAGGGTGATGTTCGTCTGCTCTTCCGGCATGCGCAAACGACGCGATGGTCGCTCCTGTCCAGCAGTCACCAAACTGGCGTTCATAGCGCGAACGCGTTCACGCTAAGAACATACAGTTAGCGGAGTGTTCAGTCAATGAATCCTGGCGGCTTCACGCCGGCTTGCCGTGGAGCAAGGTCGCAACCCCATCCCATACCGCCTCGACCGGGATCGCCGCCATGGCGCTGCCCCCGAAATCCTGGGCTCGCAGCACGATCAGGCGGCAGGTCACGGGAGCAAATTTCGCCGGAGACGTCGGCCCGAATAGGGATACCATCGGCACATCAGCAGCCGCCAGCATGTGGCCGGCACCGCTGTCGTTGGCGACGGCCGCGCGCATGTGGCGCCCCAACGCGACCGTTAGCAGTGGCGACAGTGCGACGGCGTCCTGGAGAGGCAATCGCGCGCGGGGCAAGGCGTCGGCCACCGCCGAACCCCATCCGGCCTCGCCGGGTCCCAACAGGACCGCCGGAATGTAACCGGCGGCCAGCAGCCGGCGGCCCACCTCGAGATAGTTTTCCAGGGGCCAACACTTCTGTCTGCCGCCGGCCCCGGGAGCGAGCCCCACGTAGGTGGCGCCCTGAGGCAACAACCGCGCCGCCTCCGCCTCGATCTCGGCAGGAAGATTGGGGCGCCCGATCAGCGACGGATCCACCGTCCGGCCCGCCGCCAATGCCGCCAGTTCCAGCAACTGCGACGCCAGTGACGGGATCTTGCGGAATCTGTGGCGGGGATGCTCGCTGGACAGGAGATATCCCAACGTAGCCGAAATGAACCGCCGATGCGGGATGCTCCGGAGCTTGAGCGTGGTCGGCAGCCCGCGCTGGGTATCGATGATGATTTCGAAACGCTGCCCGGCGAGTCGCTGCCGGGCCGCAAAGTCGCCGACGTCCTCTGCCACGACCTCATCCAGCAGGCCCGCCACCAAGGGGGCCAGGCTGCCGGCGTAGACCGAGGTTCCGCGCCCCGTGAGCCAGGTGATGCGCGCGCCCGGAAAGGCAGCCCTCAACGCCCGCACGAAAGGCAGCTTCATCATGCCGTCACCCACCAGGTCGCAGCCGACATAGACCAGAACGCTGGCGGCCTGGCGCGGAGACATCGACGGAAAGGTCCTAAGCACGATTGCGGTGTCTGAACGGGTTTCTTGATATCGGAGCGGCGAATCTTTAAGCATTCATAAGCCTTATAACAGCCCCCGGACCGGGCGTCACGATGGCGGAAGAGAAGATGGTGTTCCACGATTCGGAGACGGGCGGGACGGGCGTGTCGTTCGTCATTACCGTCTACAACAAGTCCGCCTGCCTGCCGGCAGTGATCGGCGCGTTGCAACGGCAGGAGGGCAGCTTCGATCGGGAGTTCATCTTCGTCGACGACGGCTCGACCGACGATAGCGCCGCCGTCATCGAGCGCGAAGCCGCCGATCTGCGAAATGTCTCCATCGTGCGGCAACCGAACGCCGGCCCGAGTTGGGCCATCAACGCCGGCCTGGCGCGCGCCAGGTTTCCCTATGTCAAAGGCCTCGACGGTGACGACCTGCTGACACCGCGGGCGACGTCGCTGCTGCTGGATGCCGTCCGCACGACCGGATGTCCGATGGCCTACGGCACCTGCCTGCCGTTTCCGCCGGGCCAGGATCCGCTGACGGTGCAGCATGGCGCCCTGGAAGGTGCGCCGCCCGCCGCCGTTCGCGTCGAGCGGCCACTGGAACGGTTGATGGATGGGTACCTGTTCGGCAACGCCAGCGCCTGGCTGGCCAGCCGGGCGCTGCTTTTGGCTGCCGGCGGTTCCGATCCGAAGGTCTTCATCCAGGATGTCTCGATTATGCTGCGCATGGCGGCGCGGACCCCGTTCGCCACCCTCGACTACCCCGTTTTTTTCTGGCCGCGGGAAGCCGACGGACGCTTGACAGGAAGCGAGTTGCAGATCCTGCACGACATCAATCGAGCGTTCGCCGACTTCTTCGCCGAACATCCCGAAATTCCGGCCGTCATGCGACGGCGGGCGGCGAAGCGGCTCACGGGGCGGGCATGGAAATGGGCGCGGCGGCGGTGCGGGGCCGGCATGGCGTCGGCAGATTTCTGGCGCTACATCCGCGGTCTGCTGGCGATCGGCGACCCCGTCGCCCTGATGGAAGAAAGCTGCCGGAGCTTCGTCGGCGCCATCCGCACCCCCCCAAAGAATCGCGCCGCACCGATCCTCCCCGCGCGATGATCCGCCGTCAGTCGCGTTCCAGCCGCGCCTTGAGGTAGGACAGCATCGGATAGAGGGCCGCGAAAAGGGCGATGAGGAAGCCGTAGTGGCTTTCGCGGTATCCCTTGCGGCCGACATAGCATTTGGCGAAGCGCGAGATCATGCGGCGCAGATTGTTGGCGAAGCTGCCGATGTCGCCGCTTTCACGCAGGTCCTGGGCCCGCGCCGTCGTATAACGGTCGAGCCTAAGGATCATGTCGGAAATGCTGGCATCGACATAGTGGTCGATGGGAGTCTTCAGCCACCGCTTGGGGCCGCTCAACTGCAGGCGAGGGTGGATCCGCTGTTCGCCCCAACGCTTGGCACCGCGCGCCGACAGCCGCGGCGCCGCCGATACGCCCCACGACGCGCCCCAGCCATAGCGGACCAGCCGGCTACCCACGTAGTTGTCGAACGGCACCAGGAAATATCCCGATTCCGCATCGGCGATGGCCGCACGGATTTCCTCGATGAGCGCGGCCGGTACCCGCTCGTCGGCGTCCACCTCGAGGATCCAGTCGCCGGTACAGGCCTCCAGTCCGGCATTGCGCCGTGCCCCTTCGATCGTCCAGCTGCCTTCGCTCAGACGGTCGGTGAAGCGCAACGCGATGTCCCTGGAAGCATCGGTGCACTTATCGAGGACGACGACGATCTCGTCGGCCGAAACCAGCCGCTCCAGGCAGGCGGCCAACTGGCCCTCCTCGTTGTGCGCAACCACCAGCGCGCTGAGGGTCGGCCGTCCGCTCTTCATGTCGCGCACCTTTTCCACAGTTCCGCCGCGGCCTCGACCACCCGCTCCACCGACAGGTCGTCCATCAGGCTCGTCGTGGTCCGATAGTCGTACCCAGGCGCCTCAATATACTCGTGAAACGACCGCCCGCCCCGCACGAAGGAGGCCCTTTCGCCCCACGGCGCGAAATGGGCGTCGTTGCTGGGGCCGAACAGGCCGAGGGTGGGAACGCCCGTCGCCGCCGCCATGTGCATCAGCCCGGAATCGTTGCCGACATAGAATGCGCAGCGGCCCAGGCAGGCGGCGACACCGGGAAGGTCGACCCCACCGACTAGATCGATGCACCGCGCGGGCGGGATGGCGGCCAGCACCGGCTCGGCCACCGCATGCTCGGAGGGCGAGCCGAACACAGCCACGCGGGCGCCGGGCAGCAACCCGGTTTCGCCGCTCAGCCGGCCGACGAGTTCGGCAAAGCGCCCGACCGGCCATTGCTTACCCGGCCAATTGGCCGTCGGCCCCACCGCCAGCACCGGCGGCCCGGCCGGGATCTGGCGGATGGCCTCGGCGCGGGCGGCCTCGTCCAACCACAGCCGGGGCGCCGGCGGCGCCTCCTGGCGGTTGATCAGCGCGCCCAGTTGGCGGACGCGATGGACGGCCGCCTTGCCCGGGCGAAAGGTGATGCGCCGGCGCGCCGGCACGATCCAGGCAAATGCCGACGCCCGCAGGTCGACCACCAGATCCCACAGATGGAAAGCCGTTTCCCGCCAAAGCTTGCGCCAGTGGACCTTGCGCGGCCCCTTGTCCATGATGATGACGCGATCCAGCCTGGGAACCGCCCGGAACAGGGGGGCCGGAGCCGGCCCGCAGCCGATGGTGAACCGGGCATCCGGATACGCCTCCAGCAGGTGGGAAAGCAGCCCGGTCGACAGGACGCAATCGCCGATGCGGTTGGAGGTAACAAAAAGGATCTTCACACGCGTCTCGCCGCCTCGCCCCGGAGGCACCTCGTTCTTGACAATCCAGGCGGCCTTCCTTACCAGCAAAGCCTATATGGATCAAAATTTTCCTCGAGTCCCGGAGGATTATGTCACCAGCCCTAGTGGGCCGTAATCACGGGAAGAGGCAATATCCGGTTCTGGTCTGAGTATTCGTGACCGAACCGCAATGCCAGAGCGAAAAAATGAAAAGCATGACGTGTGTTCGGCAGATGATGCTTCCCCTTGCTGCCGTGACGATAGGTTTCATTTCATCGCTGATTGTCGCGGAGATTGTTCTCCGCTTCCTGCCTTACAACGAGGGGCTGATCGTGCCGGCCATTAATGACAGCCAGCCCCTTTACCATTTCGTACCAAACCGCGAATTCCGCTATTCCCAAGATTGGGACATGAAAAATGGCCGCATCCGGCGGACAAATAATGAGGGTTTCCTCAGCGACATAAACTATGTCTCTCCGCCGACCAAGCCCGTGTTAGCCGTGATCGGCGACAGCTTCGTCGAAGCTGTTCAAGTTGATTGGAAGGAGTCTGTTCACGGCCGCCTTCATGAAAAGCTGACGCCGAACATCGATGTTTACGCATTCGGCGCCGCCTACGCTTCTTTCGCGCAGTATCTGGCGTGGGCCCGTTACGCGCACCATGCCTTCACCCCCGATATGCTGGTCGTAAACGTCGTTGCCAACGATTACGACCTACCACGCGTGGGAATGGGAGGCGATGAGTTTTCAGCGGGATTCCGGGGCATGGCATATTTTGCCGAGGACGCTACCGGCAGTCTGATCCTCAAACGCAGCGACCGGCCGACCGATCCCTGGTGGCGCGGCCTTCTGCGCCGCTCGGCACTTGTCGCTTACCTGTATCGCAACCTGCAAGTGACCGCCTTGCCCGAAAAATTAGGTATGTTATGGAGCGTATTGACCGAACCGGATGGGCCCAGCCATTACGTTGCCAATACCGACGCCCGCGTGGAGAGAGAGCGGGTCGCACGGGCGCAGCGTCACGTTGATCGCTTCCTGGACTTGCTGCCACACGAGAGCGGCCTGCCTCCGGAACGCATCCTCATCGTTCTCGACGGACTGCGTACCGAACTCTATGACGCCGCCAAACTGGCTACCATCCAAGATAGCTTCCCCGCCGTGATGCATCGCTACATGGCCGCCGCCGGCATCGCCCGCGGCTTTGAGGTTCGCGACCTAACCCCACTGTTCATAGAGCGGCACGAAAAGACTGACGAGCGTTTCGAGTTTCCGTTCAACGGCCACTGGAACGCCAATGGCCACGACGTGATGGCCACAGCCGTGTTGTCTTCGCGTACCCTGGCCAGGACGTTCCCTGAAGTGAAATCGGCACTGGTCCGGCGACAAACTGGGGCCCCATCGCCATAGCGTCGGTGGCGTCAATCCAGTTTAAAGGCGTTCTTGTAGTCAAGCTTGAGTGCGGAGTCCTGGTCTTCCTTGGTGAGCCAGCAGTTGCCGACGGCCAGGGCCTCGATGTCGGTGCCCATGAAACAATGGAAGGCGTCTTCCGGGGTGCAGACGATGGGCTCGCCGCGCACGTTGAAGCTGGTATTGACGACGACCGGGCAGCCGGTCAGCGCCTTGAAGGCCGAAATCAGGGCGTGGTAGCGGGGGTTGGTGTCGGCGTGCACGGTCTGGATGCGGGCCGAATAGTCGACGTGGGTGACGGCCGGGATCTCCGAGCGCACGACGTTCAACTTGTCGATGCCGAAGAGGGCCGTCTCGACGTCCGTCATGGCGCGCCGGCGCTCCTTCCGGACGTCGGCGACCAGCAGCATGTAGGGGCTGTCGCCTTCCATTTCGAACCAGTCGGCGGCGTCCTCGGCCAGCACCGAGGGCGCGAAGGGGCGGAACGATTCGCGGTATTTCACCTTGAGATTCAGCATCTTCTGCATGGAGGGCGAGCGGGCGTCGCCCAGGATGGAGCGAGCGCCCAGGGCGCGGGGACCGAATTCCATGCGGCCCTGGAACCAGCCGACCGCGCGGCCGTCGGCCAATGCCCGGGCGGCGGTGGCGATGACCTCGTCATCCGCCAGCACCGAAAAGCGGGCGCCCGTCGCCGTCAGGCGCCGCTCGATATCGGTTTGAGCGAAATCGGGCCCCAGGTAGGCCCCGGCCATGGCGTCGCCCGACCCGCTCGCGGTACGCGGCCGGCCGTGAAAGTTATGGTAGGCGGTAAGCGCCGCCCCCAGGGCGCCGCCGGCGTCGCCCGCCGCCGGCTGGACCCACAGATCCGCGAACCGGCCGTCACGCAGGATCTTGCCGTTGGCCACGCAGTTGAGCGCGACGCCGCCGGCCAGGCAGAGGTTGCGCTGCCCGGTTTCGGCGGCGAGGTGCCGGGTGGTGCGCACCATCACCTCCTCGGTCACCGCTTGGATGGAGGCCGCCAGATCCATGTGCCGGGGCGTCAGCGGCTCGTCGGGCCGCCGGGCCGGGCCGCCGAACAGCGCGGCGAAGCGCCCGTTGGTCATGGTCAGGCCGGTGCAGTAATCGAAATAGGACTGATCCAGGCGGAACGAACCATCGTCCTTGAGGTCGATCAGGTTGTCCAAGATGAGATCGCGATAGCGCGGCTCCCCGTAAGGGGCCAAGCCCATGACCTTGTACTCGCCGGAATTGACCCTGAATCCGGTGTAATAGGTGAAGGCCGAATACAGCAGTCCCAGGGAATGCGGGAAATGGATCTCCTTGATCATCTCCAGGCTGTTGCCGCGGCCGATGGCAACCGAGGCCGTCGTCCATTCGCCGACACCATCCATGGTCAGCACGACGGCCTCGTCGAATGGCGACGGATAAAAGGCGCTGGCGGCATGGCTCTGGTGATGTTCAGCGAACAGCAGACGGTTCTTCCAGTCGAAGTTCGGTCCGTGCTTGCGCAATTCCTTATGCAACAGGTCCTTCTGGAACAACTTTTCGCGCAGCCACACCGGCATGGCCATGCGGAAGGACGCGAAGCCCCTCGGCGCGAAGGACAGATAGGTCTCCAGAAGCCGTTCGAACTTGAGGAACGGCTTGTCGTAGAAGACGACCGAATCGACCTCTTCCAGGCCGATCCCTGCCCGCTCCATGCAAAAATCGATGGCGCGGTGGGGAAACCCGGAATCATGCTTTTTGCGGGTGAAGCGCTCTTCCTGGGCGGCGGCAACGATCCGGCCGTCCTCGATGAGCGCCGCCGCGCTGTCGTGATAGAAGGCCGAAATGCCGAGGACCCGCACGCGCCAAACCCCTAAAAGAGGGTATAGATGAACGGGGCGACGGCCGAGCCCTGGCTCAGCACGATCAGCCCGCCGAACATCGCCATCACAACGATGACGGGGACCAGCCAGAATTTCTTGCGGACCCGTAGAAAGGTCCAGAGTTCCGCCAGAAAGGCCATGTCTTCCTTCCTAGAATTGATTCTTCATGGTGTCGGGGGCCGGCCCGGGGGGATCGCGGCGAATCCAATAGCTGGGCGTTTCCGGCTCGAAGCGCAAATTCATGGGATCCTTGCCGAAAAGACGCATCAGCCACCCTGTCGGGGTGACCGTGGAAAAGAAGATGAAGCCCAAAATCAGCGGCGTGACGATCCGGTGGAGCAACTGGCCAAAACGGAACCACAGCCGATTGGCCGGGCGCAGGAAACCGGGCGCCGCAACCGCCGCCAGCAGGATTCCCCCCGCCAAGACCAAGGCCCAGATACGAACCTCGCCGTCGCCCACCAGCGGGAAGAAGCCGATGACGGCAAAAACCACCGCGAAGACAATGCCGAACGACCTGTCGGAGCCGACATCAACGGTATCGCACCGCCGTAGGTCCTCGTGAAAGGCTCCAGTGTCCAGCATGTCGCTCGATCTCCAATCCCCGCGTGTTTAGCGTCTTTCGGCCGGAAGAGTAAAGGCCGATTGCCGGCGCCGGCCTACAGACGGCGCAGGCGGGCGGCGAAGCGCGCAGGTCGACCACCAAGTCTCACAGGTGAAAGGCGGTTTCCCGCCACAGGTTGCGCCAATGCGCCTTGCGGGGGCCCTTATCCATGACAATGACGCGATCGAGCCCCGGAACGGCGCGGAACAGTGGGACCGGCGCTGGTCCAGGCGACGTCCCGCCGCCTCGCCCCGGAGGCATCTCGTTCTTGACAATCCAGGCGGCCTTCCTTACCAGCAAAGGCCCAATGGATCAAAATTTTCCTCGGGTCGTGGAAGACATGTCACCAGTCCAGTCTGACCCGTGGTCGAGGGTGGCGGTCGTCACCGTTACCTATCATTCCGCCGCCGTGATCGAAAAATGCCTGGCCTCCGTCGCCAAGGCCGCGCAAGTCATCGTCGTCGACAACGCCAGCGACGATGGCACGCCCGCGTTGGCATGCCGCACGTTGCCGACGGCCGATATCATCTCCAATCCAGCCAATCGGGGGTTCGGCAACGCCTGCAACCAGGGCCTGGAGCGAGTGAACGTCGAGTTCGCTCTCATGTTGGGCCCGGATTCGACCATTGACGAGGCCTCGCTGGCCGCACTGATCGATGCCGCCGACCGCTGGCCCGAAGCGGGCCTGCTGGGCCCCTCGATCATCGCCGCGAACGGCCACGTGGAACTGTCGCACGACCTTGGCCTTTTCGAGAGGATTGTTGGAGGCAAGCGTCTGGACTGCGATCTCGTCCCCGAGGGGCCCTTGTGCGCCGATCACATCTCGGGCGCCGTGCTGCTGGCACGCATGAGCGCACTGCGCGAGGTCGACGGGTTCGACACCAACATCTTCCTCTATTACGAGGATGACGACCTGGCCATCCGCATGCGCCGAGCGGGCTATACCTTGATCCTGGTCCCGGACGCCCGGGCGAGCCATGCGGGCGGCGGCTCTACGCGCCCGAGCCTGCGCATCCACTGTCGCAAGTTCTGGCACATGGCATGGTCGCGCCTGTATATCGAGGCCAAGTACCATGGCCGCGGCGCGGCCGTAAGGGTAGCCGTTCGCCATGCCCCGAAGTTTCTCGCCAAGGCGTTGGGGTATTCGTTGATCTTGAACGTCCGCAAGGGTTCGCGCGATGCCGCCCGTCTCGCCGGCACTCTTGCATGGCTGGCGGGAGTCAAGGCCGTGCGGAACGTACCTTCGTCGGGCAGATGATGGGAGCGTATGGTCGATGAACGTAAGCGAGACGGAGCTCGAAGGCGTCAAACTCTTGACCCCGGTCCGCCACGAGGATGCGCGGGGCCTGTTCTCAGAGATCTATAACGCCGAGCGTTTTCGGCGGGCCGGCGTTCTCTGCGATTTCGTACAGGACAACCTGTCGCTGTCGCGCCTGCCGGGAACGGTGCGCGGCCTGCATTTTCAGGCCCCGCCGTACGCCCAGGACAAGCTGTTCCGGGTGGCGCGCGGCGCCGTGCTGGATGCCGTCGTCGACTTCCGCTCCGCGTCTCCGACCTTCGGCCGCCACTGCACCTTTCAACTGGACGCCCGATCGGGAACGCAGCTGTTCGTCCCGAAGGGCTTCCTGCACGGCTTCTGCACGTTGGAACCGGACACGGAAGTCGTCTATAAGGTGAGCGCGCCTTACGCCCCGGAGGCGGATTACAGTGTGCTTTGGAATGACCCCGATCTCGGTATCGCGTGGCCAGTTTCGCCGGCCGAGGCAATCCTGTCCGCCAAGGATGCCGCCGCACCCCGGCTCAGGGACATACCCCGCTATTTTTGAGGATGACGTTGCCTGACATGAAGACCCTGCTCGTCACCGGCGGTTGCGGTTTCATCGGATCGGCGGTGGTCCGCCAAATCATCTCGCGGACCCCCTATTCCGTGGTCAACGTCGACAAGATGACCTACGCGGCAACGGCGGAAAGCGTGGCGTCCGTCGCCAGCGATCCCCGCTACCGCTTCGAGGCCGTCGACATCTGCGACGCCGCCGAAATGGCCCGCATTTTCGCCGCCTATCGACCGGCCGGTGTCATTCACCTTGCCGCCGAAACGCACGTCGATCGTTCGATCGACGGCCCGGCCGCCTTCATCCAGACCAATATCGTCGGCACCTATCGGCTGCTGGATGCCGCCTTCGCTTACTGGAACGCACTGCGGGGCGAACCGAGGGATGAATTCCTGCTTCTGCACGTCTCGACGGACGAAGTGTTCGGAAGCCTGGGGGCCGAGGGCCACTTCCGTCCGGACAGCCCCTACCGCCCCAATTCCCCCTACAGCGCCAGCAAAGCCTCGGCCGACCATCTGGTGCGGGCCTGGGGAAAGACCTATGGCCTGCCGGTCGCGGTCAGCAACTGCTCGAACAACTATGGCCCGTTCCAGTTTCCCGAGAAACTGATCCCGCTGGTCATCGCCAACGCCCTTTCAGGCAAATCCATCCCGGTTTACGGGCGCGGCGAGAATGTTCGCGACTGGCTGTTCGTCGAGGATCACGCCCACGCCCTGCTGACCATCCTGGAAAGGGGTGTGCGCGGCGAAACCTATCTCATCGGCGGCAATTGCGAGCGGTCGAACATCGACCTGGTTCGCACCGTCTGCCGCCTGTTGGATGAGATGGTGGAAACGCGCACCCCGCGGGAAAGCCTGATCACCTACGTTACCGATCGGCCGGGCCACGATGCGCGCTACGCCATCGACTCCACGGAAACACGGCAAAGCCTCGGCTGGGAACCCCTGGAAACGCTGGACACCGGCCTGCGCAAGACCGTGGCGTGGTATCTCGCCAACCAGGAATGGTGGCGGGGCATCCTGGCGGAAACCTATGACGGTCACCGCCTGGGTGTGGCGAGGTGAGCGGGGTCCTGATCTGCGGCGCCGGCGGGCAGGTCGGCCAGGCCGTTACCCTACAACTTCGGCAGGCCGGCCGCGAGGTGGTGGCCCTGGATCGTCGCGCCCTCGATATCGCCGATCCGACCGCCATTGAAGGTGCCTTCGCGGCCCATCGACCGGAGGTGGTGGTAAATGCGGCGGCCTACACGGCCGTGGATCGTGCCGAAAGCGAGCCGGATATCGCGTACTCTGTCAACGCCGATGGCCCGCGCCGGCTGGCCGAGGCCTGCGCGAAAATCGGCGCGGCACTGGTGTCCTATTCGACCGAGCACGTGTTCGACGGCACCAAGTCCTCTCCCTACACGGAATCCGATCCGATTGCCCCGATCAACCTCTACGGCCTCAGCAAGGCAAAGGGCGAAGACGGCATCCGCGCCTCGTTGCAGCGGCACATCATCCTCCGGACCTCCTGGGTGTTCTCGCCCGGCCGGCCCAACTACGTGACCACCATGTTGCGGCTGGGATCGGAGCGGGACGTATTGAGGATTGTCGATGACGTGGTCGGTTGCCCGACGCCGGCCTGGAACATCGCCACGGCCACCGTCAGCCTTATCGATACCATCGCTGGGGACCAGGATATTTCCTGGGGCACCTATCACTTTTGCGGGGCCGGGCCGGTCAGCCGCTATCGGCTCACCCAGGTCATCATGGAGGATTACGCCATGACGGCCGGCCGCACGGTCGAGGTCGTGCCGATCAAGGATGCCGACTTTCCGACGCCCGCCAAACGGCCGCTGAAGGCCATTCTGGACTGCAGCAAGATCGCGCGGACGTTTGGCCTGACCCAGCCGGATTGGCGGGGCTCGATCAAGCAAATGGTCGAGGAGTTTCAACGCAACAGGATGGCGGATCAATGAAGGGCATTATTCTGGCCGGGGGAAGCGGCACCCGTCTTTTCCCCATCACCAAGGCGGTGAGCAAACAGCTCCTGCCGGTGTTCGACAAGCCGATGATCTACTATCCGCTGAGCACGCTTCTGCTGGGAGGGGTGCGCCAGATTCTGATCATCACGACGCCCCGCGATCGCCCGCTTTTCGAGAACCTCCTGGGCGACGGCCGGCACCTGGGAATTGAGATCAGCTATACCGTACAGGCCCAGCCCAAGGGCATTGCCCAGGCGCTGCTGCTGGCAAAACCGTTTCTCGAGGGCGAAGGCTGCTGCCTTATTCTCGGCGACAACCTGTTTTACGGCCACATGCTGCCCGACATGCTGAGGCGAGCCCTCGACCGGAAGGAAGGCGCAACGATCTTCGCCTACTGGGTGAAGGATCCCGAGCGCTATGGCGTGGTCACCCTCGACGACAAAGGAAACGCCACCGAAATCGTCGAAAAGCCGAAGGCTCCCCTTTCCAATTGGGCGGTGACCGGCCTCTACGTCTACGACCGCGAAGCCGTTGATATCGCTGCCTCCCTCACACCGTCCGCCCGCGGCGAACTGGAGATTACCGACGTCAATCGCGCCTATCTGGGACGAGGAAAACTGTACGTCGAGCGCATCGGACGCGGTTTCGCGTGGCTGGATACCGGCACCCACGACGCCCTCATCGAGGCGACCGAGTTCGTTCGCGCGGTCGAGAACCGCCAGGGGCTGAAGATCGGCTGCCTTGAGGAAATTGCCTTCAACAAGGGCTACATCGACGCCGACCAGCTGCGGTCCCTGGCCGAACCGCTACGCTCCACCGCCTACGGCGAGTATTTGGGCGGCCTCCTGAAACCGGGGCCGGGATCATCGAATTCCTAGGAAAAGGAAAGGCCGAGCTTCGGTTCAGGTGGCGAGTTCGGCGCCGCGGGCATCGGTGACCGTGAGTTTGGGAATCACGGTGACGAACCGACCGCCCCAGGCCTCTATGAACTGCAGGCGATCCTTTATTTCTTTTTCCCAGTTCCACGGAAGGATCACCACGTAGTCCGGCCGGAACTCGGCAATTTTCTCCTCGCCATAGACGGGGATGTGGCACCCGGGCAGGAACTTGCCCATCTTGGCTGGGGTGACGTCGGCGACGAAGTCGATCAAATAGGGCTTGATCCCGCAGTAGTTCAGCAGCGTGTTGCCCTTCGCCGCCGCGCCATAGCCGGCGATCTTCGCCCCCTTGTCCTTTTGTCGGCACAGGAATTCGACGAAGTTCCGGCACAAGGCCTCCACCCTTCCCTGCAGACCCGTATAGGTGTCGATCCGGTCAAGACCGGCCCGCACTTCCTCGGCCAGGATCCGCTCCACGCTGGCATCCACGGCACGGGCCGATCCCGCCTTTGCGCAATAAACCCGCAACGAGCCACCGTGCACCGGCATTTCGTCGGCCCTGTAGATGAACAGGCCGTTGCGACGCATGGCTTCGCCGATCGAGTGCAGCGAGAAGTACGAGAAGTGCTCGTGGTAGATCGTGTCGAACTGGATGTTTCGAATCAGGTTCAGAAAATGCGGAAACTCGAGGGTCGCCGTGCCGTCCGGCTTCAGCAGCGTGGCGATCCCGCTCAGGAAATCGGCAAGATTCGGCACGTGCGCGACCACGTTGTTGCCGACGAACAGGTCCGCATGACCACGGGTCGCGACGATGTTTTCGGCCAGTGCGTTGGTGAAGAAATCGACGATGGTGTCGATGCCTTTCGCCTTTGCCACTTCCGCCGTCGACCCACTGGGCTCGACGCCGAGGCAAGGGATGCCCTTCGCCTTGAAGTGCTGCAGCAGATAACCGTCGTTGGAGGCTGCCTCGACCACCAGAGAGCCTTCGTTCAGTCCCAACCGGGGCGTGATGGCATCGACGTAGTTTGCGGCGTGTCGGACGAAAGCCTCCGAGCAACTCGAGAAATAGACATAGTTCGAATTGAAAATGTCCTTGGCGGCCGTGGCCTCCGGCACCTGGACAAGGAAACAGTGGCTACAGACGTAGGCACGAAGCGGATAGTAGACCTCGGCCCGTTCAAGATCCTCCTTCCCCAGAAACGCATTGGCCGGCGGAGACGCGCCCAGGTCCAAAAACACATGGCAAATGTGTCTCCCGCAGCACCGACAAATCATTCCCGTCTCCGTTCCCCTAGCGGTGCCCCGGCGTTACCCATGGACATCCTTTCGGCCCGTGCGCCCGCCGCCGGCACTTGCAAGGTTGGGCGAGCACGCAGCTTTCGACCAGCCGCCTATCCTGTACGATATTACGTTCGCGTCCTCCAGCCTTTCTCGCAGACATCGGCTATGTCGCCGCTTTCCTGAATGGCGATCGTAGCGCATTATCCGTCGGCAATGGCGGTCGAGGCGGCAACTGGGCCAGAGAAGCGCCAGTTGGGGGTCAATCAGATTATGAATATCATCAGCGGTGCCGTGGACGCGGCGAGGCGATCGCAGGAAGGCCGAATCCGCTACTCCATATGCACCCTCGTCAACAAGGAAGCCGAATACGACGCGATGGTGCGAAGCTTCATGGCCAACGGCTTCCGCGAGCCCGACTGCGAGTTCCTGTATCTCGACAACACGACAACAAACCGCTTTGACGGCTTTTCCGGCTGCAACCTGTTCCTCAATTCCGCCCGCGGCGACTATGTGATCCTGTGCCATCAGGATGTTCAGCTTCTCGAAGACGGAATCGAGCGCCTGAACGGGATCATCGCCGAACTCGACCGCGCCCATCCCGACTGGGGACTTTTCGGCAATGCCGGGGCGAGGGCGGATGGCACCCTGGCTATCCGCATTTCCGACCCCTTCAGCGTGTCGCCGGAGCGGGGAACGGACTGGGGGCCCTTTCCGGCCGAGGTGCAGTCGCTGGACGAGAACTTCATTGTCGTCAAGCGGGCCGCCAACCTGGCCGTGTCTGGCGATCTCGGCGGATTTCATCTTTTCGGGACCGATCTCTGCCTGAACGCTCGGAGCCTCGGCTATCGGGCGTTCGTGGTGAACTTCCTATTGCGGCACAAGAGCCCGGGCAATGTGAATGCCGACTTCCGGCGGATCGAGAAAGCCCTGATCGACAAGTATGCGAATGCCTGGAAACCACGATGGGTCACCACCACTTGCACGCTGGTATTTCTCTCGGGGTGGCGTTGGCTGAACCGGATCGGCAACAGCCGGGTCGTGCTTCGTCAGATGCTCAACCTCCGCAAGCGAAGGCGGCGCGCCCGACGAGAGGATATCGTGTCGGGGTCGAAGGCATCGGGCACATGATGCCGTCAGGTCAGGATGGAAGCCGCAGCATGACGACGACGTCGTTTCGCAAATTGGACGACTATTATACCAACGCCCGTACCGACGTTGCCGCGATGATCCCCTCCGATGCCGCGAGGATTCTGGAAGTCGGTTGCGGGTCCGGCAACACGTTGGGCTATCTCAAGCAAAACGGCATCGGCACGTGGCATGGCGGCGTCGAGATCAACGCCGGCATGGCCAAGGAAGCCGCTGCTAAGGTCGACCGCATCTGGATCGGGGCCATCGAAGATGTCCTTGCGGCCGAAGGTGGCGTCGGCGCGGTCGAGAACTTCGACGCGATCCTTTGTCTCGATGTCCTGGAGCATCTCCTCGATCCGTGGACCGTCCTGAAAAAGCTGGTTGGGAATCTGTCGCCCGGGGGGACGGTGATCGCCAGCATCCCCAATATCCGCTTCTACAAGGCGGTGTTTCCCCTTCTTCTCAAAGGGAAATGGTCCTACGAGGAACGCGGCGTACTGGATTCCACCCATCTGCGGTTCTTCACCCGCGAGACGGCGGTGGCGATGGTCCGCGACGCCGGGCTGGAAATTACCGCCGTCGAACCGTCGACGGCCCTCAAGCCCTGGAAGAACAAATGGATCATCAACAGGCTGACGGGCGGCCGGTTGATCGACTTCTATGCCTATAATTATCGGATAGCGGGCAGGAAGCCGGCCATCGCCTGATGGCCGCCGGCTGCTCGTGCTGAATCGGGAAAAGTTGGCTGGGGCGCCAGGATTCGAACCTGGGATCACGGGGCCAGAACCCGTTGCCTTACCGCTTGGCTACGCCCCAACGCGTTTGATGCCGTCAGTATAGCGGGAGCCGGCCCCGACGACCAGAAACAAACCGGTCGCGGGCGGCCGGGTTCCCGGCGGCTGCGCGGGCTTCTAGCATAGGCCGTCGCGTTTGGGTAGGAATTTTCGTTTCACCGCCGACGGCGCCGTCGACCTTTCGCCCACCCCCCGGTTTGCGCTATCAATGCGGATGCGGAGTCGATCCGCGAGGGAGGGTACATGCGGCGAGACGCGTTCAGGGACGAGCGCGAGCGGCGCGTTGGATCGCAGGCACGCGGTCCGGCGGGGCCGATCTATGCCGCGGTCGATCTCGGCACCAACAACTGCCGCATGCTGGCGGCGCGCGCCTATGGCGACGGGCTTCACGTGGTCGATTCGTTCTCGCGCATCGTGCGCCTGGGAGAAGGCGTGTGGCTCAGCGGCCATCTCGACGGGGAAGCCATCGAGCGCACGCTGGCCGCCTTGCGCATCTGCGCCGTCAAGATCCGGCGACTCGGTGTCAAGCGCTGCCGCAACGTCGCCACCGAGGCCTGCCGGCGCGCCATCAACACCCCGGCCTTCCTGGAACGGGTCGAGGCCGACACCGGCCTTGTCTTCGCGTCGATCTCGCCGGAGGAAGAGGCCCGCCTCACCGTCGCCGGCTGCATTCCCCTGCTGGATTCCACCATGGCCAAGGTGCTCATGTTCGATATCGGCGGCGGCAGCACCGAGATCGCCTGGCTCGACCTTTCCGATGCCGTCGGGCCCCGTATCCTGGGCACCCTCTCCATCCCGGTCGGCGTCATGACGGTGGCCGAGACCTACGGCACCGGCGTGCTGTCCGGACCCCATGCCGCCGAACTGACGGCCCACATCGACGACACGCTGGCCGACTTCGACCGCGTCTACGGAATCAGCCAGGAGATCGCCCGCGGCTCGGTGCAGATGCTGGGCACCTCGGGAACCGTCACCACGCTGGGCGGCATCCACCTGGGCCTCGCGCGCTACGACCGTTCGAAGGTCGACGGCATCGACATCCCGTTCGCCGCCATCGACGAGATGGTGCAGCGCCTTTCCACGTTGTCGGTGCCGGAGCGGGCCGACATTCCCTGCGTCGGCAGGCAGCGGGCCGATCTGATGGTCGCCGGCTGTGCCCTGCTCGGCACCATCTGCCGCCGCTGGCCGGTGGGCAGCCTTCGGGTCGCCGACCGCGGCCTGCGCGAGGGCATGCTGCTGGAGATGATGGCTGCCGACGGCATCGGTCCCGCTTCGCTCCCCCTGCCGAACACGGACGACGCCACCCCGGTGCCGGTATGACCGACGAGCGCAAACGGACCGGCCGCGGTTCGAGGCTGAGCGGACGCACCATCGCCACCCGGGTACGCACCGCCAAGGGCCGCAAGACGTCGTCAACCCGGTGGCTCCAGCGCCAGTTGAACGACCCCTACGTCGCCGAGGCCAAGAAGCAGGGCTTCCGTTCGCGGGCCGCCTTCAAGCTGATGGAAATGGACGACCGCTACGGCTTCCTCAAGAAGGGCGGCCGCGTCGTCGATCTGGGCGCGGCGCCGGGCGGCTGGAGCCAGGTGGCCGTCGAGCGGATCGGACCGGCCGGCCATGTCGTGGCGCTCGACATCAACGCCATGGACCCGCTGGCCGGTGCCCACGTGCTGCAGGCCGACTTCCTCGACCCGGCGGCGCCCGGGCTTATCGTCGAGGCCCTGGGTGGCCCCGCCGACGTCGTGCTTTCCGACATGGCGGCGCCGACCACCGGCCACCCGCCCACCGACCATTTGCGCATCATGGCCCTGCTGGAGGCGGCGCTGGATTTCGCCGGCTCGGTGCTCATCCCGGGTGGCACCTTCATCGCCAAGGTCTTCCAGGGAGGCAGCGAACGCGAACTGCTGGCCCGCATGAAGCGCGACTTCGCCACCGTGCGCCACTCCAAGCCGCCGGCCTCGCGCAAGGAATCGCCGGAGCTTTACGTCGTCGCCCAGGGCTTCCGGGGGACGGTCCCATAATATACTGATATAAAATAATTTTTACGGCCCGACACGAGTCCGCTCCGCTCCCCTTGCAGCGCCGGAATCCCCTGCCTAAATCAAGCTTCGCCGGGTGCCAGGTACGGGCTCGGCGGCAATCTTGGGCCCGCCCCTTAAGGGGGTCCGGTTGCGGATGCATTGCTCACAGGAGGATGTAGCCATGACGACTTTCGATTTCACTCCCCTCTTCCGTTCGACCATCGGCTTCGACCGGCTGGCTGGCCTGGTCGAGGACGCCATGCGTTCCGACGTCGCCGGCAGCGCGTTTCCGCCTTACAACATCGAGAAACGCAACGCCGACAGCTACCGCATCACGCTGGCCGTCGCCGGCTATGGCGAAGACGACCTGGCGGTCGAAAGCAAGGAAAACGCCGTCATCGTCACCGGCCGGCGCAAGCCGGAAGGCAACGAGGTGACGTATCTCCATCGCGGCATCGCCGAGGGCGACTTCAAGCGGACCTTCCAACTGGCCGATTATGTGCGGGTGGCCGGCGCCACCTTCGATCGCGGCCTGTTGCATATCGACCTCGTCCGCGAGCTGCCCGAATCGATGAAGCCCCGGCGCATCGACATCAAGGCGTCGCCGATGGAGAAGATCACCGCCAAGGCGAAGAAGATGATCGAGGGCGCGACCAGCGCGGCCTGACGGCCGGCCCGGTTTTCGTGTCCGACGATTTTGAATGGAGGAGATCATGACACTTCGTGATTTGACCCCGTGGCGCGCCCGCTCGACGCCGGCGCCGCTGCCCTTCGATAGCGGCTTCGACACCCTGCGCCGCGAAATGGACCGCCTGTTCGACGGCTTCACCCGCGGCTTCGGCCTGCCCTCGGCCGGCAACGGCTTGGGATTCGGCGAGGCCGGCTTCGTGACCCCGCGTCTCGACGTCGCCGAGACCGAGACCGCCTATGAGGTTTCGGTCGAACTGCCGGGCATCGAGCGCGACGACCTGGAGGTCGTCGTCGCCAACGGCGTGCTGACCATCAAGGGCGAGAAGAAGGCCGAAAGCGAGCAGAAGGAGAAGGGGCGGCTCTATGCCGAGCGGTCCTATGGCGCCTTCCAGCGCTCGCTCCCGCTGCCGGCCGACGCCGACGACGGCAAGGTCGAGGCCGCCTTCAAGAACGGCGTGCTGAAACTGACCATCGAGAAGACCCCCGAGGCCAAGGCCGAGGTGCGTCGGATCGACATCAAGTCGAAGTAACGGCGGCCCTTCGGTCGCAGGCGGCGGCGCTGCGGCGCCGCCGCCTTCGTTTTGCTAGAGAACCAGGCCGTCGCCTTCCAGCCGGGCCGGCAGGTCGTGCTCGGTCAAGCCGGTCAGGTCCTTGCCGATCTCGCGCACCACCCGCTGGCGGGCCGCCGGGTCGAGCTTGGCGCGCAAGGCGCCGAGCGGTTCCGGCGGCGCCACCAGCACCAGGCGCTCGAAGGCGTTGCGCCGGACGGCGGCATTCAGCACGCCGGCCATGCCGGCGGCGAAGCGCCGCTTCTCGAACCGGTGCCAGTCGACGCGCGGCGCATAGCCGTGGCGCGGCCCCGCCCCCGGCACCGCGGTGCCCGGCCGGTCGGCCATGACCTCGCGGGTCGGCGGCAGGTCGGTGGCGAACTCGCCGGCCAATGCCGACTTGAGCCCCTTGCCCGGCCCCTCGTTGAGGAAGACGCGGGCACGGGCGCCATCGGCGATCAGAATCCATGTGCGGGTCGCTTTCATGCCAAACTCCTGGGCTGTCGTTGAAAGCGCAAGACGTGAGCCCACCCGGGCCACCCCACAATTTTACACCAATCGGCCCCCGATTTCCGCAATCATTGCGACCGCCGCGGCCTCCCCGCCGATCTTCCTTGGCAATGCCGGATGGTTCTGTATGATGCCGTGCCATCTTTCAAACGGAGGTGGCATGAACATCCGCGAAGCCCTGACTTTCGACGACGTGCTGCTGGTGCCGGCCGAGTCGAGCGTCCTGCCGTCGGGCACCGATACCCGAACCCGCCTGACCAAGACCATCGAATTGGGCATTCCGCTGCTGTCGGCCGCCATGGACACGGTGACCGAAGGCGCGCTGGCCATCGCCATGGCCCAGGCCGGCGGCATCGGCGTCATCCACAAGAACCTGACCCCCGACGAACAGGCGGCAGAGGTCCGCAAGGTCAAAAAGTTCGAATCCGGCATGGTGGTCAACCCGCTGACCATCGGCCCCCAGGCAACCCTGGCCGAGGCCAAGGGGATCATGGAATCCCACCAGTTCTCGGGGCTCCCGGTGGTCGAACCGGACAGCGGCCTGCTGGTCGGCATCCTGACCAACCGCGATACCCGCTTCGCCACCAATCCGCGCCAGCCGGTCGCCGAGCTGATGACCCCCCACACCGCCGAGCGCCCGCTGGTGACGGTGAAGGAAGGGGTCGAAATGGACGAGGCCCGGCGGCTTTTGCACAAGCACCGCATTGAGAAGCTGCTGGTGGTCGACGAGGCCTTCCGCTGCATCGGCCTGATCACCGTCAAGGACATGGAGAAGGCCCAGAAGTTCCCCCACGCCTGCAAGGACGAGAAGGGGCGCCTTCGAGCCGCCGCCGCCACCGGGGTCGGCAAGGACGCCGAGCGGCGCAACGAGGCGCTGCTGGAGGCCGAGGTCGACGTCATCGTGGTCGACACCGCGCACGGCCATTCGCGGGGCGTGCTGGAGGCGGTCAAGCGCATCAAGGCGATGAGCAACTACACCCAGGTGATGGCCGGCAACATCGCCACCGCCGAAGGGGCCCAGGCCCTGATCGACGCCGGGGCGGACGCCATCAAGGTCGGCATCGGGCCCGGCACCATCTGCACCACCCGGGTGGTGGCCGGCGTCGGCGTGCCGCAGCTTTCCGCCATCCTCGAAGCTTCCGAGGTGTGCCGCAAGGCCGGCATCCCGCTGATCGCCGACGGCGGCGTCAAGTATTCGGGCGACATCGCCAAGGCCATCGCGGCGGGCGCCGATTGCGTGATGATCGGGTCCCTCTTCGCCGGCACCGACGAAAGCCCGGGCGAGGTGTTCCTGTTCCAGGGGCGATCCTACAAGTCCTATCGCGGCATGGGCTCGCTGGGCGCCATGGCGCGTGGCTCGGCCGACCGCTACTTCCAGCAGGAGGTGGCCGACACCCTGAAGTTCGTGCCCGAGGGGGTGGAAGGCCGGGTGCCCTACAAGGGGCCGGTCAACGCCGTCATCCACCAGCTGGTCGGCGGCCTGCGCTCGGCCATGGGTTACACCGGCAAGCGTACCATCGGGGAAATGCAGCACGGCTGCACCTTCCGCCGGGTGACTTCGGCCGGCCTGTCGGAAAGCCATGTGCACGACGTCACCATCACCCGCGAGCCGCCCAACTACCGCGTCCGCGACTAGGGTGGACGTAATGGGCGAAGCGCCCCCCTCCCTGCCCCTCCCCCACGAGGGGGGAGGGAATCGAAAGAGTGCCCCCTCCCCCTTAATGGGGGAGGGACGGGGTGGGGGTGAGTTGTCCGGCCGCCCTGCCGTCCCGGCCCCGCAATGACCCCCGCCGCCCGCCTCGCCGCCGCCATCGAGCTGCTGGAGGCCATCGGCCGCGCCGGGCCGCCGATCGAGCCGGTCATCGACGGCTTCGTGAGGTCGCGGCGCTACATGGGCGCCAAGGACCGCCGGGCGGTGACCGGGCGCGCCTTTGCCGTGCTGCGCGCCCTGCGCCGCCTGGACTGGCACCTGGCGCGGGCCGGCCGCGACACGCCGACGGCCCGCCGGCGGGCGCTGGCCGGCCTGCTGCTCACCGAGGCCCTGAGCCCCGCCGACGCCGCCGCCCTGTTCTCGGGCGAAGGCCACGCGCCGGCCCCGCTCGACGCCGAGGAGACGGCGCTGGCCGAGGCCCTGGCCGGCCGTTCCCTCGACGATCCCGCCATGCCGGGGCCGGTCCGCCTCGAATACCCCGACTGGCTGGACGGGCCCCTCGGGCGCGCCTTCGGCCCGCGCCTGGCGGCCGAGATGGCGGCGCTCAATGCCCCCGCCCCCCTCGATCTTCGGGTCAACACCCTGAAGGCGACGCCCGAGGCGGCGCGGCAGGCCCTTTCCGCCGAGGGGGTGGAAAGCGAACCCACGCCCCTGTCGCCCATCGGCCTGCGCGTCGCCGGCCGCGCGGCGCTGCCGACCACGCGGGCCTTCCGGGACGGCCTGATCGAGGTGCAGGACGAGGGCTCGCAGATCGTGGCCCTGCTGGCCGGCGCCCGGCCGGGAATGACGGTGATCGACTTCTGCGCCGGGGCCGGCGGCAAAACCCTGGCGCTGGCCGCCGCCATGGGCGAGGCCGGCCGCCCGATGGGCACGCTGTGGGCGCTGGACGTCGAGGGCCGGTTCCTCAAGCGCCTGACCGAGCGCGCCGCCCGGGCCGGGGCGGCGGCTATCCGCACCCATGCACTGGAAGGCGAGGCCGACCCCTGGCTCGCCGCTCACGCCGGCCTGGCCGATCTCGCGCTGGTCGACGCGCCATGTTCGGGAAGCGGCGTCTGGCGCCGCCACCCGGCGGCCCGCGCCTGGCTGACGCCTGAGCGCCTCGCCGACCTCATGGCCCGCCAGTGCCAGGCGCTGGAGGCCGCCGCCGGCCTGGTGAGGCCCGGCGGCCGGCTGGTCTACGCCACCTGCTCGCTGCTCATGGAGGAAAACGAGGACCGGGTTGGCGACTTCCTGGCCGCCCACCCCGATTTCCAGATGGTTGCCGTCGCCGACGCCTGGGCCACCGCGCTGGCCGCCCCCTGCCCGGCCACCGGCCCGACGCTGCGTCTCAGCCCCGCCACCACCGGCACCGACGGCTTCTTCGCGGCGATCCTGGAACGGGCCCGGAAATGACGAGAATTCGGTTTTGGCGATTCACGTCAACCGATTGAAAAATAACGGCAATCTCCGGATTCCCCGAAAAAAACATCGTCATTTCTCGTCATTTTGCCGTTTTATCTTTTGAAATCAGCGGGTTAATGCCATCCGACGGAAGGGGGACAAAAGGTCGGGCCGCTCGTGGCCGGCTCGGACTGGCTCGATGCCCGGGATACGCCTATTTACCTGTTAAATATCGAAAAATGGATTATATACCTATTTGCGGAAAAATTCAAGCGTTTTCCGCCGCGTGCCTCACCCCTGCCGCCACGGCGGCACCGGGGAGAATTTCTCGTCCAGGAAGTCGACGAAGGCGCGCACTTTCGAGGCCAGGTGCTGGCGGTGCGGGAAGATGGCGTAGATGGGCAGGGTGTCGTCCTTGGTGTGCTCGGTCAGCACCGGCACCAGGAGGCCGTCGCGGATCGCCGCTCCGGCGACGAATTCGGCCAGCCGGATGAGCCCCGCCCCGGCCATCGCCATGCGCACCAGGGTTTCGCCGTTGTCCACCATGACGTTGCCCTTGACCGTGACGACGCGCCCGCCGTCGAACGGCCAGCGGTTGAGGTGGCGCTGGGCGTTCCACCAGATGATGCAGTTGTGCTTCAACAGGTCCTCGGGCTCGCGGGGCGCGCCGAAGCGCTTGAGATAGTCGGGCGAGGCCACCACCACGCGGCGGTCGTCGACCAGGCGATGGACGATCAACGAGGAATCCGGAAGGTTGCCGTGCAGCACGCCGACGTCGGCCCCGGCCTCGATGACGTCCATCTTGCCGTCGGTCAGCGTAAGGTCGATGTGCACCCCGGGGTGGCGGGCCAGGAACTCGGGGATGATCGGCACCAACTGATAGTTGCCGAAGGCGACCATCGAGATGACCTTGAGCGGGCCGGTGAGTTCGGATTTGGCGCGCGACACCGAGGCTTCCGCCTCTTCGATCTCCTGGATGATGGCGCGGCTGCGCTTGTAGAACTCCTCGCCCTCGGCGGTCAGCTTGAACTGCCGGGTGGTGCGGTTCATCAGGCGCACGCCCAGGCGTTCCTCCAGCCGGGTCATGATCTTGCTGATGGTCGAGGGCGCCAGGTTGAGCGCGCGCGCCGCCGCCGACAGGCCGCCCTCATCGACCACCCGAACGAAGATGCCCATTTCGTGCGACCGTTCCATCCCCCGCCCTCGCCTTATGACCCAGGTTCACAGATGATATGACCCCTGGACGGGTTATGAATCAAGGGAAAGGGGCGTAGCCTTTGTTGTTGGAAGGCCCATTTGTTCCCGGACGACGGGAACGGGCGACGATAAGGACAACGGCCATGGCACGTTCGGTTATGACTCCCCGTCCCGCGATGACATCGCGTGAACTGGACCTGTGCGTGGCCCGGGGAAAGGACGCCCGCAGCGACGGCCTTCGGCAGATCGCCGGCTGGCTGCGTTCGCGGCTGTCTTCGCACCCTGTCCAGCGGCCCTCTCACAAGGGGGCACCGTCTACTGCCTAACGCCCTCGCTGCTTAAGCAGTTTTTCCAGGTTTTTCCTCAGGTTAGGCAAACCTGGACCGCCGCGCTCTCCGTTGCCTCGGAACGCGGCGGTTTTCTTTTGGGCGCATGGCATCCCCCTTTCGACGCGTGAAGCCAGCCAACCCTCTCCGCCGGCGGGGCGGAGAGGGTGCGCGCGAAGCGTGCGGGTGAGGTGGGGAAGGGCCGACGCCTGAGACTTCCCCCACCTCACCTTGATCCTCTCCGCCCCCGGGGGCGGAGAGGAAAATCGCTTATGCCGACGGTGGGGGGATGGCGAGGAACGCGCGCCTTTGGGCTGGCGGGCGGGTGGGGTTTCGGCTATCGTCCGCTCCCGATTCACCCGAGCAGCGGAATGCCGGCACCCGCCATGACCGAACGCGTCCTCATCGTCGATTTCGGCTCGCAGGTGACGCAGCTGATCGCGCGCCGCGTGCGCGAGAGCGGCGTCTATTGCGAGATCCATCCCTTCCACAAGGTCGACGGCGCCTTCCTGGCCGCCTTCGCGCCCAAGGCCATCATCCTGTCGGGCGGCCCCGCCTCGGTCACCGAGACCGACACCCCGCGCGCGGCGCCCGAGATCTTCACCCTGGGCGTGCCGGTGCTGGGCATCTGCTATGGCCAGCAGACCATGATGGCCCAGATGGGCGGCCGGGTGGAGGGATCGGACCACCGCGAGTTCGGCCGCGCCTTCGTCGAGGTCGACGGCACGTGCGGGTTGTTCGACGGCGTGTGGTCGCACGGCGACCGCCACCAGGTGTGGATGAGCCACGGCGATCGCGTCATCGAACTGGCCCCCGGCTTCCGTCCCGTCGCCGTCACCGAGGGGGCGCCCTTCGCCGCGGTGGCCGACGACGAGAAGAAGCTCTACGGCGTGCAGTTCCACCCCGAGGTGGTGCACACGCCGCACGGCGCCGCACTGTTGCGCAACTTCACCCACACCATCGCCGGCTGCCGGGGCGACTGGACGATGGCCGCCTTCCGCGAGCAGGCCATCGCCAAGGTGCGGGCCCAGGTCGGCAAGGGCCGGGTCATCTGCGGGCTGTCGGGCGGGGTCGATTCCTCGGTGGCCGCGGTGCTGCTGCACGAGGCGATCGGCGAGCAGTTGGTCTGCGTCTTCGTCGACACCGGGCTTCTGCGCCTGAACGAGGCCGACGAGGTGGTCGAGCTGTTCCGCGGCCACTACAACATCCCGCTGGTCGCCAAGGACGCCTCCGACATCTTCCTTGCCAAGCTCGACGGCGTCACCGACCCCGAGAGGAAGCGCAAGATCATCGGCGCCACCTTCATCGACGTCTTCGACGAGGCGGCGAAAGAGGCCGGCGGCGCCGATTTCCTGGCCCAGGGCACGCTTTATCCCGACG
This sequence comes from Shumkonia mesophila, assembly GCF_026163695.1. NCBI lineage: Bacteria > Pseudomonadati > Pseudomonadota > Alphaproteobacteria > Rhodospirillales > Shumkoniaceae > Shumkonia > Shumkonia mesophila. The sequence goes on along the minus strand of NZ_JAOTID010000005.1, from coordinate 95,462 downwards.
TCATCGAATCGGTCTCCTTCGCCGGCGGCCCTTCCGTCACCATCAAGTCGCACCACAACGTCGGCGGCCTGCCCGAGCGCATGAAGATGGCCCTGGTCGAGCCGCTGCGCGAACTGTTCAAGGACGAAGTGCGGGCCCTGGGCCGCGAGCTCGGCTTGCCGGAACGGCTGGTCGGCCGCCATCCCTTCCCCGGCCCCGGCCTGGGCGTGCGCATCCCCGGCGCGGTCAGCCGCGAGCGGGCCGACATCCTGCGCAAGGCCGACGCCATCTTCATCGAGGAGATCCGCGCGGCGGGGCTTTACGACGCCATCTGGCAGGCCTTCGCCGTGCTGCTGCCGGTGCAGACGGTGGGCGTCATGGGCGACGCCCGCACCTACGATTTCGCCTGCGCGCTGCGCGCCGTCACCTCGACCGACGGCATGACCGCCGACTACTACCCCTTCGCCCACGACTTCCTGGGCCGGGTCGCCAACCGCATCATCAACGAGGTGCGCGGCATCAACCGGGTGACCTACGACATCACCAGCAAACCGCCGGGAACGATTGAGTGGGAGTGAGAGGAATGCTCTGGTGTAGGATGGTGATTTATCGCTGCACACCGGAGCCGATTGCCCCTGAGCGAAAGCAGTCGATAGTCGGCCCAGCCCACTAAGCGACACCGGCGCCAAAGGCCAACTTGGCGCGGAACAACCCATAGGCGCTTCGATGCAATGGACCGAGCTGGGGGGAGGTGACGATCTTCTCTTAACGACGATGACGGTAGTTTTGGTCAGGTCGCCGGTTCGGTTCTCCTAGCAAGCTCGAGAAAAACGTTAAGAGAGTCGCAGCGCGTTCACCAGTGCAGACAGCGCAGCAGGCTTATGCTCGCGACTGGGGTAATACATGAAAAAGCCGGGAATTGGCGGCGTCCAGTCCTCCAGGACGCGGATAAGCCGACGCTTCGCAATGTACCCTGCGACCTGCTCTTCATAAGCAAGTCCAAGGCCAACTCCAGCGAGCGCCGCCTGAATCACCAGGTGAGTGTCGTCGATTATGAGCGGGCCATTCACGCTGATCGTGACCGACTTTCGTCCCTGCTCGAACTCCCACCGATACGGACCGCCCGGAAGACGCAGCGTTATGCACCGATGGTCATTGAGATCCTTTGGCTTTTGCGGAATGCGTCGTGAGGCGAAATAGCGGGGCGATCCCACCACTGCCAATCGCAATTCTGGCGTGACGGGCACCGCGATCATATCCTTTTGAATGTACTCGCCGAGCTGAATACCGGCATCGAACTCGCCTGCAACGAGGTCTAGAGGGCCAGTGACGGTGACAACGTCGAGAACGATGTCAGGGTAGGCCTCAGCGAATGCCGTGAGCCTCGGCAGCAATACCATCACCGCAGCCGACCGTGACATTACAATTCGAAGACGCCCCGCAGGTCGGTGCCGAACGCTTCGGGCTTTGTCTAGGGCACGAGCAATTTGCTCAAGTGCCGGAGACAAGTCTTTCAAAAGAGCAGCCCCAGCAGCGGTTGGTGCGACACTCTTGGTTGTCCGAGCAAGAAGCTGCAGCTCGAGTCGTTGCTCAAGTCCCCGGATCGTGTGGCTCAGGGCAGACTGAGACACACCTAGCTTTACCGCAGCCCGTGTAAAGCTTCGTTCACTGGCAACGATTGCAAATGTAGCGAGTTCGTTCAGTTCGTGCCTCATGATTTATGAATATCGCTCATGACCGCATCCCGTTCAACACGTCTAGTCTCATAAGCCACTTTGTCCTAGTCTTGGCCCACAAGGAGACGTGAGGCAACTGTCTGCACGTTTCGGCCTGGCTGACGCTCGGCAGAAGATAGCTGGGCGTATGAATCGGATCGGTAACAACTTTTTCGGGATGGCCATGGATACCGACGTTCGTGCCTTGCGCTCCCTAGCGCAGACCTATTTCGACGCCGCCTATGAAATGGATGCTGAGAAATTTGCATCCATATTTCATCCATCGAGTTCTGTGACAAAGGTCGGCGACGACGGCAACGTGGGCGTGACGCCGATTGCGACGTGGCTAGCGGCCGTCCGTAATATGGAAGCTCCGAAACAACGGGGCTTGGAGCGCGACGACCAGATCCTATCAATAGACGTTGAAAGAGACCTCGCGCTTTTGAAGTTAAAGTTGCAGATTCCGCCACGTTACTTCACGGACATGTTGTCATGCTTAAAGGTCAACGGAACCTGGAAGATCGTTCAGAAAGTGATGACTTCGAAAACGTAACGGCGTCAATGGCGCGAATCCCTCAGGTATCCGAACAACAAAATATGTAGACAGACCGAATCGCCTCTGCGGGAAGATTCGCTCGTTCGATTGTCGGTCAACTGCTTCCTATCCGATCGCTCCGGCATCGACCGCGTTTTGGCGACGCAGCGCGGCTGAAGGCCAGTACGGCCGCCCTGTTCAAGACGCTGATCCCCGTGTTCGGGTTGAGTGGCGCAGTGATGTTTCTCGGCGAAGCGATTCAGGGGTTTCAGGCTGTGTGTGCTCTAATCATCGTCATCGCCGTCGCGTCCGCAAGAAGGGCGTTTGTTGCGTGATCAGGTGGAGGTGGCGATGACAATTGTTGTGACGGGAAGCGCAGGACATCTCGGCGAAGCTTTGATGCGCGTTCTGCGGCATTCAAATCGGCGTGCCGTGGGCATCGATATCAAGCCGTCGTCCTATACCGATCTCGTGGGATCCATATCCGACCAGGACTTCCTGGGCAGTGTATTTCGCGGGGGAATTCAATCGATCATCCATACGGCCACATTGCACAAGCCGCATGTGGTGACGCATTCCCATCAGGAATTTGTCGACACAAATATTACCGGCACGCTGTGCCTGCTTGAAGCAGCGGCTGAAACCGGTATCGAGAGCTTCGTGTTCACAAGCACCACAAGCACCTTCGGGTCCGCTTTGACGCCGGCCCCTGGCGCGCCAGCTGCCTGGATCAATGAAGAAGTCGTCGCCATCCCCAAAAATATCTATGCGGCAACGAAGCTCGGCGCGGAGCACCTTTGCGAAATGTTCGCGTATAGGCGGAAACTGTCGCTCATCATCCTCAGGACGTCGCGCTTCTTTCCGGAAGAAGACGATAGTGTCGCCGTTCGGAATCGTTTCAGCCTCGACAATGCCCAGCTAAACGAACTGCTATATCGACGCGTCGACCTGGATGATGTTGTGCAAGCTCATCTGCTAGCATTGGAGCGCGCACCTCAACTCCGGTTTGGACGCTACATCATCTCCGCGCCGACGCCTTTTCGTAAAAGCGACTTGCTGCAATTGCGGCAGCAACCAGCAGTCGTAGTTCAACGCCTCTTCCCTGATGCCGAAGAGATCTACGCAAGGAAGGGCTGGTCGATGTTCGACGAGATCGACCGTGTCTATGTGAGTCAGCGCGCCATCTCTGCCCTGGGTTGGAGGCCGCGCTGGAATTTTGCTCGCGCACTACGGCTCGTGCAAAACGATGAGGATTTTCGCAGCCCGCTCGCTCGTGCCATAGGCAGTAAGGGCTATCACGACGTGGAGTTTCTGGAGGGACCGTACCCGGTCGATGCTCAGTGGACCGGAAAGACATGACAATGGCCGGACAAGAAGTCCTACTTTGTCAAAATGTGCCGCACGATGCATTGCGGCAGCCCGTCGGAAAACGAAACCCACTCGAAGCTCGTTCGTCCATTAACACAGGATTCGCCGTCGATAGACCTGTTCGGGCTGATCATCGGGTCTGAGCGGACCTATCTCCTGGTGAACCGACAGCCACCAAGGAGATCGACGATGGGTGCCAAAGTCACCGCAGCCGAACCGTTCGTTCGCAAGCCGGCAGCCGGCTCGACGCTCAAGGTACTGGGCGTCACCCACATCTACAAGGCGACGGGCGCCGAAACCGCGGGGTCCTTCTCGCTTTGGGAAGACGTGGTTCCGCCGGGCGCGGGCGCGCCAGCGCACACCCATGCCCATGAGGATGAAGCCTTCTATGTGCTGAGCGGCGAAATCGTCATCGAATTCGAGGGCGAATCGGCGCCCCATCGGATCGCGGCCGGTGGTTTCTTCTTCGGCCCGCGCGGGCGACGCCATGCCTACCGCAACGTCTCCGATAGGCCGGCCCGCGTCCTCGTCCTGTGCGCGCCGAGTTGCGGCCTCGACCGGATGTTCGCCGAACTGGACGCGGCCGCGACCGCGGGCATGCCGGAATTCGGAAAGCTGGCGGCCATCGCCGCCAAATACGGCGTCACCATCGAGCCGCCCGCCGCGTGAATGGTCGCGAACCCCGACGCAGAGCCGACGCTCTTAAAAAGCGCAAGAAGGCATGCACGGTGGATTTGGCCATGACGAATGCGGCACGCGGCATCCGTTCTTGCGCATAGGATCTCCAGATGCCACATCGTCTCCGATACTGAAAAGGGAGATGCATCATGCGCGCCGTCGCCTACAAGGTGTCCCGTCCGATCGACGACCGGGAAGCCCTCGTCGATGTCGACCTTCCGCGCCCCGAGCCCAGGGGGCGGGATCTTCTGGTCGAGGTCAAGGCCATCTCGGTCAATCCGGTGGACACCAAGGTCCGCGTCAGGGCCCAGCCGCCGGAGGGAGAATGGAAGGTCCTGGGGTGGGACGTCGCCGGCGTCGTGGCCGGCGTCGGCCCGGAGGCGCGCCGCTTCAAGGCCGGCGACGCGGTGTACTATTCCGGAGAGTTTACCCGGCCCGGGGCGAACGCCGAATTCCATGCGGTCGACGAGCGGATCGTCGGGACCAAGCCGCGCACCCTCGACTGGGCGCAGGCCGCCGCCCTGCCGCTGACGGCGGTCACCGCCTGGGAGACGCTGTTCGACCGCCTCGACGTCAAGCGCCCCGTTCCCGGGGCCACGGGCATCCTGATCGTCGGCGGCGCGGGCGGCGTCGGCTCCATCGCCGTGCAACTGGCCCGCCAGCTGACCGGACTGACGGTGATCGCCACCGCCTCGCGGCCGGAAACCGGCGAGTGGGTCAAGGATCTCGGCGCCCACCACGTCCTGGACCATTCCAGGCCGCTGTCGGAAGAGATCGCCGCCGCGGGATTGGCGGCGCCCGGTTTCGTCTTCGCGACCACCCACACGGACGCCCACCTTGCCGAGATCGTCAAGCTGATCGCGCCGCAGGGGCGATTGGCCGTCATCGACGATCCGGCGACCCTCGACATTCTGCCGTTCAAGCGCAAGTCGGTCTCGGTCCATTGGGAGTTCATGTTCACCCGATCCCTGTTCGCCACGGCCGACGTCGATGAGCAGGGCGCGGTGCTCGACGAGGTGTCGCGCCTCGTCGACGCCGGCACCCTGCGAACCACCCTCACCGAACGGTTCGGCGCCATCAATGCCGAGACCCTGAGGCGCGCCCACGCGCTGATCGAGAGCGGCCGGGCCCGCGGAAAGATCGTGCTCGAAGGCTTTTCCGCCTGAACGCCGGACCCGCGATCCTTGGGCGAAAACATCGTGAGACAACCGACATGACCTGCGACGAGTTCAACGCGTTCTGCCGTAGCCTGCCCGCCACCACCACCGTCGTGCAATGGGGCGGGTCCCATGTCTGGAAGGTCGGCGGCAAGGTGTTCGCCATCGGCGGCTGGAACGATGACGAAGCGAGGATCACCTTCAAGGTCAGCGACATCTCCTACGAGGTGCTGAGGGAGCAGCCGGGCCTGCGCCCCGCCCCTTACCTGGCGTCGCGGGGGCTGAAATGGATCCAGCATTTCGCCAAGCCCGGACTGTCCGACGACGAATTGCGGGACTACCTCGGAGAATCCCATGCCATCGTCGCGGCGGGCCTGCCGAAGGCGAAGCGGGCGCAACTGGGGCTTGACGCCGGCCGCTGAGAACCGGGCCCTTCGGCACCGCCGGGATCAGGCGGGGTCTTTCTCATGGGTCCGCACACCGGACGGCAGTTGAACCCAGGGATGTCGCCGGCAGTCGTAAACGAAATCATGGGGTGACCCTCAGGCCCGCGGCTGTTCGCGGGGCAGGCTTTTCGGTTCCCCGCCGACCCGGCCGCGACCGGACGATTGCCGGGGCGTCCCCCGCTTGACGCGCGACGCCGATGCATCCTTGGCCAGCCTCTGTACCCGCTGAAACAACGACCGGCTCCGCTCGACGAGCGATCGCAGTTCCGGATCGATGGCGTCATCCAGCGCCGGCGGCTCGCCCGACCGCTCGATCATCTCTTTCAGGTTTTCCCGGATTTCGGCCGGCGTCAGTTCGCCGGCGCGCAGGGCCTTCTGGTAAAGCCCCCAGGCAACCACCTGCTGGATCCGCTCGCTGGCCCAGAACCGCAAGCGGGTCGCCCGCAGGTCGCCACGGCCGACCGAACGAAGCAGATGGCTCCTCATCTCGACGGCCAGATCAAGGGCCTGTCGCTCGATTGCCGGGCAGACATTCAGATCCACGATCATCGCGAGCCCCGCCAAACAGATAGCCGAACCGAGGGCGTGGCGGCCTCGCCGACATGGTCCGGCCATGCCACCCCATCTCCTAAAGACCCGGCCGGCCGGCGATTTGTTCCCCGCTTGGCGCAGCAATAGAGACTCAGGCCCGCCACTCAGCCCCGGCGGCGGCGTGCGGCAACGGGCGGAAAGAGGTTTTCGGCCATGAAGTCGACGAAGGCCCTGACCTTCGGCGATGGGTGACGGCTGGACGGCCACAGCAAACGGAGGAGGCCGGCGTGGCGGACGTGGTCGTCGAGCACGCTTCGCAGCGTGCCGTCGGCGAGTTGGCGCCGGATCGCCGAGTCCGGCAGGCAAGCGATGCCCAGGCCCTGCTCCGCCATGTGGATCAGAGGCTCGATGGTGTTCGCGATCGCCGCCGTCGGCAGAGTCCCCCCTTGACCGCCACGCAGCGGCCATGGCTCGAATTTGCCGCTCGTGGCGTAGCGATGGTGCAGGCAGGCGTGTGCCGACAGCTCTTTGGGCGTTTTCGGAACGCCGCGACGGGCCAGGTAGGCGGGCGCCGCGACAAGCATCAGATGAAACTCACCCAGCACGCGGCTCATCAGCCGTGAATCGGCGACCTCCCCGGCCCTCACCACCGCGTCGAACCCCTCGCCGATGACGTCCACCAGCCGGTCGCTGAAGTCGAGATCGAGCTGAACTTCGGGATAGGCCCGCATGAAGGCGCACACGGCCGGCATCATCACCACGCCGACCAGCGGGAGGCTGACCCGCAGCCGGCCACGGGGCGCTTCACGGATCTGGGCGAGTTCCATCTCCGCCGCTTCGAGCTCGCCAAGGATGCGCCGGCACCGCTCGAGGAAGAGTGCGCCCTCCGGCGTCAACGTGATGGTCCGTGTGGAGCGATGGAACAAACGGACGCCGACCCGTTCCTCGAGCCGCGCGATCGCTTTCCCGATCGCCGATGCCGAGACGCCGAGTTGGCGCCCGGCGGCCGTGAAGCTGCGCGCCTCGGCGGCTTCCACGAAGGCGCTCATTGAACCGAGATTGTCCATCGCCCGCAGTCCCGATTATGGAAACTTCGTCCTGAGTGTTTTGAACTATAGCCCAATTTTCCATTGTCCCGCCAAGCGCCATCTTCGATGGAGTGCGGTCGAAAACCCATGAAATGGAGTTGGTCATGGACAACACCCTGTATGACTATTCGCCCATCGTCGAACGGCCCCCGTTGAGATGGCCCAACGGGGCGCGCGTGGCCTTCTATATCGGCCTCAACATCGAACACTTCGAAGTCGACAAACCGTCGACCAGCATCTGGAACGGCACGGCCCACCTGAAGCCCGACCCCCTCAATCATGGATGGCGCGACTATGGCGCCCGGGTCGGGTTTTGGCGCCTGCTCGAGACGTTCGACAAATTCGGGCTCAGGGCGTCGGCCCTTCTGAACGCCGACGTATGCCGCCATTATCCCCAGATCATCGAGGCCGGACGGCAGCGCGACTGGGCGTGGCTCGCCCACGGCAGAAACAATTCGATCCTGCAGGCAGACATCGCGCCGGCCGAAGAACGCCGGTTCCTGGAGGACGTGGTGGAAACCATCGCCGCGGCGACGGGGCGCCGTCCGCAGGGATGGATGGGCCCGGGCCTCAGCGAGACGTTCGGGACTCCGAAGATCCTGCGGGACCTGGGCCTGCGCTACATTCTCGACTGGTGCGCCGACGATCAGCCGTTTCCCATCAACGTGCCGGGCATGATTTCGGTGCCCTACTCGATCGAGTTGAACGACATCAACCTTTTCGTGTCGAAGAGCCTGTCGGGCGACGATTTCTATCGCGTGGCGGTCGATCAGTTCGATCAGCTCTACGAGGATGGGGCGGCCTCGGGGCGCGTGATGGCGTTGGCGCTGCATCCGTTCGTCATGGGGCAACCCTTCCGCCACAAATACCTGGCGAAGGCCCTCGACCACATCGTGTCCCGGCCCGGCGTCTGGCTGACCACAAGCGACGACATCGCCGCCCATTACCTTGCCGCGGCCTCCACCGCCAAGATCCCGGGATGACGACGTGAAAATGGCCGGGACGAAACGCCGCCGAGCTTTTTCGACCGGCCCACGGGTGCTTGGGGCTTTTCGTCCGGCCGGAGTCCCGCTACGGTTGCTTCGATGACCGACTGAAAGGCCCGACCATGTCCGATCTCGCTCCCGTCCTTGCCGTTATCGATGCCAATCTCGACCAAAGCCTCGCCCGCCTGTTCGACCTCATGCGCGTTCCCTCGATTTCGGCCGATCCGGCCTTCGCCAAGGACGTGCGCCGCGCGGCCGAATGGCTGGTCGCGGACCTGAAGACCATCGGATTTGACGCCAGTGTGCGCGAGACGCCCGGCCATCCGATGGTGGTGGCCCATCACGCGGGGCCGGCCGGGGCACCGCACGTTCTCTGCTATGGCCACTACGACGTGCAGCCGGTCGATCCGCTGGATCTTTGGGAGAGCGATCCCTTCGCGCCGGCCATCAAGGACCTGGGCGCCGGCCGCAAGATCATCACCGGCCGCGGTTCCTCGGACGACAAGGGCCAGTTGATGCTGTTCGTCGAGGCGTGCCGCGCCTTCAAGCAGGCGCAGGGAACGCTTCCCTGCGCGGTCACCATGCTGTTCGAGGGCGAGGAGGAATCCGGCTCGCCGTCGTTGAAGGCGTTCCTGGAAGCCAATGCGCGCGAACTCAAGGCCGACGTCGCGCTCATCTGCGACACCGGCATGTGGGACCGCGACACCCCGGCCATCACGGCCGGCCTGCGCGGCCTGGTGGGCGAGGAGATAACGGTGCGCGCCGCCAACCGCGACCTGCATTCGGGCGAGTTCGGCGGCGCCGCCGCCAATCCGCTCCACATCCTGGCGAAGATCCTGGCCGATCTCCACGACGAGACCGGCCGCGTCACCCTTCCCGGCTTCTATGACGGCGTCGAGGAGACCCCGCCCGAGGTCCTGAAGATGTGGGAAGACCTGGACCAGACGGCGGAAACCTTCCTCGGCCCCATCGGCCTGGCGGTTCCTTCCGGCGAGAAGGACCGCTCGGTCCTGGAACTGGTGTGGGCGCGCCCGACCGCCGAGGTCAACGGCTTCGCCGGCGGCTACGCCGGGCAGGGCTTCAAGACCGTCATCGCCGCCGAGGCCCATGCGAAGGTTTCCTTCCGCCTGGTCCACAGGCAGGACCCGGCGAAGATCCGCGCCGCCTTCCGCGACTTCATCCGGGCGCGCCTGCCGGCCGACTGCTCGGTCACGTTCAACCCGCACGGCGGATCGCCGGCCATCCAGCTGGATTTCCATTCGCCGCTCGTCAAGAAGGCCAAGGCGGCGCTGACCGACGAATGGCCGAAGCCGGCGGCGATCATCGCGGCGGGCGGATCGATCCCGGTGGCCGGCGAGTTCAAGGAAATCCTCGGCATGGACTCGCTGCTGGTCGGCTTCGGCCTGCCGGACGACCGCATCCATTCGCCCAACGAGAAGTACGATCTGTCGTCCTTCCACAAGGGGCAGAGAAGCTGGGCGCGCATCCTGGCCGCCCTCGGCGCCTGACCGCATAGCCGTTCGCCGCCGGAAAACCGGCGAACGGGCTCGTCTTTTCGGCTTCGCCACTTGTGGTCGCGGCTGGGCGAAATCATGTGTGCGTCCACCGGCATCGACGTGGAGGACCCCATGAACCACGCGCCCTATCGCCCGCCCATGGACCCCGCCAGCGGCGTTCGCCGCATCAAGCAGCGCCCGCACGAGATGGCGGACGCCACGACGGCGACGGAGGATGTTTTCGTCCTGGCCCATCTCGGCGTGCCGCGCGTCGACCCGGCGCGATGGTCGCTGGTCGTCGACGGGCTGGTCGGCCGGGCCGCAAGCTTCGGCCTCGACGATCTCAAGGCGCGCCCCAAGAAAACGGTGGAGGCCGTGCATCAGTGTTGCGGCAGTCCCATTGAGCCGACGGTGCCGACGCGCCGCGTCGCCAACGTCCAATGGGGCGGCGCCGATCTGGCCACGCTGCTGGACGAACTTGCACTCGATCCGCGGGCGCGGTTCCTGTGGTCGCACGGGCTCGATCGCGGCACCTTCGACGGGGTGTCCTGCGAGGGTTTCGTCAAGGACCTGCCTGTCGAACGCCTGGCCGCCGGCGACGTCCTGCTGGCCTACGAACTGAACGGCGCGCCGCTGCCGGCCGAACACGGCTTTCCGTTGCGGCTCGTCGTGCCCGGTTATTACGGCACCAACAGCGTCAAGTGGCTGGGACGGCTTACGCTCGCCGAAGGCCGGGCCGAGGGGCCGTTCACGACCACCCTTTACAACGACCCCTCCTCGGCGGCGGACAGGGCGGCCGGTCTTGCCGCGCGGCGCCCGGTCTGGGCCACCGCCCCGGAATCGATCATCGTCGCGCCGGCCCCCGACGCCACGGTTCCCGTCGGGAAGACGACGGAAATCTGGGGCTGGGCGTGGTCCTTTCGCGGCATCGCGGCGGCCGAGGTCAGCGTCGATGGCGGGGCGAATTTCACGCGCGCGGCCCTGGAGGAAAGGCGCGGCTGGGCTTGGCAGCGCTTCTCGCTGCCCTGGCGGCCGGCCGGGCGCGGCGACGTTCGGCTTTGCGTCCGGGCCATCGAGGCCAACGGCACCGCGCAACCCGGCGACGGCGCCCGCAACGCCATCCATGCCGTGCGCGTGACGGTTCTGTGAAGTTTGGCCCCGGGGGCTTGATCGGCGCCGGCTTTCGGCACACGTTCAGGGCCATGATAGACATGACTTTCGAGATCCCGGCCTCCATCGAGAAGACCTGGATCTGCCTGACCGGCCCCGCGCATCTGCGGCGCTGGTGGAACGACACCGTCACCCTTAACGCCGTCCCCGGCGGCCAATTCGAAGAAACGCAAGGCGACGCCCGCGGCAACGTGCTGGGCGTCAAGACCGAAAAAGAGCTTCGCCTGTCCTGGGCCGGCCCCGACTGGCCGATCGCCACCGAAATCACCATCCGGCTGACCGGCGGCACCGGCAACACGTGCGTCGCCCTTTCCCACGGCGGCTGGTCGGCCTTCCCCGAAGACGACCGCGATCACCTGATCGAGACCCACCGCGCGGGCTGGACCCGGCGCCTCAAAAGCCTCGCCGCCTATGCGGCCAATGACGTGAACTGAGCCCGTCGGCGGCCACGAAAGACACCGCGGCCTTCCCGTCTCGTCACCCCGGCACATCGTTAAAAGCTGGATTTCCGCAAAAGCGGAAATGACGACACGTGGGCTGGGCGGCGCGTCCCGCCCATCCCCTCAGGCCGCTTCCGGCGGCCAGTCCATATCGCAGCAGAAGACGCGCATCCGGGGCCCCATCTCGAAGGCCACCGAGAGGGTCAGGCAGATGTTGGCCCCGGTCAGCGACAGATAGGGCCGGGACACCTGGATCTCGCCGGGATTGGCCACCGCCCGGCGGAAGTACGGCCGCTGAACCCAGTTGGCGCCGGTGGGGTCGCGCAACGGCTCGAACTTGCGGTCGTCGCGCTCGGCCCGGCTGGGGTTGATGAGATTGGGGCCGACCTGGCCGCCGTCGGCATCGAGCAGGAAACAGCGCTGCACGCCCGGCTGCCCGACGAGGACCGCCGCCGCCTCGGCGATGGAGGCGCCGCCGGCGAGGCCCGTCTGCGCCTCGACGACCATGCCGACAAACCGGCGGATCAAACGCCCCGGGTCCTCGCCGCCGCTTCCCCGGTGGCGCAGGCTGTTGTGGACGGCCAGCGGCGGGCGGATGGCGGCGGCGCCGATGGTTTCCACCGGCAGGCCGAAGTAGTAGCCCTGGAAAAGGTCGACATCGGCCTCCATGGCGGCGACCGCCTCGCCCTCGGTTTCCACCCCCTCGGCGACCACCAGGCAGCCGACCTCGTGCAGCAGCGAGACCAGCCGGGGCAACCATTGGCGGAAGCTTGGGTTGCGCGGCGCCTGGGCGATGAAATCGCGGTCGAGCTTGACGATGTCGGGGCGGATCTTCCAGATGCGGTTGATGTTGGAAAAGCCGCTGCCGAAATCGTCCATGGCGACCAGGCAGCCGAGGTCGCGATAAAAACTGACCGCCTCGGCCAGGGCGCCTTCGTTGGCGATCTCGCTTTCCACCACCTCGATGACGATGCGATGCGGCTCGATGCCGCTGGTTTCGAGCATCTGGGCGAAAAAGGTCGAGTACCACGGCCGATCGAGGATGACCTGGGGATGGACGTTGAGGAACAGCCAGCACATGCCCGGATCGGACGCCGCGAAGTTGCGCATGTGAATGGCCCGGCAGGTACGGTCCAACAGAACGAGGCCCTCGTCGTCGCCCCTGGAGCGCGAAAACAGCGCGGCCGGCGACACCGGCTGGCCCAGCGGATCGCGCACCCGGGCCAGGGCCTCGTAGCCGACCGGGCGGGGATGGGCGAAACTGAAGATCGGCTGGAAGGCGCTTTGCAATCGAAGCCCGCGGAATTGCCCGATCAGCCGCCGGCCATCGGCCTGGATGCGCTGGGATATACGCTCGAAGTCGGCGAAACTCTCGATGGACCGGCCGTCCCCGGCCTGGTCCACCTCCTTCGCGATCGTGTCGTCCGCTGGATCTGACCCTGGCACCTGACGCATCCCCCTGGCTAGCGGCACGCCGTTTCCCCCCGGCGCCGCCGCGCCCTTGCCCGTTACCGCCCGCACCCGGGCGTTCCGGCCGTTTACGGCCTTGTCGAAAAAGTCGGGCGGGGACAATCATAGGATAGGGCTGCCACCCTTTTCAATCGAAGCATGATATTTCCGCGGGCACACATCGCGCCGTCGGCGCGGCCGCCTTCCGGACGGCGGCCCGCGGTAACACCCATGACGTGTGGCGCGCTCATCCGGGCGCAAGTCCGAGGCCGTCGTTTTCTCCTGGAAATGCAGCCGGAAATGGCGATTCGCGTGGCGGTAGATGGGGGTGTGTCCGGCTTCCCGCACTGAAACTAAAAGTTTTTAAGAACTTTTCTCATCAACCTTTTGTGGTTGCCTCTCCGCGCTGGCCGGGAGTACGCTATTGCAACCGCCTTAAGAATGCGGAACGTAATGACGAGGAACGCGGAAAGAGAGATTGCTATGCCTGTCGGTACGGTAAAGTGGTTCAATACGCGTAAGGGATACGGCTTCATCGAACAGGAAAGCGGCGACAAGGACGCCTTCGTCCACATCACCGCCGTTGAGAAAGCCGGCCTGCAAACCCTGCGCGAGGGGCAGAAGGTTCAGTACGAACTGGTCCCCGACATGCGCGGGCGGCCCTCCGCCGATCAGTTGGCCCTCATCGAGTAGTCCGCCGGACCGTTCGGCCCGACGGTCGATCTTCCCGGCGCCGCACGTCAGCGCGGCACCGTCTTGGCGTCTTATCCCGTCCGGCGGGCGCATACGGACGGGATGGTGTTTGGCAACCGTCCGCGCGCCACCCATATTCGACACGAACCTCGTGATTCGAAAGCGGCGCGCCCGGGCGTTCGGCGCGCGCCGGGATATTCATGGCCCAACACCGCGACCCACTGCCCCCCATGCAAGGCACCCGCAAGGATCTGTCGACGTTGCGCACCCTGCTGCCCTATCTGTGGCCGGCCGAATCGTCGAATCTGCGACTGCGCGTCGTCCTTGCCGTCGTTTTCCTGGTCGCCGCCAAGGTCGTCAACGTCACCGTCCCGGTCTTCTACAAGAAGGCGGTCGACGCGCTGTCGCCCGAGATCGTCGCCGTGGCGGCCGTCCCCGTCGCGCTGATCGTCGGCTACGGGCTGGCCCGCGTGATGGCCCAGGCCTTCGGCGAGGTGCGCGACGCGGTGTTCGCCCGGGTCGAACAGCGGGCCGTGCGGCAGGCGGCCCTTCGCACCTTCCAGCACCTGCACCGGTTGTCGCTGCGCTTCCACCTCGACCGCAAGACGGGCGGCATCAGCCGCGCCATCGAACGCGGCGTGCGCGGCATCGAGTTCCTGCTCGACTTCATGCTGTTCAACATCCTGCCGACGCTGTTCGAGATCCTGCTGGTCTGCGCCATCCTGTGGTCGCTTTACTCGGTGTGGTTCGCGCTCATCACGCTCGCCACCATCGCCTGCTATATCGCCTGGACGCTGATCATCACCGACTGGCGCATCAAGTACCGCCAGCAGATGAACGAAACCGACAGCCTGGCCCACACCCGGGCCATCGATTCGCTGCTCAACTTCGAGACGGTGAAATACTTCGGCAACGAGGCCCACGAGGCGCGGCGTTTCGATTCCGCGCTGGCCGCCTACGAGGAGGCCTCGGTCAAAAGCACCACCACGCTGTCGCTGCTCAACATCGGCCAGGGCGCCATCATCGCGGCCGGTCTGGTCGCCGTCATGGTCATGGCCGGCCAAGGCGTCGCCGGCGGCGCCATGACGATCGGCGACTTCGTGCTGGTCAACACCTACCTGATCCAGCTTTACATGCCGCTCAACTTCCTGGGCTTCGTCTATCGCGAGATCAAACGTTCGCTGACCGACCTCGAGCAGATGTTCGGCCTGCTCGACGAACCGGCCGAGATCAAGGATGCGCCGGACGCGCCGGCCCTGGCGGTGAGGGGCGGCGAAGTCGTTTTCGAGGACGTCCACTTCGCCTACGACGCCCGCCGGCACGTGCTCAAGGGCATCTCGTTTTCGGTGCCGCCCGGCAAGTCGGTGGCCATCGTCGGGCCCAGCGGGGCCGGCAAGTCGACCATCTCGCGCCTGCTGTTCCGCTTCTACGAGGCGACCGGCGGGCGCATCCTGATCGACGGCCAGGACATCCGCGACGTGACCCAGGAATCGCTGCGGGCCGCCATCGGCATGGTCCCCCAGGACACGGTGCTGTTCAACGACACCGTCTATTACAACGTCGCCTACGGCCAGCCCGGCGCCAGCCCGGCCGAAGTCGAGACGGCGGCCAAGCTGGCCCGCATCCACGACTTCGTCATGGATCAGCCCGACGGCTACCAGACCATGGTCGGCGAGCGCGGACTCAAGCTGTCGGGCGGCGAGAAACAGCGCGTCGCCATCGCCCGGACCATCCTCAAGAACCCCGCCATCCTGCTGTTCGACGAAGCCACCTCGGCGCTCGACACCCACACCGAACGCGAGATCCAGGAAAGCTTGGCCGAGGTATCGGCCAACCGCACGACGCTGATCATCGCCCATCGGCTGTCCACCGTGGTCGACGCCGACGAGATCATCGTGCTGGAGGGCGGGCGCATCGTCGAGCGCGGCAGCCACGCGCAATTGCTGGAAAGGGGGGGCGTCTATGCCGGCATGTGGACGCGCCAGCAGGAAGCCAGCCAGGCCCGCCGCCTGCTCGAAACGGAGGCCGATCCCGCCAACCCCGTCGACGCCGCGGCCGGATAGGACAGATCTATACGAGGAATGACCTCCGCCGCCTCACCGCTGTCGGGGAGGGAAATCTTGAGTTATGCGAAAAATTACCCTCAGCGCCGGCGATATGTCCTTCGCGTGGGCTGTCAATCCATGAATCCTGCGCTGTCACAGATTATACCCCTTTATTGTCACAGGAATGGGCTCTTTTTCCTCCTATTTGCCATTGTCGTGGTGGCCAACCCGCCCCACTTTAGGAGACGGGGAGTTGTAACCGTATGGACTGCCTGAGCACGGGGAGCTGGGTATGATCAATCCCGCAATGGTTCAAAAGGCCGCTCTTGAACTCTATGAGCGTCATGGCAGCATGGCGCTGCAGATCGCCCATGAGCGGGCCGAACGCCTGTCGCGGCAGGGGGATCACCTGACCCTGGATACCGCGCTGATGCTCTTGACCGAGGTCGAAAAGCTGGTGGGCAAGACCAACCTGCTCAATCGTCCGCGGTACGGGCGCGTTCACTGAGGACCGCCGGCGTTCGGCTGAAACGCCCTTCCGTCCCGAGGGAACCTCTGCTACGGTGCGCGCCGCCGCGCTAAGGCGGTGCGGTGAGTGCGGGCATCTTCCATGAATGAATTCGCGTTCGTCGCCGCCCGGCGGCCCCGTCAGGGGTTTGTCCGATGAGGGCTGGCGACCGCATCGGCCGGGGGATCATCTTCTCCGTCGTCACGTTCGCCTTCTTCTCGTCGGCGGATGCGGCGGTGAAGTTCCTGAGCGGCGGCTATTCCGTCCTGCTCATCTATTTCGTGACGACCACGTTCGCGGCGCTGCCGATCGCCGCCCTGGTGTGGTTCAGCGGCCGCCCGATCGTCATCAAGCCCCGCTTCCCCAAGGCGGTGCTGATCCGCACGCTGCTGATGGCGATGGACACCTTCGGCGCCTATCTGGCCTTCAGCCGCCTGCCGCTGGCCAACGCCTATACGCTGATCTTCGCCTCGCCGCTGATCGTCACCGCGCTGTCGCCGTGGCTGCTGGGCGAAGCGGTCGGCCGCCACCGCTGGAGCGCCGTCGTCGTCGGCTTCCTGGGGATTCTCGTCGTCCTGCGCCCCGGACTGGTGCCGCTCGACATCGGCTACTTCGGCGCCTTCGGATCGGCCTGCGCCTTCGCCGTGGCGCTGATCATCACCCGCCAGATCGGCGGCCGCGAATCCGACACCGCCATGCTGTTCTGGCTGATCGTCGGCAAGCTCATCGTTTCCGGCGTTTTCCTGCCGATCTCGTTCGTTCCCGTCGCGCCGTTCGACCTGATGCTGATGGCCCTGGTGGGCCTGCTCGCCGGATCGGCCCACATCTGCATCGTGCAGGCCTTCAAGCTGGCGCCGCCGGCCACCGTCGCCCCCTTCCAGTACACCCAGATGCTGTGGGCGGCCTTCTACGGCTTCCTGGTCTTCGGCGACGTTCCCGACGCCTTCGTCCTCACCGGCTCGGGCCTGGTCATCGCCAGCGGCCTTTACATCCTGTGGCGCGAGCGCGTGCGCCACCGCCAGGACCGGGCGCCTAAATCGCCGCCGCCATGATGCCGCTCTGCACGAGCGCCATGTAGACGCCGGTGCCGGCCCCGATGCTGAGAAGGGCGTTGCGCCACCTGAGATGCAGCCCGACCGTAACGGCCAGCGCCACGGCCTCGGGCAGGCCATAGGGCGGCACCGTCGGCGACACCCCCTTCAGGCAATAGAGAACCAGCAGCGTCAGGATCACCGGCGGCGTCGCCTTGCCGAGGAAGCGCACCGCCGGGTGCGTCGCCCACCGTCCGAGGAAGACGAAGGGCGCGGCCCGGCTGATGACGGTGGCCGCCGCCATCGCCAGGATGGCGGAGAGAATGTAGCCGTTCATGCCCACCCCCGCCTCGCGCCGTCGGCCACCACCAGGATCAGGGCGAGCGTGATCGAGATCAGCAGCATGTTGGCGGTCCCGAACACCGCCAGGGTGGCCAAGCCGGCCGCCAACGCCAGCAGGAACGGAAAGGGCTCGCGGACCCGGCGGACCTGCTCGACCAGAAGCACCGCGAACAGCGCCGTCAGGGTGAAGTCCAGGCCGGCGGTATCAAACGCGATGGCCTCGCCGGCCAGCGCGCCGGCCAGGCTGCCGGCGCACCACGAGGAATAGTTGATGCCGGCGATCAGCAGATGGAAGTCGCTCTCCTCGACGTCGGGCGGGGCCTTCAGGCTGGTAATCAGGGCATAGGTCTCGTCGGTCAGCCAATAGATCAGGAAAAATTTCTTCAGGGGGCCGGTCCGCCAGCGTTCCAGCAGGCTGACCCCGAAGAAGGCGTGCCGCGCGTTCAGCACGAAGGTAGCCGCCGCGATCTCGGCGATCCCCGCCCCCGCCGCCAGCAGGCCGACCGCCAGGAACTGCGAGGCGCCGGCAAAGACGATCAGGCTCATCAGAAAGGCATAGAGCCAGCCCGCCCCCACCTGGTCGACGAACAACAGCCCAAAGGCGACCCCCAACGGGAAATAGCCGAGGATGACGGGCACGGTGGCTTGGAAAGCGCGGGCGATCAGACGGGATGGAAAACCCACAAGGCGGCTCCGGCGGGTGGCGAGGACGGCGCGATATTACGGCCTTATCCTGCCGGGATGAACCCCTCTATCGTCATCGCGGCGCGAGCGGGACGTCCAACAGGCAGCGCACGCCGTCGGGCTCGAACGACAGCTTCGCCTCGCCGTGCAGCATGTGGGGGGCGGCCTCCTCGATCAGCCGGCTGCCGAATCCCGCCCGCGAGGGGCATTCCGGCATCGGCACGCCGCTTTCCGTCCACGTGAACACCAGCCGCGGAGGCTCGTTCCCAACCACGCCCCAGGCGATGTCCAGGCCGGCACCGTCGTGCTGCAGGGCGCCGTACTTGCGGGAATTCGTCGCCAGTTCATGGATGACCATGCCCAGCACCTGGGCGACCGCCTGGGGCACGGCGCAGGATTTTTCGCCCAGCCGGATGTGCCCGCCGGGCGCGGCGCCGTGGGCGTTCAACTCGGCGGCCACCAGATCTCGAACGTCCACCTCCTTCGACTCGTGGACGCCCAACAGGTTCTGGGTCCGCTCGAGCGCCGCAAGGCGGCCGATGAAGCCGTTGACGAGGCCCTTGACGTCGGTGGCGCCGCGGCTCGACAGGCGCAGGAGGGCGACGATGTTGGTGAAAAGGTTCTTCATGCGGTGCTGCAATTCGTCCAGCAGAATCTGCTGGCGATGGCCGGCCTCGCGCTGATCGGTGACGTCGATGGTCATGCCGACCCATTCCTGAACCCGCCCGCTTCCATCGAGCCGGGGCATGGCGCGGACGGCCATGTATCGCCAGGTCCTAGTGCCCGCGTGGCAAATGCGGAATTCACCCGCCAGCGGGCGCGCCTCGGCGACGGCCGCCCGCCACGCCCGCTCGGCGCCCTCGCGGTCCTCGGGATGCACGGCATCCGTCCAGGCGTGGCCGATCCATTCCTCCCGCGTTTGCCCGGTGAAGGCGCGCCAGCTTGGCGAATCTTCGACGACGCCGCCGTCCGCGTCCGTGCTCCAGACCATCTGCGCCGACGCCTCCACCAGTGCCCGGAACCGTCGCTCGCTCACGCGCAGGGCATCCTCGGCCTGTCTGCGGGCGGTGATCTCGACAAAGGTCACGACGACGCCGGAAATGCGGTCGTCCTCCGTCCGATAGGGCAGGGTGCGGCGCAGAAAGCAGCGGTTCGCGGCGCTCAGAATCTCGGCTTCCCGCGGCTGCAGATCGCGCAGGACCTTTTCGATATCCTCCATGAAGGCGGGGTCCTGGAAATGGCGGGCGAAATCGGTGACGCTGCGCCCGATGTCGGCCACCGTCAGCGAGAACAGATCCCGGGTCGCCGGCGTGAACCAGCGGATGCGCGACTGGCTGTCCAGGAACAGCGTGACCACGGCACTGCTGTTCAGGGTGTTGTTGAGGTCGTTGGTCAGGGCCTCCAGTTCCTCCACCTTCTCCTGAAGTTGGACGTTGACGGTGGTCAGTTCCTCGTTGAGGGACTGCAACTCTTCCTTCGAGGTCTCCAACTCCTCGTTGGCCGCCTGGAACTCCTCGTTGATCGAGGAAACCTCCTCGTTCGACGCCCTCAGGTCTTCGTTGGCGCGCTCCAGTTCGGCGACGGCGTAGCGCAGTTCCTCCTGCGAGGCCCGCAACGCGATATCGAGGTCGTGTTCGTTCCACGGCCCGGACGCGGCCCGGGGCGGGGACGACGCCAGGAACGAGACGAGCACGAGAAACCGGTCGCCGCCGGTCGCCAACGGGCGGGCGACGATTTCCGCCGTCGGGGCATCGGCGTCGCCGGTCATCTGGACCGATACGCGCGCCGACCGCTTGTCATCGAGGACCCGCTGCACGAGGGAACGCAGGTGAGGAGCGAAACGCGGCTGCGCGAGGCGCAACAGATTGTGCGTCGGTTCCCCTTTGGGATGCGACAGAAAGGCGTCCGCCGAGCCGTGGAAGTAAAGGATGGTGAAGTCCCGGTCGACCAGAACCGAGGGCGGCGCGAAATCGTCAAGCAGGGCCTCGCGGGTTCTTTCGGCGTCGTCGGGCTCGCGTTGCGGCGGCGATGGGGGCGACGGCGCGCGGTCGTGCAAAGCCACGCCGGAGCGTGGAAAATCCAGGATGCCGGGGCGTCTGCCGCCCGTCCGCCGGTAGATGCGCCACTTCTTGACCACGGGCTCGAACAGGTTGCCGTGGTCGGCGGCCGATTCCGAGGGCCCGAGGAACAGATAGCCGTCGCGGCGCAGCGAGAAGTGGAGCAGCGACAGGATGCGCCGCTGCGCTTCCGGTTCGAGATAGATCAGCAGGTTCCGGCAGCAGACGATGTCGAGATGCGAGAACGGCGGGTCGGACAGGACGTTCTGCGGCGCGAAAACGATGGTGTCGCGCAGCCTTTTCTTGGCGACGAAACTGTCGCCGTCGCGGTCGAAAAAACGCCGCAGGCGCTCTGGCGGTATGACCTCGACGACGCTGGCGGGAAAGCTGCCGGCCCGGCCGCGAGCCAGGACGTGTGGCGCGGGATCGGTGGCGAAGACCTTTATTTCCAGCGGTTTGTCGGCATCCTCGACGGCTTCCATCAACAGCATGGCGAGGCTGTAGGCCTCTTCGCCGGTGGAGCACCCCGGCGTCCAGGCGCGGATCGGCTGCTCGGCGTCGCGCGCCTTCACCAGGGGCCCGATGACGCCGTCCGCCAGGGCCTGCCACGCCGCTTCGTCGCGGAAGAAGCCGGTGACGTTGATCAGCAGATCGCGCGCCAGGGCCTCGACCTCCGCCGGTTCCGCGTGCAGCATTTCCACATAGGCGCCGACGGTGTCCACCCGCCTGAGCCCCATGCGGCGCTGGATTCGGCGCAGCAGGGTGTTCGCCTTGTAAGGACGAAAATCGTACCCGGCCCGCGCCCGCAGCAGGGCGATGATCGGCGCCTGCTTGGCCTCCGCCGGCGGCAGCGCCCTGCTGGCGTCGAGGTGGCGCATGTAGGCGATCAGTTCCGCCGGCATGTCGGCCGGCGGCATGATGCGGTCGACGACGCCGGTGCCGATGGCGGCGCGCGGCATGCCGTCGTACTCGGCCGTTTCCGGCTGCTGCACGAAGACGACGCCGTCCTCCTGCTTGATGCGCAAAATGCCGGCCGCCCCGTTCGATCCCGAACCCGACAGGATGACCGCGGCCGCCCGTTCCCGCCGCTCCACCGCCAGGCTCTTGAAGAGGGTGTCGACCGGATGGTGGGGGCGATCGCCCGCCGGCTTGCCCCTCAGCACACCGTCTTCCAGCACCAGCGCCTGGGCGGGCGCGATGACGTAGACGCGGTCCTTCTCGACCTCGATATCGCCGGTGATTTCGATAACCGGAAGGGGCGACGACCTGCCGACGATCCCGGCCAGATGGCTGGGCTTGTCCGGGGTCAGGTGGAGAACGACGACGAACGCCATGCCCGGCTCTCGCGGCATGGCCTCGAAAAACTGCTTCAGCGCCGCGATGCCGCCGGCCGAGGCGCCGATGCCGACGATGGGAAAGACCGCCTGGCGGGGGCCCGACCGGGTCTTGTCACTCCGTTTCCGTGCCATCGAGCCATCCCCAATCATCCGAGATCGCACGCTACCTTCGACGGCAAAGCGGGGCCGGGGCGCTCCCAGCCCGCCTTCCATCGGCCCGTTTCTCGGCCTCCGTGACGCGATCTTACCCGAGAAAGCCCGGGAAACAAATGTTCCGCCCCCGCCGCCGGAATGCCTTTTCCCGTTGTTTTCTTCCCCCTCGCCTTCCTCGTTTTCGATAAAGCCTTCAACCCCTTCTCTTTTTTTAATTGGAACAATTCGAATTTCCTTTGCCGCCGCCATGGCCTGCCCGCTAGAATGGAATGGCGCTTTCGACATTCCGTGCGCCTTCGTGGCGAGGCGGATGCGAACAGGACGAAGGGTGGAATGCAAACGTCCGTTCGTCTATTGGCGGCTGTGGGGCTGATGGTTCTGATCGGCGGCGGGACGGCCGTCGCGCAGACCGCCACCAAGGTCGAGCCGGCCGAACTCGAACGCATCCGCCGCTCCAACGCCCAATGCCTGGACTGCCATTCGGAGGCGGGATTGCAGGCGCTGACGCGGCCCGACGTCGACAAGGCGGATCTGGCCGACCGCCTGGTCGATCCGGAACTCTTCCTCAAGTCCAACCACGCCAACGTCGAATGCGTGGCCTGCCACGTGACGGGGTTCAAGGAATTCCCCCACGCCGAGGCGACCAAGCAGCAGATCAACAACTGCGACGAATGCCACACCCGCACTTTCCTGCGCATCGAGGACCAGTTCGCCAAAAGCGTGCACGCCAAGACGGCCGAGGCGCGGCCCGGCTCTTTCACCTGCGTCACCTGCCACGATCCCCACGTCTTCCTCAAGGCGTCGCACTTCAGCACCACCCGCCAGGCGGTGCGCCAGGACAACGCCATGTGCCTGCAATGTCACGCCTCGGGCGAACGTTTCGCACAATTGAGCAAGGACCCCCTGCCCGACCTGCAGAAGATCCACGCCTGGCTGCCCAACACGCCGCTGCACTGGGCGGCGGTGCGCTGCGTCGAATGCCACACGCCGGTGCCGCAGAGCATCCTGTCTCATGAAATCCTGGCCGCCGAACGGGCCGAGAAGAACTGCGTCGCCTGCCACTCGGCCAATTCGACCCTGCGCGTGCGGCTGTATCGGCATCTGGTCGAGGAGGAACGCGAAACGGTCGGCTTCATCAACAGCGTGATCCTGAACGAGGCCTACGTGATCGGCGCCACCCGCAACCGCTACCTCGATCTGGCTTTCGGCCTGGTCGCGGCGGTGGTGGTGGGCGGCATCGCGCTGCATGGCCTGGCGAGGATCGTGGCCGGCATCAGGCGGAGGCGCCGCAATGGCTGAGCGCGTCTACATCATCCCGCTGTGGCTCCGCCTCTGGCACTGGACGAACGCCACCCTGATGATCCTGCTGATGGCGTCGGGTTTCAGCCTGCACTTCTCCGACCCCGGCCTGCCACTCATCCGCTTCGACATCGCGCGCACCATCCACAACGTCTCGGGCATCGCGCTGACCGTTCTCTATGTCGCGTACCTGGTGTGGAACACGGTTTCCGGGAACTGGCGGCAGTACGTGCCGGCGGCCGACGAGCTGATTTCCGGGCTCAACGCCCAGAACGCCTATGTCGCGTCCGGCATCTTCAAGGGCGCGCCGCCGCCGACGGTGCCGACGCCCGGGAAAAAGTTCAACGTGCTGCAACAGGCCACCTACCTGCTGGTCATGTACGTGGCCATGCCATTTTTGATCGTTACCGGCATCGCCTTCTTCTTTCCCGAATGGGCGCCGGAGCGGCTGTTCGGCATGGATGGATTGCTGCCGCTGGCGGTCGCCCATTACGTCATCGGCTTCCTGCTCACCCTTTTCCTGCTGGGCCACATCTACATGGGCACCATGGGAACCACCGCCGCCGCCGGCTTCAAGATGATGATCACCGGCTGGCACGACGATCACCCCGGCCATGCCGGGCAACCGCCCGATCGAACGGGCACTCCCCCGACCCCCTCCGCAAACGGCGGGAAGCGGGCTTAACCACGAGGCATCACCCCTTGCTGAGGAGACAGGCATGAAACGCTTTCTGAAACCGGCCGGCACCGCCCTGGTCATGGGGGGCGCGCTGGCGCTGGCTGTTTCGGCCGCCCAGGCGGCGGACGAGTTCACGGTGACGGCCGTCAAGGGCTCGGCGGCGCCGACGCTCGACGGCGACGCCGGCGACGCCGCCTGGGGTCAGGCGACCGCCACCTCCATCACGGCGATCAAGGGGGTCAACTTCGGCGGTTCCGGCGAGACCAAGGGCACGATCAAGGCCGCCTATGTGGGGGACATGCTCTATGTCCTCCTGCAGTGGGACGATCCCACCCTCAGCTACCAGCGCAGCCCTTACAAGAAACAGGCCGACGGCTCGTGGGCCAAGGTGAAGGACCCCGACGACAAGGGCGGCGACAACAACAAGGTCTACGAGGACAAGGCGGCGCTGATCTGGAACATCAACGATTCCATCTTCGGCTTCGACCGCCGCGGCTGTCAGATCGCCTGCCACGCCGGCGAGCCGGGCAAGCCCTTCGGCAACAAGTACACCGCCGAGGCCGGCGAACTGGGCGACATGTGGCACCTCAAGCTTGTGCGCACCCTGCCGGTCGGCCAGGTCGACGACCAGTACCTGGACCACACCAAATACGACAAGGAGAAGTCCCCCGAGGCCGGTCGCCACGGCGATCCCAAGACCGGCGGCGGCTACAGCGACATCAAGCTCGTCAACGGCAAGCCCGAGGTCATGAGCAAGGATGCCAAGCCGGCCAATGGCGGCGGCACCTACTGGGTGACGAAAGGCAACGAGGCGCCGTTCGACGACAGCAAGTTCAAGGCCGGCGACGAGGTGGCCTCGATCATGATCGCGCCGTTCGCGGGCGACCGCGGTGAAATCAAGGCCAGCGCCAAATGGGCCAACGGCAAGTGGACGGTGGAGATGTCGCGCAAGCTCGCCACCGGCAGCAAGTTCGACATCCAGTTCAGCGACATGGGCAAGGAGTACGCCTTCGGCGTCGCCTTCTTCGACAACGCCCAGGTGCGTCACGCCTATCAGGAGAAGCCGCTGAAGCTGGTCTTCCAGAAATAGCTGAAGGCGGAGAGATCGCCTGAAAGAAACGGGGGCGGCCATGGGCCGCCCCCGATGGTTTACGGGCCAGACTTCAGGCGGAACGCACGCCGGCGAGGAACTTGTCGACTTCGGCGCGAAGCGTTTCCGACTGCTGCGACAGTTCGCCGGCCGCCTTGTTAATCTGCTCGGCTGCCGTGCCGGTCTCATTGGCCGCCTGGCTGACGCCGCCGATGTTGGAACTCACTTCCTGGGTTCCCGCGGCCGCCTGCTCGACGTTGCGGGCGATCTCCTGGGTCGCCGCCCCCTGTGCCTCGACCGCCGAGGCGACGCCCGAGTTGACCTCGTTGATCTTCGAGATCGTCTTGGTGATCGATTCGATCGCCGCCACGGCTTCCTGGGTGGCCGACTGGATGCCGGCGATCTGGGCGCCGATCTCGTCGGTCGCCTTGGCCGTCTGGTTGGCGAGATTCTTCACCTCGCTGGCAACGACCGCAAAACCCTTGCCGGCGTCGCCGGCCCGGGCCGCCTCGATGGTGGCGTTGAGCGCCAGCAGGTTGGTCTGCTCGGCGATATCGGTGATCAGGGCCACCACTTCGCCGATCTTGTTGGCGGCCTGGGCCAAGCCCTGGACCTTGACGTTGGTCTTCTCGGCTTCGCTCACCGCGGCCGAGGCGATTTGCGAGGCCTGGGTCACTTGGCGGCTGATTTCAGAAATCGAGGACGACAGTTCCTCGGCCGCCGAGGCGACGGTCTGCACGTTGGCCGAGGCCTGTTCCGAGGCCGCCGCCACGGCGGAGGCCTGACGGTTGGCCTCCTCGGCGGTCGCCCCCATGGCTTCGGAGGACGACTGCATCTGCGATGCCGCCGCCGCCACCGACTTCACCGCCTGGGTCGACGTGGCGTCGAAGGCTTGGCAGAGATCCTCGATGCGCTTGGCCCGGGCCGTCCGCGCTTCCTGCTCGCGCCGCTGCTCCTCGGCCAGGCGATCGGCCTCGATCATGCCGTCCTTGAAGACCTGAACGGCGGCGGCCATCTCGCCGATCTCGTCCTTGCGATTGCGGGCCGGAATGTCGATGGCCCTGTCGCCGCGGGCCAGGGCGTCCATGGCGTTCGTCATTTCCTTGACCGGCCTGGAAACGCTGCGGGCGATGGACGTGGCGACGACGACGACGATGAGCACCGTCAGCACCGCCATGCCGCCGGTCAGTTCCGCCTTGCCCCAGAAGGTCTTCTCGACGTCCTCGACGAAGACGCCGCTGCCGATGATCCAGCCCCAGGGCTTGAAACCGGCCACGTAGGACACCTTCGGCTTCGGCGACGTGCTGTCGGGCGGCCAGTAATAGGTGTATTGGCCGGCGCCATCCTTTTTGACGACCTCGATCATGTCCGCGAAAATGAAGTTGCCGTGCGCGTCCTTCAGTGTGCGCAGGCTGGTCCCCACCAGCTTCGGCGCCGTCGGATGCATCAGCATCAAGGCGTCCATGTCGTTGACCCAGTAATACTGCTCGCCGTCGTAGCGCAGCCCCTTGAGGGCGGCGAGCGCCCCTTCCTTGGCCTGGGCTTCCGTCAGCTCTCCCCGTCCCGCGCGGGCGTGAAACTCCTTAACGAAACTGTGGGCGACCTCGACGATGCGCCGCGTCTCGTCGCCCTTCTGTTCATAGAGCGCGTCGCGCAGACCGACGAGACTGACTCCTCCGATGCCGAGATACATCACCGCAAACAGCGCAACCAGAACCATCAGCCGGCGGCCGATTTTCCAGTTGTTCAAATTGACGCTCATCCCTGGTTTCCTCTCTGTTTTCTTTCTTATTCCGGTCGCCCGCCGATCGCTCCGGCTGCCGCCTGCCACGCAAACGGCAGATGAAAGCCCGGAGGGTCCCAATTGACGCAATTGGAACATCCACCCTTTACGCCGCGATGTCAGAACGCGGCCTTTTTCGTTTCGCCGAGGGCCCCCCCGTTACGGCTTCGAAGCGCACCAAACGTCGTCAAAATCCGTTGAAATTTAAGCGATATCTCCCGCAGATCGGGTGTACGCCATTTCCGCGCATGACAATTTACATTTATTTTTGACAAATTTCTGCGGGAAATTGTGGCAAGTTGCCCGCTTTAGCGGCCATCGGAAGGATTGGCGCGGCTATTGCCCCCTGAGGTCGACCACCCGCCTGGCCTTGCCCTCGGCGCGCGGCACCTCGGTTTCGGCGACCAGTTCGACCGTCGGCGTCACCAGGATCTCGTCGTGCAGGCCGGCGGTGATTTTCCGGCGCAGGGCCTCCAGCGCCCCGGCGCTGCCCTTGAGCACCTCGGCCCCCACCGCGGCGCGCACCCGGATGCGCTCGACCACCCCTTCGCGCTCCAGCACGATCTGATAGTTCTTGCCGATCTCGGCGAAGGTCATCAGCACCTTCTCGATCTGCATGGGGTAGATGTTGACCCCCTTGAGGATCAGCATGTCGTCGGCCCGCCCGGTGATACGGTCGATCCGCCGATGCGTCCGCCCGCAGGCGCACGGGCCGGGCAGGATGCGGGTAAGATCGCGGGTGCGGTAGCGCAGGATCGGCATGCCTTCGCGCATCAGCGTCGTCATCACCAGTTCGCCGATTTCGCCGTCGGCGACCGGCTCGCCGCTTTCGGGATCGATCACCTCGAACAGGAAGGCGTCCTCCCACACGTGCATGCCGGCCTGCTCGACGCACTCGAAGGCGACGCCGGGGCCGTTCATCTCGGACAGCCCATAGGAATTGTAGGCCTTGACCCCGAGGCCGGCCTCGATGCGCCGGCGCACCTCCTCGCTGTGCGGCTCGGCGCCGATCAGCGCGATGCGCAGGCCCAGCGCGTCGGGATCGATCCCCTCGTGCTCCAGGGCTTCGGCCAAGTAGAGGGCATAGGACGGGATGATGTGCAGGCCGGTGACGCCGAAATCGCGGATCAGCTGGATCTGGCGATGGGTGTTGCCCGCCCCCGCCGGAATGGTGCAGCAGCCCAGCCGCTCGGCCCCGGCGTGGATGCCGAGCCCGCCGGTGAACAGCCCATAGCCCGAGGCGTTCTGGAAGACGTCGCTGGAACGCAGGCCGACCATATGCATGCAGCGGGCCATGAGGTCGGCCCACACCGCGATGTCGTTGCGGGTATGGAAGATGGCGATGGCGGTGCCGGTGGTGCCGCTCGAGGTATGGACCCGCACCATCTCGCTCATCGGGCGAGCCAGCATGCGGGACGGATAGGCGGCGCGCAGGTCGTCCTTGGTGGTGAAAGGCAGGCGCCGGAAATCGGCCAGCGAGCGCAGGCTGGCGGCCGAAAGGTTCGCCGCCGCCAGACGTTCGGCATAAAGGGGAACGGCGGCGACGCGGCCCAGGGTTTCGCGCAGGCGCTCGAGTTGCAGGGCCTCGATGGCCTGGCGGTCCAGGCTTTCGGCGGCGTCGAACACGTCCATTCCAGTCTCCCGACACAGCGTTCGTCTTTGTTTTTGGCCGCCGCCGGCCGAACGGCCGCGCGCAACCGCTGCCGCTGATAGCACGGGGGACAGCCCGACTTCCAGCCCGACCATGGGGAAAAAGACGGAGTGCCCGTCTGGCTTCCCGTTTTGGTCAGCCCAGAGACCTAGCGGCGGAACGGAGTTTGCCTGGAAGCGGCGTCAGTAATGGTACCGGCACTGAGCGATCTCGAGCGCCTTGGCATCGCCGGCGCCGGTGACGCGATAGACGAACCGATGCTCGCCCGTGATGCGCCGGGACCACCAGCCCTGAAGGCTTCCCTTCAAGGGTTCCGGTTTTCCGAGCCCCCGGAAAGGGCTCCGTGTGGCATCCTTGATGAGGTCGTTGATCTTGCCGACGATTTCCCGGTCGTCTTCCTGCCAATGCAGGTAGTCCTCCCAGGCCTGCGGCGCCCAGACGAGCTTCATTCGATGGGATCGCGCTCGACACCCTGGCCGGCATCAAGAGCGGCGACGGCGCCCGACAGGCGCCGGGCGTTCGCCGGGCTCTTGAGCAGATGGAAGGTCTCGACGAGGCTTTCATACTCCTCCTCGGAAATCACCACGACGGAGCGGCCCTTCTGGCGGGTGACCGTGAGGGGAGCTCGCCCCTCGCAGACGTCGTCCATGAAACTCGCAAGGTTCTGGCGAAATTCGGTGTAGCTGACGTGTCCCATGGCGCTCTCCTCGAAAGACATGTACATAATTATGTACAGGTCTCCGCGTGTCAAGCGCCGCAGCGGATGCCCCAGGTTAGTGCAGAGACGTAACGTGCCTAGGAACGCACGATCCAACCGCCGCCCAGCATGCGCTCGCCGTCGTAGAAGACGCAGGCCTGGCCGGGGGCGACGCCGGCCTGGGGGGTGTCCAGCGCCACCTCGGCCATGCCGCCGTCGCGGCCGAACACGGTGGCGGCGGTGAGCGGCTGGGTGGAGCGCAGCTTGACCGCGACCCTGACCCCCGTCTCCGGTGGCCCGTCGCCGTCGCCCAGCCAGTTGACCTCGCGCACGGCAAGCCTGCCGGTCAGCAGCGCCTCGGCCGGACCGACGACGACGCGCCTCGCCTCGGGCTCCAGGCGCACAACATAAAGCGGCGCCCCGCCGCCGATGCCGAGGCCGCGCCGCTGGCCGACGGTGTAGTGGATGATGCCGTCGTGACGGGCCAGCACGTTGCCCCCAAGATCGACGATGTCGCCCGGCTCGGTGGCGCCCGGCCGCAGCTTCTCGACGACCGCGGCATAGCCGCCGGTGGGCACGAAGCAGATGTCCTGGCTGTCGGGCTTGGCGGCCACCGGCAGGCCCAAGCGCCGGGCGTGCTCGCGGGTCGTGCCCTTGTCCATGGCGCCCAGCGGGAAGCGCAGGAAGGAAAGCTGCTGGCGGGTGGTGGCGAACAGGAAATAGCTCTGGTCGCGGCCATGGTCGGCGCCGCGCAGCAGTTCGGGGCCGGCGGCGCCCCGTTGCCAGCGCACGTAATGGCCGGTGACCAGCGCGTCGGCGGCAAGATCGCCGGCCGCGCCCAACAGGTCGCGGAACTTGACCGTTTGGTTGCAGCGCACGCAGGGAATGGGCGTTTCGCCGCGCAGATAGGTGTCGGCGAAATCGTCGATGACCGCGGTGCGGAAGCGATCCTCGTAATTGACCACGTAATGGGAAATGCCGATGGCGTCGGCGACCTGCCGGGCGTCGTGGATGTCCTTGCCGGCGCAGCAGGTGCCGGGACGCCCGGTCGCCTCGCCGTGGTCGTAAAGCTGCATGGTGACGCCGACGACGTCGTAGCCTTCCTCGGCCAGGAGGGCGGCCGTCACCGAACTGTCGACGCCGCCCGACATGGCGACGACGACACGGGTTTCGCGCGGCGGCTTATCGATTCCCAGGCTGTTCATGCGCCTTCATATGGCCCCTGACGGGGCCAAGTCAAACCGCCAGCCCCATGTCCCAAAAGGCGGCCTCCAGGCGGGTCGCCTGCCGGAAGGTGGTCAACAGGCCATCCAGCCGGCCCGGCCCGCCGCGCCGGGCCATCAGGGTGTCGAGGTAGGCGGCCTCGGCCTCGGCGACGGATCGGTAGTCGGCCGAGGCGTACATCTCGACCCAGGCGCGGTAGGGATTGCCGGCAAGTGCGCCTTCGTGGCGGGCGGCCAACGCCTGGCCGATCTCGGCATAGCCGACGATGCAGGGGGCCAGCGCCACGTGCAGGTCGAGAAGGTCGCCGGCCAGGCCGCGCTCCAGCACGAAGCGGGTATAGGCGATGGTGGCGTCGGCCTCGGGCAGCGCCGCCATCTCGGCCTCGCTCATGCCCCAGCCGGCGCAGAAGGAAACGTGCAGGCCCATCTCGACGTTGATCATGGCATCCAGGCCCAAGGCCGCCTGGCGGATATCCTCGATGGTCTCGCCCTTGAAGGCGGCCAGTCCGTAGGCGCGGGCGAAATGGACGAGGAAAAGATAGTCCTGCCCCAGATAGCGGCGGAACGCCGCCTCGGGCAAGGTGCCCTCGCCCAGCGCGCGGACGAACGGATGGTCGACGTAGGCCGCCCATTCGGCGGCGCAGGCCCGCTTGAGCGTGGAGAGGAGCGGCGTCATCGCGGCACGCCTTCCCGCTCCGGCGTTTCCTTGCCGGCGAAGGGATCGCCCTCCTCGGCGGTCAGGGTCTTGAGGGTGTGCGAGCGGAACTCGCGGCGATAGAGCACCAGCACGATCCACACCGAGACCACCCCGAACACCCAGGGTTGGATGAACCAGCCCAGCGCCGCCAGCCCGAAATAATAGGCGCGCACCCCGCGGTTGAAGGAATCGACAGCCAGCGTGATCACCCGGCTGGCCCGCTTCGGGAACGTCTCCCAGTCCGGAGAATCGGGTTCGTCGTGCAGCGGCGCCGCGCCCAGCAGCTGGAGGGAATAATTGAACTGGCGCAGCGACCACATGAACTTGAAGAAGGCGTAGGTGAAGATGAGGATCATCATCAGCATCTTGATTTCCCACATCTCGCGCGACGCCTGCACCGTGAAGGCCAGCCCGGAAACCAGCTCGCGGGCCTTGTCCAGCGCCCCCATGATGGCGACCAGTCCGGCCAGGATGAAGACCGTGGTGGTGACCAGCAGCATGACGCTGCGGTTGGCCACGCCCAGGATGTTGACGTCGCCGATGCGCACCTCGCGCCGCAGCATGCGCCGCATCCACAGCAGGTGCAGGTCGTGCATGGCGACCATGATGCTGCGCGAATCGCGGCGCGCGTAGTCGGCAAACCACGTGTAGCCGACCCAGCAGACGAGAAAGCAGGCGAAGGCGGAAAGATCGCCGAGGTAGGTCCTGAACATGGCGGGCCTCGAAACCAACGATGGGGCCGGCCCAACATGGGACGCGGCGCAACAATTCTCAATGCGAACTTTTCCTTTCCCTGGCGGCCTCGGGGATTAATATGCGCCGATACCCGGATCTGACCCGAGGACTATCCATGACCGTCATCCGCCTTGCCGCGGCCGCCCTGGCGCTCATCGTCGCCACCGGCGCCCAGGCCGCCGAGAAATCCGTCGCCATCACCCAGATCGTCGAGCATCCGGCGCTGGACGCCTGCCGCCAGGGCGTCCAGGACGTGCTGGCCGAGGCCGGCTTCGTCGCCGGCAAGACGCTGAAATGGCAATACGAAAGCGCCCAGGGGAACATGGCGACCGCCGTGCAGATCGCCCGCAAGTTCGTGGGCGACGCCCCCGACGTCATCGTCGCCATCGCCACGCCGTCGGCCCAGGCGGCGGTGGCGGCGACCAAGACGCTGCCGATCGTCTTTTCCGCCGTCACCGACCCGGTTTCGGCCAAGCTGGTCTCCAATTGGGAAAAGCCGGGCGCCAACGTCACCGGCACCTCGGACATGGCGCCGGTCGACAAGCACCTGGCCATGATCAAGCGCCTGACGCCGGGGGTGAAGCGCCTGGGATTCCTGTACAACCCGGGCGAGGTCAATTCGGTTTCCTCGCTGGAGGCCCTGCGAGAGGCGGCGAAGGCGGCGGGCATCGAGGTGCAGGAAGGCGCCGCGCCCAAATCGAGCGAGGTGCTGGCCGCCGCCCGCTCGCTGATCGGCAAGGTCGACGCCTTCTACGTGCCCACCGACAACACCGTGGTGTCGGCCTTCGAGGCGGTGGTCAAGGTCGGCATCGACGCCAAGATCCCGGTCTTCGCCGGGGATACGGATTCCGTGGAACGCGGCGCCGTCGCGGCGCTGGGCTTCAACTACTACGAGGTCGGCCGTCAGACCGGCGAGGTGGTGGCACGCATCCTCAAGGGCGAGAAGCCCGGCGACATCCCGGTTTCCGGCGTGCGCAAGATGGACCTGTGGCTCAACCTGGCCTCCGCCGCCAAAATGGGGGTCAAGGTGCCGGACGCCATGGTCGGCGAGGCGACCAAGGTCTTCCGATGAGCCTGATCGCCTTCCTCGGCACCCTCGAGACCGGGCTGATCTTCGGCTTGGTCGCGCTGGGCGTCTATCTGTCGTTTCGCATTCTGCAGTTCCCGGACCTGACGGTGGATGGCAGCTTTCCGCTGGGGGCGGCGGTTTCCGCCGTGCTGATCGTCGGCGCCGGCGTCAACCCCTTCCTCGCCACGCTGGCGGCCTGCGTGGCCGGCGCGGCGGCCGGGCTGATGACGGCCTGGCTCAACGTGCGGCTCAAGATCCTGCACCTGCTGGCCAGCATCCTCACCATGATCGCGCTCTATTCGATCAACCTGCGCATCATGGGCCGGCCCAACATCGCGCTTCTGGGCGAGACCACCGTGTTCAGCCCCTTGGACGCGCTGGGCATTTCCACCTACGTGGCGGTGCCGGCCGCCCTTTTCGTGCTCATCGTCGCCGCCAAGCTGGCCATGGACTGGTTCCTCAACTCCGAAATCGGGCTCGCCATGCGGGCCACCGGGGCCAATGCACGCATGGCCCGGGCCCAGGGCATCAACACCGATTTCTATACCCTGCTCGGCATGGCCATCAGCAACGCCCTGGTGGCGCTGGCCGGCGCGCTGTTCGCGCAAAGCCAGGGGGCGGCCGATGTGACCATGGGGGTCGGCGTCATCGTGGTGGGCTTGGCCGCCGTCATCGGCGGCGAGGCGGTGATCCTGCCGCGCACCATCTTCCTGGCCACGCTCGCCTGCGTTACCGGCTCGCTGCTCTACCGCCTGGCGGTGGCCCTGGCGCTCAATGCCGAGTTCATCGGGCTCAAGGCCCAGGACTTGAACCTCATCACCGCGCTTTTGGTCGCCGCCGCCATGGTGCTGCCCAGCGTGCGCGCGCCGGTCAAAAGAGCACTGAAGGGCGACACGCGCATCGTCGGGCCGCTCAAATGATCGAGCTCAAGGACCTCAGCGTCACCTTCGGCCGCGGCACGCCCATGGAGACGCCGGCCCTGCGCGGCATCTCGCTTGCCATCCCCACCGGGCAGTTCGTCACCGTCATCGGCAGCAACGGCGCCGGCAAGACGACGCTGTTGAACGTGCTGTCGGGCGAAACCGCGCTCGATTCGGGCCACGTGCTGATCGACGGCGCCGACGTCACCCCGTGGCCGACCCACAGGCGGTCCGAACTGGTGGCCCGCGTCTTCCAGGACCCGATGGCGGGAAGCTGCGCCAACCTGACCATCGCCGAGAACCTCGGCCTGGCCGGCGCCCGCGGCCGCTCCCGCCGCTTTCGCCCGGCGGTCGGCAAGACGCTGCGCGAGGAGGCCCGCGCGCGTTTGGCCCGCCTCGGCCTTGGGCTGGAGGATCGGCTCGACGATCCGATGGAGCTGCTGTCGGGCGGCCAGAGGCAGGCGGTGAGCCTGCTGATGGCGACCATGAACCCGATGAAGATCCTGCTTCTGGACGAGCACACGGCGGCGCTCGACCCCAAGATCGGCGCCTTCGTGATCGACCTGACGCGGACCATCGTCGGCGAGCGCAAGCTGACCACGCTGATGGTGACGCACAGCATGCGCCAGGCCCTCGACGTCGGCGAGCGCACGGTGATGTTGCACGAGGGCCAGGTGGTGCTCGACGTCATCGGCGAGGAGCGCAAGGGACTGACCGTCGAGGACCTGCTCCACATGTTCGAGAAGGTACGCGGCCAGGAGTTGGACGACGACGCCCTGCTGCTGGGATAGGCGCCGCCGGCCCGATAGGGGATAAAAAATGGCCCGGGCGGAACGATCCCTCATCCTCGGCATGGCCGGGTGGCTGGCGTCGGTGCCGGCCACGGCGGCGGCGCCCTTCGACGGCCTGTACACCGGAACCATCGCCTGCGAGGCCTCCGGCGCCTCGCCGGGATTTTCCCAGGCGGTAGCCTTCGTTTTGCAGGGCGGCCGCTTCATCTCGGAGAAAGGCGTGGCCGGCCAGCGCAATTACGAACGCATGGCTGTCGGCGTCACCGCCGACGGCGCGCTCACCATCGAGGGCCGCTATTGGGCCGACATCGAAAAGCCGATCCGCTATGAGGGCCGCGTCGCGGGCGGCCGTATGCACGCCGAGGGGCCGCGCGGCCCGCGCCGCTGCGTGCTCGACGCCGCCGCCCCGCCGCCGAGCGGCGCCACGCGTCCTTATCGCGCCGCGCCCGATGTCGCCGCCCGCCGCGCCCTGATCGGCAAGCCCGGCGACGCCGCCTTCGCCTGCCCCGAGCCGCCGGCGCCGGTGCGCGACGTCAAGGTCGAGCCGTTCTACCAGAAGGGCGATCCCACCCATTCCATCGTCGACCCGGCGGCCTACGAGGCCCGCCGCCAGGCGGCGGCACCCTTCGATAAACTCGCCGCCGGCATCGCCCGCCTGGGCGACCGCTACATCAAGGCCAGCCCGCGCGACCCCAAGCTCGCCGCCTGCCTGTTCGGCTGGATGGAGACCTGGGCCGCGGCCGGCGCCATGCTGGGCGAGGTGACCCACCAGGGGGCCTACGAGCGCAAGTGGACGCTGACCACCCTGTCGCTCAACTACGCGTTGCTGGCCGACGCCCCCGAGATCGGGCCGGAACGCCGCCGCGCCGTCGAGGCGTGGTTCGCCGCCATCGCCTGGGCGACCATCCCCTATTACGCCGCCAAGCCGTTCGCCGAGCAGAACAACCACCTCAACTGGGCGGCGCTGGCGGCGCTCTCCACCGGCGTCGCCGTGCAGGATGCCGGCCTCGTCGACTGGTCCGTCGCCGCCTTGAAGGGGGTGATCGGCAGCAACATCGACGCCGACGGCTCGCTGCCGCACGAGCTCAAGCGGGCCTCCAAGGCCACGCATTACCACCGCTTCGCGCTGGAACCCCTGGCGGTCGCCGCCGAGATCGCGGCGGCCAACGGCATCGACCTTTACGCCGTCGGCGACGGCGCGCTGCACCGCCTCGTCGCCTACACCGCCGCCGCCATGCGCGACCCCGACATCGTGGCCCGCAGGGTGAACGTCGCGCAAAGCGTGGTCGGCGCCGACGCCATCAAGCCCTCCATGTGGGACTGGGCCGAACCCTACGCCGCCCGCTTCCCCGGCAAGACGGAACTTGCCGCCACCTTGAAGGACCTGCGCGGCAAGGGCCTGTTCTCCGCCTGGGCCGGCGGCGACATGACCCTGCGCTTCGGGCCGGCCGGCGGAGGGCTGTAAGGCCCCGACATCAGGCCCGCCCGGCCGGCGCCGGGCCGACACTCGCCGGCATCTGGAAGGTGCGGCGGTGGGCGCCCGGCGAAATGCCGGCCAGGCGGCGGAACAGCCGGCGGAAAAAGGCCGGGTCCTCGTAGCCGACCTGCCAGGCGATCTCCTCGATCGGCGCCGTCGTGCGCTCCAGCCGCCGCTTGCCCTCCTCCACCCGCAGGCGCTGGACATAGGCGATGGGCGAATGGCCGGTCGCCTTGGTGAACCGCCGCTTGAAGCTGCGCTCGGTCAACCCGGAGCGGCGCACCATCTCTTCCACCGGCCTGGCCACCGAATAGTTCGTCGCCAGCCAGGCCTGCACGCGCGCGACGGCGGCGTCGCCGTGATCGGTCGGCGCGCTGAACACCACGTAGGGCGCCAGTCCCTCCTGGTGCCATTGCAGGGCGAAAAACTTGGTGATGGCCTGCGCGGCGGCCAGCCCGGCATGCCTGGCGATCAGATACAGAACGAGATCGTGCCACGAGGTCGAGGCGCCGGAGGTGATCAGCCGCCCATCGTCGCCGGCAGCGATCAGCACGCGTTCGGGATGCAGCCGGACGGCCGGAAAGGATTTGCCGAAACCGGCCGCATAGGACCAGTGGATGGTGGAGTCGCGGCCGTCGAACAGGCCGGTTTCGGCCAGGACATAGAGGCCCGAGCACGCCGAGCACAGGGTGGCGCCGCGGGCGTACATGGCCTTGAGCCAGTCGACCAGCCCGTCGTAGCGGCCGGCCTGCCAGTTTCCCCCCGGCACCAGCAGCGAAGGCACGATGACGATATCGGTTTCCTCGATCTCGGCGATGGCGCGCTGGACCGGCATCGGCAGCCCGCTGGCCAGATCCACGTTTCCGCGCCGAAGACCGACGATTTCGACGGCGATCGGCGAGCGCTCGGGGATGGCGTCGCTAAATCCCGACAGCAGCCGCAGGGCGTTCAACACGTCGTAAATGCCGCTCAACGTCGAGATCGCCGCCTCGGGAATGGCGACCAGGCTGACGTGCAGCGTTCCTCGATCCGCGCTCATGATGCATCCCCCTGGCACGAACGGACCGCTATTGGCGGGTCCGGCTCTCGTTTTGCGGCATCGCCGCCGTCACCCTTGGCATCGATGGGCCCCGCCGGGGCCCGCCAGAGACGAAGGAAAACGGCTATGACGATCGACCAACAGAAACTCTCTACCTTCCTGGATAAAGTGGTGACCGATCTCGCCGCCGGCTATGGCGGCGTGATGGTCAGCCTGGGCGAAAAGCTCGGCCTCTACAAAGCCATGGCCGGCGCCGGCCCGCTGACCTCCGACGAACTGGCGGCGCGCAGCGGCTGCGCCGAACGCTATGTCCGCGAGTGGCTGAACGCCCAGGCGGCTGGCGGCTATGTACGCTATCATCCGTCGAGCGGTTCCTACGAGTTGACCCCGGAACAGGCCATCGTGCTGGCCGACGACACCAGCCCGGTCTACATCCCGTCGGCCTGGCAGGTGCCGGCCTCCATGTGGTTCGACGAGGCCAAGGCGCTGGACGCGTTTCGCACCGGCAGGGGCATTCCGTGGGGCGATCACAACCATCGCCTTTACTGCGGGGTCGCCGCCTTCTACCGCAACGCCTATCGCGGCAGCCTGGTGCCGGAATGGCTGCCGGCCCTGGATGGCCTGCCCGAGAAGCTGGCGGCCGGGGCCACGGTGGCCGACGTCGGCTGCGGACACGGCCATTCGACCATCATCATGGCCGAGGCCTTCCCCAAGTCGCACTTCTGGGGCTTCGACACCCATCCGGATTCGATCGCGGCGGCCCGCGACAATGCGCGCGCCGCCGGCGTCGAGGACCGCGTCACCTTCGAGAAGGCGGCGGCCGACACCTATGCGGCCCGGGACTACGACCTGATCTGCTTCTTCGACTGCCTGCACGACATGGGGCACCCCCTGGCCGCCGCCCGCCATGCCGCCCGCACGCTGGGCGAGGACGGCCGCATCATGCTGGTCGAGCCCTATGCCAACGACAACGTCGAGGACAACCTGACCCCGGTGGGCCGGCTCTACTATTCGGCCTCGGCCACGCTGTGCTGCGCGCACGCCATTTCGGAGGAGGGCTCGCACGTGCTGGGCGCGCAGGCCGGCGAGGCCCGCCTGGCCGGCATCTTCGCCAAGGCCGGCTTCGGGTCGTTCCGCCGCGCCGCCGAAACGCCCTTCAACCTGATCCTCGAAGCCCGGCGCTGAGCGCCGTCGCCGGCAATTTCGGTGACAAATTTCGGTGACAGTGCACTAAATTCGCGGCCACAACTGCGCCCACCTGGAACGGGAAATGCCGTCGAATTTAGTGCACTGTCACCGAAATTACGGCGCGTTCCAGACGATGCGGCCGGTAGCGGCACCGTCGTAGCCGCCCTTCTCGGGGGCGCGGCGGGTGAAAGCCGGCGTGCCGGCGAAAGCCAGCCGCGCCTGGACCGGCGGCTCGAAGTCGTCGCGGCGGCGAATCAGCCTGGGCGCCGCCCCAATTCCGTGTTGGGTCCGATCAGGTCCGCGCCCGCGCGAAGAGCTTGAAGATCCCGATATTGGAGGCCAGAGCCATAAGGATGACGAACGAGAGGACCAGGCTGATCGGCGACGTCACGAACCCGAGCAGGAAGACATCGAGCTGGCCGTTGTCGGCAATCAGCGTCGCCCGCACGCTTTCGTCCAGCAGGGGGCCGAGAATGATTCCCAAAACCATGGGGGCGACGGCGATTCCGTTGAGGCGGAGGACGAAGCCGACAATTCCGAAGCCGAATGCCCAGAAGATATCGGTGACGTTGTTATTGATGGCGTAGGCGCCGATGATGGTCAGGAGGGTGACCGCCGGAAGCAGATACGCCTTGGGAACCGACACCATCTTCTTGAAGACCTGGATCCCCGAAAAGCCGAACACCAGCAGGAAAAAATTGGCAAGGAAAACCGACCCCGCCACGACATAGAACAACTCGGGCGTGTTGATCATCAGAGTCGGTCCCGGATTCAATCCGTGGATCACCAGGGCCCCGATGATGACGGCAGTCACGGCATCTCCCGGGATCCCTAGGGTCAGCATCGGAATCAAGGCTCCGCCGATGGCCGCATTGTTGGCCGATTCCGGCGCGGCCACCCCTTCATAGGCGCCCTCCCCGAACGGCCGGGACGGATTTTTCACCGTCCGCTTGGCGTGATCGTATCCCAGAAGGGCGGCGATCTCTCCGCCGACCCCGGGCAGGGCCCCGATGAACACGCCAATCACAGATGTCCGCAGGCACAAGGGCAGCAGCCTTAAGATCAGTTTTCTCTCGGGAACCGTCCTTCCGACCTGGGCAACCGGGGTCGCCAGGCGCAATTCCGAAAGCTGAAGCAGAACCTCGGAGAAACCGAACAGCCCGAGGATCGCGACGACGATGTTGATACCCTGGGACAGGGCCAGCGTCCCAAAGGTAAAGCGCGGCGACGCCGTGATGGGATCCAACCCCACCAAACCGATAATCACCCCCAGAAAGGCAATGAAAATGGACTGCCGGAAGCCCCCCCGGCTGAGCGTCCCGATCAAAAGCAATCCCATGAGCGCCAGCAGCAAGTAGTCCCGATGATCGAACTTCAGGGCAAAGCCGGCAATGAGCGGCGTGAAAAACACCAGAAAGAAAACGCCGACCAATCCCCCGACGAAAGACATGGTCGTCGCCAGGCCGATTCCCAATCCGGCCTCGCCAAGCTTCGACATTGGATAGCCATCGAAGGTGGTGGCGACGGATGCCGGCGCGCCCGGAATGTTCAGCAGCATCGCCGATCGGGAGCCACCATAGACCCCCCCGACATATACGCCCATGATCAGTGCCAGGGCGTCGAGCATGTCCCACGAATAGGTAACGGACAAGAGAAGGGCGGTCGCCATCGTCACCGACAGGCCCGGAATGGCCCCGACGTAGATGCCGGCGAACGTCCCGACGCCGACGAGGAAAAACAGATCGAGGTCCATGAGCGGCAGAGCGAAATTCGCCAACATATCCATATCGATATCCGTGTTCCCAACAGCCTCTTCGTTACGACTTCATTCTTTCGAAGCGTGATGCGCCTATGGAAACGAAACCTTGAAGCCGTACTGGAATATCAGGAACTCGGCGGCGACCAGGGAAGCGGCCCCGCCGACCACCCCGACGGGTGAACGGGCACCAAGGTAACAGAACGCCGCAATCAGGAAAAAGAACGTCAAGACGTGGAAATTGATGGATCTGATCAGGAAAACGTAGGCAAAGACGATCATCAGAAATCCAAGAAGCGTCTTGATGACTTGGATATCGATAGGGCTCTGCGACACCCGCGTCTTCACGATATCGAGAACCAGGCTCCACGCCGCAATCATCGTCATGACCAGCGAAAGCCCGAAGGGAACGACGCGCGGAGAGACGACAAAATCGGCCCCCTTCATGTCGATCGACAGCGAAGAGTAGAGGAGGAAGGCCCCGGTCACGAGGAACAGGGCGCTCAAGGAAATTTTTCTCAGCTTTCCCAGAACAAACATGACCATCCTCCTTCTTGTGCGCCCCCTCGTTCCCTGGAGCCCACCTTTTTCTTGATCCTCGCCCCCGAGAAATGGGCAGAGGCGCCACCTGGGCGCCCCTCCCCATTCCGCAGACCGTCTACAACCGGGGAATGCCGAACGCGGCCGGGTCGCTCGCCGCGTTGGCCTCGAACAACAGCCACGTGGTGACGGATTCCCACTTCTTCTGGTAGGCCACGGCGGCCTCGCCCATCAAGCCCAACGGGACGATGCGGCGCTCATCGAGGAACTTCTGGTACGTGTCGGAACTCCACGCCTTCTTGAAAGAGTCCTGCAACTTCGCGAGGACAGGCTGGGGCGTTCCCTTCTTGGCATAGACGCCATAATAAGGGCCCCAGGGAAGATACTTCTTGTACTCTGGCCGCTCCTCGCCCAGCGCCGGCCAGTCGGGATAAGCCTTGAGCCGCTTGTCCGAGATGACCGAGAGAACCTTCAAATTTCCGATTTCCACGTGCTGGATCACGGCACCGATGCTGACGATCCCGATGTCGACGTGTCCGCCCAGAAGGCCGGCGAGGCCGGGTCCCTCGCCCCTGTAGGGGACGAGGGTGAAATCCTTGCCCAACATTGCGGTGACGACCCCGGAAATGCCGACCGGGCCGGTATTCATCACTTTGATCGACTTGGGATTTTTGCCGACTTCGTCCAGCATTTCGGAAATCGACTTCCATTTGGCGCCAGGCAGGGTGACCACGACGGGATAAGCCTCGCCAAGCAGGATGACGGGCTCGAAATCGTCAAAACTCAGTTTCGAGAGTCCGGTCGTGCGATAGAGGTTCTGGTTTTCGGCGGCGATCAGGATGGTGTAGCCATCGGCCGGTTGCTGGCGGACAAATTCGGTGGCAACGGCCCCCGTGGCCCCCGGCTTGTTCTGGACGATGACCGCCTGGCCCAGTTCCTTTTCGGCTAGGTTCACGATGGCCCTGGCGAGGGTGTCGGTCCCCCCTCCGGCCCCGAAGGGAATCACGG
Source organism: Shumkonia mesophila (assembly GCF_026163695.1). Lineage (NCBI taxonomy): Bacteria > Pseudomonadati > Pseudomonadota > Alphaproteobacteria > Rhodospirillales > Shumkoniaceae > Shumkonia > Shumkonia mesophila. The sequence goes on along the minus strand of NZ_JAOTID010000005.1, from coordinate 53,932 downwards.
CCTTGATGTCGCTCTTTGGGTAGGAGTCGGCGGCAAAGCCCGTCGTCGCCAGGCCAAAAGCCATCAGAGTCCCGACGACAAGACTCCGTCCCTTTACCGCGGTCGTTCCGAAATTCATCGTTTGCCTCCCATTCCGTCACTCTTGGAGATTTCGAGCTTTCCCATAGGTACGGTTCCAAAATCCATGACGTCCAATGATTTTTTCTACCGATATCATTACGTCGTGTAATGCATTGAAGGCTGTGCCTCGCCGCAGGCCAAGCGTCCTTAGTCGGCTGCCGGGGGGAGCGTCATGTCCGCCCCCAGGGACGTCATCAGGGGGAAAAAGTCCGGGAAGCTGATGGCAGTCCACTCGGCATCGGAGATTTCCGTTTCCCCCTTGGCGGCGAGTGCGGCCGCGGCACAAGCCATGACGATGCGATGATCGTTGTGGCCGTCGACCGCCGCTCCGGTCAGGTCGCTCCGATAGATCGTCAAGGCGTCTTCCGTCATCTCGAACCGCGCGCCCATTTTCGACAGTTCCTCGACCATGACGGCCGGTCGATCGGTTTCCTTGACACGCGCATGATGAATGTTGCGCAAGACCGTCTTCCCGCTGGCCTGCGTTCCCAGGACCACGAGGGCGGGCAGATTGTCGGGACAATCGGTGCAGTCGATCTCGAACCCGGTAAGCTCCCTGCCGCCCCGGACCCGGATGCCGCCGTCGGCATTCGCCGTATCGATATCCGCCCCGGCCATGCGCAGGGCATCGAGAATGCTCTTGTCCCTCTGGAAATCATCGATGTCGAGTCCGTGAAGAACGGCGTCGGAGTCCGTGATCGCCGCCGCCACGAGCGGGTAGCCAGCCGACGTCCAACATCCGGGAATGGCCTCGTCGAAGGGCCGATAGCTTTGGCCGCCCTCGATCCGGTAGCGACGATACCCGTCGTTCTTGACCTCCACCCCCTGGCGCTGGAGCCAGCCGATGGTGATGTCGACATATCCGCGTTCGAGGGGCTCGTCGGTGACTGTGATCTCGACGCCCATGTCGGTGACCGGTCCGGCCACCAGCAACGGGCTGATCCACTGGGAGTTGAAACCAGAGGTCTGACACTTGCCGCCCCGCAGACGGCCGCGCACGGCAACCGGCGCCAAACCGTGGCCACGGGACGAAACGACAAGCGCCCCCAGGTCGGCAAGAGAACCGAACAGAGCACCGTAAGGCCGGCGGCGAATCTGATGATCGCCGGTGATAAAGGAGAACCCGTTGACGAGGCTGGCGGTGGCCAGGGTGAACCCCAAGGTCGTTCCGGAATTCCGCGTATCGAGGATATCGTCGGGAACCCGCGGCGCGCTCCCCACGCCATCGATGGTCCACGCGTCGCCCACACAGGTGATTTCCGCGCCAAAGTTCCGACAGACGTCGACGGCGGCGAGACTGTCGTTGCCGGTCGAAGGATTGTGGACAACCGACCGTCCCTTCGCCAGGGTGGCTAGGAACACTGCGCGAATGGTGTTCGACTTGTTGCCCCGGATCGTGGCAATGCCGTTCAGCATCGAGGGCTTGACCAAGGCCTTCATGAATATCCTCCGGCAGGACTGGACAAAACGGACTTTCTCAGAGAGTCGCCGGGCAGGACATCGAGTCCGCCGCCAACCGCAGGCCGTACGATTCCCCCCAAATGAACATGATGTCCAAGTCCGTTTCCTCGGAAATCTATGCCATGATGTAATGGTATCGAGCGAACCCGACCCGCGCCCGCAAGGGGGGCGGGATTCCGTGTCGACGCACTATAGCGACTGGGGAATCTCTCTTTTCAGGATGCGCAGGAACTCCGTTCCGTGCGCCGACAGGGGGTGGTGTAGGCTGGTATTGGCGTACAGGGTCAGCGTGAAGGGGTCGGCCAAAAGGCGGGTGGCGCCGATCGATCGGTGCGCACCCATCGCCGTGAACTCGTCGATCAACGCCACGCCCAATCCCTGTTCGGCCAGAATGAGCGCCGTTTCGGCGAACCGTACGAACGTGGTGAAGCGAAACGACACGCCGGCGGCTTGCGCGATGGCGTGGACCATGCGTCCATGTGCCGAATCGACGTCGAATCCGATGATTTCCTCATCGGCCAGGTCCCGGGCGGAGATCGTTTCCTGACGGGCGAGGCGATGGTCCCTCGCAAAGGCGCAGATCATGCGGCCCACTCCGATCTTCTGATTGCGGACCATCGGATGCTTGATGGGGAACACGGTCAGGACAAATTCACCCTTCCGCAACATGAGGTAGTCGACGAGTTCGTTCAGGGCGACGATGTCGACATGAACCACGAGGCGGGGATAGCGCTCGCGCAGTTGGCGCAAGGCACGCGGGACGACGGAGTTCCCGAGGCTCGGCGATGCCCCGAAGCGAAAGGCGACGTCTTCGCCGGTGGCGAGGCGGTGGATCGAGAAATTGAGGTCGTCGATTTTTTTGTGAATGATCTCGACGTCGGCGTACAGTTCCATCGCTTCCGGCGTGGGCACCAAACGGCCCTTCACCCGGTCGAACAGACGGAAACCGACGCGGTCCTCCATGCGCTTGATGATCCGGCTGAGGGCCGGCTGGGAGATGTGCACGATCTCGGCCGCAGCCGTCACGGTCTTGGCCACCATCAGCGCCCGAAACACCTCGATCTGATGCATGCTGACCCGCGAGGCCGGCCGGCCGCCTTCCGTCTTTGAACTCCCGCTGTCTTTGCCTTTGGACATGAAGGATCTGCGGACCTTTCGGGTCGGAGGGGCATACGCGCCGAACGTCCCAATTCAAGCGGTATTCACCGGACGCTCAAGCCAAAAGGGGGGCTTTCAGGAATCCCCCTGCGGACGACGTATCATGATTCGTCGAGGGTTTCCGCATCAAGATGGAAAGCAGGAATAACGGATCATCCCGCAGGGAATGCGGTGGACAAGCCGATGGGAGGCCGAATCTCCCCGGCAGGCCAATCGGCCTCAGGGAGCGTTCCAAACGATGCGGCCGGTGGCGGCGACGTCGTAGCCGCTCATTTCGGCGGCGCGGCGGGTGAAAGCCGGCGTGCGGGCGAAGGCCAGCAGCGCCTGGACCGGCGCCTCGAAATAGTCGCGCCGGCGGATCAGAAGATCGCAGCGTTCCTGCCACAGGGGCACGAAATCCAGGCGGAAGGCATGGGCGGCGGCGGCCACCGCCAGGCCGGCGTCGGCCCGGCCTTCCGAAATCACCTGGCCGAGGTCGGTTTCGCTGCGGGCCGGCTGGTCGAGGACGTTCAGTGCCTCCAGCGCGACCCCGGCCCGTTCCAGCAGGTGTTCGAGGAGGATGCGGCTGCCCGCCCCCTGCTGGCGCAGGACGACGCGCACGCCGGGGCGCGCCAGGTCGGCGATGGCGCGGATGGAAAGCGGGTTTCCCGGCGCCACCACCAGCCCCTGCTCGCGCCTGGCCCATTCGATGAGCACGCCGTCGGCGCCCAGCGCCTCGACCACCGGCAGGTTGTATTCGCCGCTGGCAGGGTCGAACACATGCAGCGCGCACACCATCGCCTCGCCTTCGGCGAAGCGGCGCAGGCCGTCGAGGCTGCCGCCGGCCAGGAGTGCCAGATCGCAGCCGGATTCGCGCACGCACCACTCCAGCAGCGGATCGTGGCTGCCGGCGATCACCGGCGGAGCCGGCCGGGCGTGGCGCCCGATCTCCTTGGGAACCTCGGTCCCCTCGGCCAGCCAGGCGTCGATCAGCCGCTTGGGGAACAGCCACTTGCCGGTGACCCGCGTGCAGGGAATCCGCTTCTCGCGGACCAGGTCGTAGATCTTGCGCTCCTTGAGGCGGAGATACTCGGCGACCTCGTGCGTGTTCATCAATTCGGCCATGGCGCCCCGCAACCTGTTTATTCCTGCATTATACTGCGTGCGTTCCCGGACAAAACCCCAGGAAAATTGAGGGAGACGCGGCGCCCGCGGCTGACTATCTTTCAGCAAGGCAGCTTCCGCCAAGGCAGCGGGGCCGCAAAGTTGGGAATACCCATGATCGACCCCTTCGGGCGCAAGATCACTTATCTGCGGGTTTCCGTCACCGACCGGTGCAACCTGCGCTGCAGCTATTGCATGGCCGAGCACATGGAGTTCCTGCCCCGACAGGAATTGCTATCGCTGGAAGAGTTGGACCGCGTGTGTTCGGCCTTCGTGGCGCGCGGCGTGCGCAAGCTGCGCATCACCGGCGGCGAGCCGCTGGTGCGGCGCGGCGTCATGACGCTGTTCCGATCCCTCGGCCGCCACTTGGAAAAAGGGACGCTCGACGAACTGACGCTGACCACCAACGGCACCCAGCTTGCCAAATACGCGGGCGATTTGGCGGCCTGCGGCGTCGAGCGGGTCAACGTGTCCTTGGACACGCTCAACGCCGGGCGCTTCGCCGCGCTGACCCGCGGCGGCCGCTTGCAAGAGGTGCTGGAGGGCGTCGCCGCCGCCAAGGCCGCCGGGCTTGCCGTCAAGATCAACGCGGTGGCGCTCAAGGGCGTCAACGAGGGCGAGATCGACGACCTCATCATCTGGTGCGGGGAGCGCGGCCTCGATCTGACCCTCATCGAAACCATGCCGCTGGGCGAGATCGAGGGCGACCGCACCGACCATTATCTGCCGCTGTCCGAGCTGCGCGCCCGGCTGGAACGGCGCTGGACGCTGACCGACCTGCCGATGACCACCGGCGGCCCGGCCCGCTACGTCGCCATCGCCGAAACCGGCCGGCGGCTGGGCTTCATCACGCCGATGACCCACAATTTCTGCGAAGGGTGCAACCGCGTGCGCCTGACCTGCACCGGCACCCTTTACATGTGCCTGGGCCAGGACGACGCCGCCGACCTGCGCACCCCCCTGCGCGCCAGCGAGGGCGACGAGGCCCTGCTTACCGCCATCGACGCCGCCATCGCCCGCAAGCCCAAAGGCCACGACTTCATCATCGATCCCGCCACCAAGCGCCCGGCCGTCGAGCGCCACATGAGCGTCACCGGCGGCTGATTTCTGTGCGTGTGACGCCGGTCACTGATCGGCCGGACCTCGGCGGGCATACTGGGTCCGTAGGATGAAACGGAGGCCGTTTCATTTCTGTACGGAGGGTGACCATGCCTCCCTCGTTGCAGAGTTTGGAGCATGGCCGTATCGAAGCCGGCGGGGCCCACCCCCGCCGGTCTTTCTATTATGGCAGCGCCGCCGCCGGGCTTTAGAAGGTCCAGCCGTCCTGTTCGGCGGCGATGACGATCTCGGCGCAGGCCCGCGCGTCCGATCCCGCCTGGTGGTGGTCCAGCGGGATGGCCAGATGGCGGCAGACGTCGGGCAGCTTGGCCGGCTTGAGACGCCATAGCGATCGCGCCAATTCGACCGTGCACACCCAGGGCAGCCGCGGCGTCGCGAAGCCATAGGCCATGCAGCAGACGTCGAGCACCCAGCGGTCGAAGCGGGCGTTGTGGGCGGCCACAAAGTCGACCCGGTCGAACCACGGGCGCAGATCGGGCCACAGCGCCGCGAAGTCGGGGGCGTCGGCGACGTCCGCCCAGGTGATGCCGTGCACCCAGGTGAAGCGAAACTCCTGCGAGGCGGGGCGGATCAGGTGGCTTTCGGCGTGCACGACCCGGCCGTTTTCGACGTAGGCCAGGCCGATGGCGCAGGCGCTTTCCGGCGCGTGGGTCGCCGTCTCGAAATCGACAGCCAGGAACGCCGGCGGCAGGGCCTGCGATTCGGTGGTGACGGCAGCCGCTCTCATCCCGCGAAAATCCGCTTTCCGCCCATGGTTTCCTCCAATTCCTCGGCTATACTGGCCGCCGACGCCGCCAAGCAAGAGGAAACCGGGCATCGGTCATGAAATTCAACACCATCGCGATCACGGCGGCAATGCACGATGAAGCCCAGGCCGCCGAGGCCCGGCTCAAAGCCCGTTATGCCCACGTTCCGCCCGAAGAGGCCAGTGTCATCGTGGCGCTGGGCGGCGACGGCTTCATGCTGCAGACGCTCCATGCCTTCATGGAAAAGGGCACGCCCATCTTCGGCATGAACCGCGGCTCGGTCGGGTTCCTCATGAACGGCTACACCGACGACGGCCTGATGGAACGCCTCGCCCGGGCGGAGCCGATCAACCTGCGGCCGCTTCACATGACGGTCGAGGACATCCACGGCCGGCATCATGAGGCCCTGGCCATCAACGAGGTGTCGCTGCTGCGCGATACCGGCTTCGCCGCCAAGATCTCGATCCACGTGGACGGCGTGATGCGGATGGAGGAAATGATCTGCGACGGCGTCCTGGTGGCGACGCCGGCCGGCAGCACCGCCTACAACAACGCCGTGCATGGCCCCATCCTGCCGCTCGGCGCCGAACTGCTGGCCTTGACCCCGATCAGCGCCTTCAGGCCGCGCCATTGGCGCGGCGCCCTGCTGCCGCAGAATGCCCGCGTCACCTTCGACGTGCTCGACGCCGACCGGCGGCGGGTGCGGGCCGGCGCCGACTTCAACGAGGTGCGCGACGTCGCCCGGGTCAGCGTCGCGGTCAACGGAACCGTTTCACCCACCCTGCTGTTCGATCCCGAACACAACCTCGAGGAACGCATCATCAAGGAACAATTCGTCCCGTGAGCGGCGCCCCCACTCCCGCCGCCAAACCGCCAGCCCAGGGATGGCCGCGCCGGGCCCTGGCGATCGCCCTTACCCTGGCGCTGGGAGGAGCCGGCGGCTACGCGTTCCTTCTGCTGGAAATGCCGCTGCCGTGGATGATGGGGGCCATGTGCGTCACCATCACGGCGGCCCTGGCCGGGGCCCCGCTGCGCGCGCCCGGCCGGCTGCGCGACGTCCTGATCGCGGTGATCGGCCTGATGGTCGGCAGCGCCTTCACGCCGGAGATCCTGGCCCAGGCGAGCCAATGGTTGCCCAGCATCACGGCGATTCTGGTCTACAGCACGGTGATGATCATCGGCCTCGGCTGGCTGCTGCGCCGGTTCGGCCGCTACGACCCCGCCACCGCCTTCTGCTCGGCGGCCCCGGGCGGCTTCACCGAGATGGTGCTGCTGGGCGGTTCCATGGGCGGCGACGAGCGGGTCATCTCGCTGATGCACAGCGTGCGCATCGTCATCACGGTGGTAACCATCCCCTTCTGGTTCCGCTTCTTTCACGACTACGTCCCCGCCGGCACCGCCGCCTTCGGACGGATCACCGACCTGTCGGCGGGCGGCGCCGTCATGCTCGCCGCCTCGGCCGTGGTCGGCTATTTCCTGGCCCGGTTGGCCCGCCTGCCGCTGCCGGCCCTGATCGGGCCGATGGCCGTCAGCGCGCTGATGCATGCCGTCGGCCTGTCGGACGCCCGGCCGTCCGGCGAAATGGTGGCCCTGGCCCAGGTGGTCATCGGGGCCAATGTCGGCTGCCGCTTTCTCGGCACGCGGCTGCGCGAGATCGCCTCGGTGATGCGCACGGCGACGATCATGGCGCTTTTGATGATCGCCGTGGCCGTCTTGATGGCCGCAGTCCTGCACGGCCTCACCGGGCTGTCCTTCGAGGCGTTGATCCTGGCCTTCGCGCCCGGCGGGGTCGCCGAAATGAACGTCATCACGGTGGCATTGCACATCGACCCGGCCTTTGTCGCCACCCATCACCTGGTGCGGCTAGGTTTCCTTCTGGTGCTGGCCCCGCTGGCGCTCAAGCTGTTCGGCAGCCGCCGCTGGACGGGCGGCGGTTCGGCGGCATCCGGCGGCAAGGCCGGCAGCGGCGAGGACGACTGAGGGAAGGCGTCAGCGGTGGTCGGCGCCGATGGCCTCGGCGACGCCGCCGAAGCCGTCCCGCCGGATGAGGGCGGCCAGGTCGCGGCGGATGGTATCGACGATGCCGGGGCCGCCATAGACCATCGCGGTATAGAACTGCACCAGCGAGGCGCCGGCACGGATCTTGGCGTAGGCGTCGGCCCCGGTGGCGACGCCGCCGACGCCGATGAGGGGCAGCCGGCCGCCGGTCAGCCGATAGACGGTCCCCAGGACCTGCGTGGAAAGCGAAAACAGCGGCCGGCCGCTGAGCCCGCCCGTCTCGCCGGCGTAGGAGCCTTTGAGCGAGGCCGGGCGGCCGATGGTCGTGTTGGTGGCGACGATGCCGTCGATACCCGTATCGAGCGCGACGGCGGCGATGTCGGCCAGTTCGTCCTCGGTCAGGTCGGGCGCGATCTTGACCAGGAGCGGCGGCCGGCGGCCCACCCCCTCGTCGCGCGCCGCCCGCGCGGCACCCAGCAGATCGGCAAGATCCTGGCGGCGTTGCAGGCTGCGCAGGCCGGGGGTGTTGGGCGAGGACACGTTGATGACCAGGAAGGAGGCCAGCGGCGCGGCCCGGCGCACCCCCTCGACATAATCGGCGACAGCGTCGGTGCTGTCCTTGTTGCGGCCCAGGTTGACCGCCACGATGCCGGCCGGCCGGCCGGCCTTGAGGCGGCCCAGCACCGCCTCCAGCCCCTGGTTGTTGAAGCCCATGCGGTTGATCACCGCCTCGTCCTCGACCAGGCGGAACAGGCGGGGCTTGGGGTTACCGGGCTGCGGGCGCGGCGTCACCGTGCCCACCTCGGCGAAGCCGAAGCCCAACGCCAGGGTCGCCGCCACCGCCTCGGCGTTCTTGTCGAAGCCGGCCGCCGAGCCCAGCGGGTTGGCGAAGTCGAGGCCCCACAGCGATTGGCGCAACACGGCATCGTCGAAGGCCGGCGCCGCCGGCACCAGCCCGCAACTCAGCGCGCGGATGGCCAGCCGATGCCCGGTTTCGGCATCGAGCAGGCGCAGGAACGGCGCAGCAAGGGTGGCATAGCGTGACACGGCCGGGACCCTATCCCAAAGCAATCGCCTTGACCAGTGGGGGAACCACCCTTTGCGCGCGGGAACCGCCACCGGACCCCGGGTATGGCGCGGGGAGAGTTTTGCGCTAGGATGAGCGCCCCTTCCCAACCGAGACCCCACGGAGAAGCCTCATGGCGCGAACACCCCGCCCTCCCCTGACCGTCGCCATCGGCGGGCTTGGCGCCATCGGCCTGGCGGTGGCCCGGCGGCTTGACGAGGGCATCCCGGGGCTGTCGCTGGCCGCCGTATCGGCACGGGACGCCGCCCGGGCCGCCATCCGCATGACCGGTTTCCGCCGCACCGTTCCGGTGGTGGCGCCGGCCGATCTGGCGGAGCGCGCCGATGTGATCGTCGAATGCGCGCCGGCGGCCGTCTTCGCCGAGATCGCCGAGGCGGCCATCCGGGCCGGTTGCATCCTGGTGCCGGCCAGCGTCGGCGCCCTGCTGTCGCGCCCCGACCTCATCGAGGCGGCAACGGAAAGCGGCGCCCGCATCGTCGTGCCGACCGGGGCGCTGCTGGGCCTCGACGCCGTGCGGGCGGCGGCGGAAGGCACCATCCACGCGATCACCATGGTCACCCGCAAGCCGCCGGCCGGGCTCGCCGGCGCCCCCTACCTGGCGGAGCACGGCATCTCGCTCGACGGACTGACGGCGCCGCTGCGGGTGTTCGCGGGCACGGCCCGCGAGGGGGCGAAGGGATTTCCCGCCAACGTCAACGTCGCCGCCGCCCTGGGCCTGGCCGGCATCGGCGCGGACCGCACCCGCCTTGAAATCTGGGCCGATCCCGGGGTCAGCCGCAACACCCACACCATCGAGGTCGACGCCGACAGCGCACGCTTCACCATGACCATCGAGAACGTGCCGTCCGCCGAAAACCCGCGTACCGGGCGCATCACGCCCCTGAGCGTCATCGCCGCCCTGCGCGGCCTGGTTGCGACCCTTAAGGTGGGGTCCTAGCCGCCGCCCTTTTCTTCGGGAACCTTTTACCCGTCTGGCGCGTTTTGGGTCCGGCCGCGAGCGATTCGCAACGGCAGGATTGACGGTTGTGCCGGCCGCCGGCATCGGGTATCAAGCATCAGGTGCATCAAGAAGCGAGGCGGGGGAACCGCGTGAAATTCACAGGCATCGACGCCCCGCGCTGGCGAAGCGTGAAAGGCCTCCTCCTCGTGGGGCTCGCGTCGATCGCGGCGATCGGTGCCGTCCAGGCCGGTGAACCCGATTTTTCCCCTCCGCTTCCGTCCACCGCCCCCCTGTCGCAACCCTCCGCAAAGCAGCTGTTGGCCCATGCGCCGTCGGCCACCGACGACGTACGTGCGGTAAACCTGACCGTCGGCGAGGGCGACAGCCTTGCCTCCATGCTCGAGCAGGCCGGTGTCGGCGCGGCCAGCAAGGCGGCGGCCCTGACCGCGCTCGGCGATCTGTTCGACCCCATGGACCTGCAACCGGGGGCCGCCGTCCGGGTGGTCCTGCAAACCCAGGGCCGGCAGGCCGTCATCAGCTCCTTGCATATCGAAACGGGTGCCGCCGAGGATCTCACCGTCTATGTCCCCGGGCCGGCGCCCGAACGCCGAGCCGGCACCTCGACGACGGGTCAGACGTCCATCCGCCAGGTTTCGGGCATGGTCGGGGCGAGCCTCCACAGTTCGCTGCTCGCCGCCAACCTGCCGCTTCCGCTCGTCGACGAGACGCTGCTCGCCTTGACGAACGATCCCGATATGCCCGCCCCGCCCTCGTCATCGGCGCGTTTCCGGGTGGTTTACCAGGCCCAGTCGGCCGACACTTCCGGCGAGGTCGACGAACTCCGCTACATCGAAGTCGACGACGGCCAGAAGGTGCATCGGATCTATCGCTACCGGCTCGACGACGACACGGCCACCGCCTTCGTTCAGCCGGCCCCCGGCGAGGCGGTCATCGACTTCGTGCTGCCGTTGAAGCGGGCGGAAGTGACCTCGCCTTTCGGATGGCGCGTTCATCCGGTGTTCAAGGACCGGCGATTCCACAACGGCGTCGACTTCCGGGCGCCCAAGGGAACGCCCGTCGCGGCAAGCGCCGAGGGCGTCGTCGTCGATGTCGGCTGGCGGGGAAACTACGGCAAGATCATCCGCGTCCGTCACCGGGCCAACGTCGAAACCACCTACTCCCACCTGTCGGGCTTCGCCCGCGGCCTGTACGCCGGCAAGAAGGTCAAGCAGGGCCAGGTCATCGGCTATGTCGGACGCACCGGCGTGGCCACCGGGCACCATCTCTATTACGAGATGCTGGTCGACGGCAAACACGTCAACCCGCTCGATCCGCCGGCCGTCTTCGCGGTGCGCCTCGACGGCCAGCAGTTGACCGCTCTCAAGAGCTATCTCCGCCGCACGGCAACCCTCAACTGAGGCGACGGCCCCCGTCTTCCTTTCCTGCATCGACCGGCCGCGACCGGCGTCGCGGCCCGGGGGGATTGCGCGGCCGGCCCGTCGGGATATCTCTATAGCGGACAGACCACACGGGTATGAGGCGACGATGAACTACGCGAAGACCGCCATCCTGCTGGCCGGGATGACCGGCCTGTTCGTGGGCGCCGGCTATCTGATCGGCGGCGAGACCGGCATGGCGTTCGCCTTCCTGCTGGCGTTGGGCATGAACGCCTTCGCCTACTGGAATTCCGACAAGATGGTGCTCCGCATGTACGGCGCCCGCCAGGTCAGCCGCAACGAGGCGCCGGCGTTTTACGATACGGTGGCCGACCTGTCGCGCCGCGCCGGATTGCCGATGCCCAAGGTCTATGTCATCGACAACGACCAGCCGAACGCCTTCGCCACCGGCCGCAATCCGGCCAACGCGGCGGTGGCGGCGACCACCGGCCTGCTGGCCCGCATGAGCCGCGAGGAAGTGGCCGGCGTCATGGCCCACGAACTGGCCCACGTGCGCAACCGCGACACCCTGATCATGACGGTCACCGCCACGCTGGCCGGCGCCATCGGCATGCTGGCGCAGTTCGCCTTCTTCTTCGGCGGCAGCCGCGACAGCCGCAACAATCCGCTGGGCATCGTCGGCGTGCTGCTGGTGGTCATCGTCGCGCCGCTGGCCGCCATGCTGGTGCAGATGGCCATCTCGCGCTCCCGCGAGTACGAGGCCGACCGCGCCGGCGCCGAGATCAGCGGCCAGCCGTTGTGGCTGGCCTCGGCCCTCCAGCACCTGGAGGAGACTGTCCGGGGCAGCCCCAACCACACCGCCGAGCGCAATCCGGCGACGGCCCACATGTTCATCGTCAACCCGCTGTCGGGCGGCCATGGCGACAGCCTGTTTTCCACCCATCCCAGCACCGCCAATCGCGTCCGGCGGCTGCGCGAGATGGCCGGCGGCCTGGGGGTGAACGTCGAGCCTGTGGTCCGGAGACGGCGCGGTCCCTGGGAGCGGCTCGGCCGGCGGACCGGCCCCTGGGGCTGACGCCTGATCTTCACGCCTGCTCACAAGGCCGCGAGGCGTCCTTCCCAACCCCTCGACGATGCCCACCTGTCCTCCAGCGACCGAGAGGACGAAAGCCATGATCGGGCGACGGTGGAGGATCGGAGCCGTGATGACGCTGCTGGCGATGGCGACGACGGGCCCGGCCCGTGCGGCCTCCGATGACGCCATCTATGAGCAGAGCCGGACGGTGGTGCTGGGCCACCTGCTCGGCCTTCCTGCCGATACCCTGATGCCCGCCCTGGCCGACCTGCGCCGGCAGGACGACGCCGGCGTTGCCGCCGCCCTTATCCTGGCCCTCCGCTACAACCGCCCGGCGGCCCAGCCCATCGCTGACGCCCTGGCGGCGATCACCGGCGAGACGGGCGCGCGAAGCTGGTTCGACTGGATGCTGTGGCAGGAAATGCATCCCGAAATCGTTCCCCACCCCAGTTTCCGGCGCCTCAAACTCGACCTTCTTCTGACCATCGATCCCGACTTCTCCCGCTTCCTGCCGTTGACGCCGACGGCCGAGATCCGCCTGGAGGAGGTGGTCTGGGGCGGCGTCGCGGCGGCCGACGGCATCCCCGCCCTGACAAACCCCAAGCTCGTCGGCCCCGGCGAGGCGGCATACTTGACCCCCGGCGAGGCGGTATTCGGCGTCGAGATCGACGGCGACGCCCGGGCCTATCCGCTGCGCATCCTCGACTGGCACGAGATGCTGAACGACGTCGTCGGCGGCGTGCCGGTGTCGCTGGCCTATTGTACGCTGTGCGGTTCCGGCATCCTGTTCGATGGCCGGGTCAACGGCCGGGACAAGCCGCTGACGTTCGGCTCCTCGGGCCTGCTCTACCGCTCCAACAAACTGATGTACGACCTCGCCACCGACAGCCTGTGGAACCAGTTCACCGGCCGCCCGGTGTCGGGGCCGCTGGCCGGTTCGGGTATCGCCCTCAAGATGCTGCCCGTCGTCATCACCAGTTGGCGCGACTGGCTGGCCGGCCATCCGGGCACCCGGGTACTGTCGCTGGACACCGGCCACGTGCGCGACTACACCCCCGACGCCCCTTACGGCCACTATTTCAACAGCCCCGACCTGATGTTCCCCGCCCTGGCGCCGGATGCGACGCACGCGCCGAAAGACAGGGTCTTCGGCATCCGCACGGCCGGCGGCGCCAAGGCCTGGCCGCTGGAGGAATTCCGGAGCCGGCCGGTAATCAACGACCGCGTCGGCTTCACCGACGTCGTGCTGATCGGCAACGCGATCACCGGCACCGTGCGCGCCTATCGCCGCGACGGCCGGACCTTCGCGCCCGGCCCGGCGCCCGACCGCCTGGCCGCCGACGGCGCCGAATGGCGGGTGACGGAAGACGCCCTTGTCGGCCCCGGCGGCGTCGGACTGGCCCGTATGGCCGGCCACGTGGCCTTCTGGTTCGCCTGGTCGTCGTTCGTCGACAACCCGGACGGGCCGGCATCCGGTGCCGCCCGATAGACCGATCGGCGGCCTTTTCGGCCCGTTTTAGCCATTTTTGCCCTGGCACGGGGCCTTTCCGACCCTAAATCAACCATGGGGAGCGCCACACCAACAGCGGGAAGGGTCTGGCATGACGGCTTCAGCGGAACGGCTCCTCGACGGACAGCGGGCCATCGTCACCGGCGCCAGTTCCGGAATCGGTGCCGCCGTCGCCCGCGCCCTGGCCGCGGCCGGCGCCAGGGTGATCGTCAATTTCATCGGCGGCGAGGAGCGGGCCGGCCAAGTCGTCGGAGACATCGCCGCGGCGGGCGGCAAGGCGCTGGCCGTACGGGCCGACGTCAGCCGCGAGGACCAGGTGCGATCGCTGTTCGCCGCCGCCGTCGACGCCTGGGGCGGCCTCGACATCCTGGTCGGCAATGCCGGCGTGCAGCGCGACGCCGCCCTGGTCGACATGACGCTCGCGGACTGGGACACCGTCATCGGCGTCAACCTTACCGGCCAATTTCTGTGCGCCCGCGAGGCGGCCCGCCTTTTCCTCAAGCAGGGCGCCCGCCCCGAGGTGTCGACGGCGGCCGGCAAGATCATCTGCATCTCGTCGGTTCACGACGTCATCCCGTGGGCCGGCCACGTCAACTATGCCGCGTCCAAGGGCGGCCTCAACATGATGATGAAAAGCGTCGCCCAGGAACTGGCGTTCCATCGGGTCCGGGTCAATGCCATCTCGCCCGGCGCCATCAAGACCGCCATCAACCGCGCGGCCTGGGAAACCCCCGAGGCCATGGCGCGGCTGCTTGCCCTCGCCCCCTACGGCCGCCTCGGCGAGCCGGACGACATCGGCAAGGCCGCGGTGTGGCTGGCGTCCGACGAGTCCGACTACGTCACCGGAGCCACCCTCTATGTCGACGGCGGAATGACCCTCTATCCCGGCTTCATCGACAACGGCTGAGCGTTCCGGCCGCTGAAGAAAGGACCCCGCCCATGGCATACACGCCCATAGAGAACCACGCGATGATCGGCAACATGCACAGCGTCGCGCTGGTCGCCATCGATGGCACCATCGACTGGATGTGCATCCCGCGATTCGATTCGCCTGCGGTATTCGGCAGTCTGCTCGACGACGAGAAAGGCGGCTACTTCCGCATCTCGCCCATCAACCATGGCGTCACCTGCAAGCAGTTCTATTGGCCGGACACCAATGTCCTGGTGACGCGATTCCTGTTTGCCGAAGGCGCCGCCGAAATGGTGGATTTCATGCCGATCTCCGGTGCCCCCGGGCTGGGCGACAAGTACCGGCACCAACGGCTGATTCGCCGCGTCACGGCCGTGCGCGGCCGCATCCGGCTGAGGATGGAATGCCGGCCCGCCTTCAACTTCGCCCGCGACGATCACGTCATCGATTTCAATGAAGACGGCGCCGTCTTCCGGTCGAAGAACCTCACGCTCGGTCTCGATACCGAAGTGGCGCTGAAAGCGGAGGGAAGCGCGGTCGTTGCCGACATCGACCTGGCCGAAGGCGAAACCGCCGCCTTCGCGCTTTCCGACCTGCGTCCCGACAACGTTTCCGACATGTCGCTGTCCAACGAAGAGGCCGAGGAGCTGTTTCGTCACACCGTCAACTACTGGCGGTCGTGGATTTCCAAGTGCCAGTACCGGGGCCGCTGGCGCGAGATGGTTTACCGGTCCGCCCTGGCGCTGAAACTGCTGACCTACGAGCCGACGGGCGCCATCGTCGCCGCGCCGACCAGCAGCCTGCCGGAAGGCATCCTGGGACAGCGCAACTGGGATTATCGGTTCACCTGGATCCGCGACTCGGCCTTCACCATCTACGCGTTTCTGCGCCTCGGGTTCACCGGCGAGGCCGAGCAGTTCATGAACTTCCTGCAACGCTACTGCCTGAACAAGATGGCCACCGAAAACGGGCCGCTGCAGATCATGTACGGGATCGACGGGCGCGCCGCCCTGAACGAGGAAACGCTGGCCCACCTCGACGGCTACTGCGGCTCGAAACCCGTCCGCGTCGGAAACGATGCCTATAACCAGCTTCAGCTCGACATCTACGGCGAACTGATGGACGCGGTCTATCTGTTCAACAAGTACGGAACGCCCATCTCCTACGATTTCTGGAAGGTCCTCGGCCCCCTGATCGACTGGGTGTGCGAGAACTGGCGCCGCCAGGACGACGGCATCTGGGAAGTGCGCGGCGGCGCACGGGATTTCGTCTATTCCAAGCTGATGTGCTGGGTGGCCCTGGACCGCGGCCTGCGCCTGGCCGACAAGCGCTCGTTCCCGGCCCCGCGCGAGCGCTGGCTCAAGGTGCGCGACGAGATCTACCAGGACATCATGAGCAAGGGCTGGAACCGCGACCGCCAGGCCTTCGTCCAGCACTACGGCAGCACGGCGCTCGATGCCGCCAACCTGATGATGCCCCTGGTGTTCTTCCTGTCGCCCACCGACCCCCGGATGCTGAAGACGCTGGACGCCGTCCTTGAGCCGCCCGAGAAGGGCGGGCTGCTGTCAAACAGCCTGGTCTATCGCTACAACGTCACGGGGGGCATCGACGGCCTGCCCGGCGACGAGGGCACCTTCAACATCTGCACCTTCTGGCTGGTCGAAGCGTTGACCCGGGCCGGCCGCTTCCGGCGCGAGCGGTTGGACGACGCCCGCCTGATGTTCGAACGCATGCTGGGTTTCACCAACCACGTCGGGCTCTACGCCGAGGAGACCGGCCATCGCGGCGAGGCCCTGGGCAATTTCCCGCAGGCCTTCACCCACCTGGCCCTCATCAGCGCCGCCTTCAACCTGGACCGGGCGCTGGGGCCCGGCGGCTGACGGTCAGGCGACGCCGGCTTCCTTGAGCGCGGAATCGACGGCGCGGGCCAGCCGCTCGACGATCTGCCCAACCACCTCGCTGTCGATGATGTAGGGCGGCGCCAGCAGCACGTGGTCGCCGTACTGGCCGTCGATGCAGCCCCCCATCGGATAGCAGCACAGGCCGTTGGCCATCGCCGCCTTCTTGATCCTGGCGTTGATCTTGAGCGCCGGATCGAAGGGCTTCTTGCTCGCGCGGTCGGCGACCATCTCGATCGACTGGAAGAGCCCGCGTCCGCGGATGTCGCCGACGTACGGATGGTTGCCGAAACGCTCGTTGAGGCCCTGGTCGAGCTCGGCGCCGCGGGCCTTGACGTTGGCCAGCAGGTTGTCCTCGCGGATCGCCGTCTGCACCGCCAGCGCCGCCGCGCAGGCGGTGGCGTGGCCGACGTAGGTGAAGCCGTGCTGGAAGAAGCCCGAGCCGTTGACGATGGCCTCGAAGACCTGCCGTGAGGCCAGGGTGGCGCCGATCGGCTGGTAGCCGGCGCCCAGGCCCTTGGCGATGGCGACGATGTCGGGGGCGATGCCGTCCTGCTCGCAGGCGAACAGCGTGCCGGTGCGGCCCATGCCGCACATCACCTCGTCGAGGATCAGCAGGACCCCGTACTTGTCGCAGATCTCGCGGATGCGCTTGAAATAGCCGGGAACGGACGGGACGCTGCCCATGGTGGCGCCGACCACCGGCTCGGCGATGAAACCGATCACGGCATCCTTGCCGAGTTCGAGGATCTTGGCCTCCAGCTCGTTGGCCACCCTGAGACCGTATTCCGCCTCGCTCTCGTCGTCCCGCCGGCCGCGATAGGCATAGCACGGCGAAATATGGTGGCCTTCGATGAGGATCGGTTCGAACTGCTTGCGCCGCCACATGTTGCCGCCCACCGCCAGGGCGCCCAGGGTGTTGCCGTGGTAGCTCTGCAGCCGGCCGACGAAATAGCGCCGCTGCGGCTGGCCGATTTCCAGGAAATACTGGCGGGCCAGCTTCAGCGCCGTTTCCACCGCCTCGGAGCCGCCCGAGACGTAATAGACCCGCTCGATGCCCTTGGGCGCCGCCTCGATCAACATGTCGGCCAGCCGCTCCGTCGCCTCGGTGGTGAAGAACGAGGTGTGGGCGTAGGCCAGACGGTCGACCTGGTCCTTGATGGCGGCGATCACCTTGGGATGGCCGTGGCCCAGGCACGACACCGCGGCGCCGCCGCTGGCGTCGATGTAGCGCCTGCCCTGGGCGTCGATCAGGTACGGCCCTTCGCCGCCGACGGCGAACGGAAGGTCGTGCTTGGGATAGCGGTGGAAAACATGATTCATGGCTGTGATCCCATTCGATTCCGGCGGAAAGCCGCCGGCCGGTCAATCCAACGGCAGCGAGGCCATCGGCGAGAGGTCGGGTTCGCCCTTTTCCAGGTCGTTCTCCAGGAACTCGCCCAGGCGCCTAAGCTTGCGCCCGGCGGCGGCGGCCACCTCGGCGGCGTCCCGGCCCTGCCAGTCGTAGAAGCCCTTGCCGGTGCGGATGCCGAATTCCTTGCGCTCCAACTTGCGTTCCAGAATGGCGCAGGGCGACTTGGCGAGGTTGAGGTGCGGCACGATGGACTTCTGGGCCAGGATGTGCGGCTCCAGATTGAAGATGTCCTTGCCCTCCAGCAGGCCGGTCACGCAGAAGCGCGGCCCCAGCAGCTTCTTGGCCACCTTGTCGATGTCCTCGGGCTTGACGATGCCGTTCTCGACCAGGTGATAGGCCTCGTGCAGCATGGCGTGCTGCAGGCGATTCCACAGATAGCCGATGACCGGCTTCGAAAGCACGATGGCCTCGCGCCCGGCGGCTTCCAGGGCGCCGACCGCCCGCTCGATCACCTCGTCCCCGGTCTCGGCCACGCGCACCACCTCGACCAGCGGCGTGACGTCGGCCGGCGTGAAGAAGTGCATGCCGATGAAGCGCTCGGGATGCTTGAGCGCGTCGGCCATCTCCTGGAGCGGCAGGCCCGACGTGTTGCTGGCGATGATCGGCCCCGCGCCGTAGGCCGCCTCGAGGTCCCTGAAGACGGCGATCTTGGCGTCGAGCACCTCGACGATGGCCTCCACCACCAGATCCGGAGCCTCCTTGGGAAGCGCGCGCACCAGGCGGATGCCGGCCGGAAGGGCGCCGTCGTCCTTGACGTGCGGGTCGAAGGCCGAAACGGACATGCCGGCCCCGGCGAACAGGCGGGCGATCCCTCGCCCCAACACCCCGAAACCGATGACGAGCACACTGGAAATGGGGGCGGAATTCACTGTCATCACGTTCTCTCCGTCGGCTTTTCTGCGAGGCCGTGGGGGCCGACCATCCTCCTTCGAAAAGAGCATGTCAATGCCCGACGGAAGCCTGCCCGGGGCGACGGGAAGGAAGGCGGGCCGGCAGCAGTTCCACCATCAGGACGCCGGCCAGAATCAATGCGCAACCGAACAGTTCGAGGGCGCCCAGCCGCTCGCCCAGGAAGGCCATGCCGGTCAGCGCCGCGAACACCGTCTCCGACGACAGGATGATGGCGGCGTCCGGCGCCGGCGTGTGCGCCTGGCCGACCACCTGAAGGGTGAAGCCGATGCCGACCGACATCACCCCGCCATAGGCGATGTAGGGGGCGGCGGCGATCAGGGCTGTCAGGCTTGCCGGCTCGCTGGCCGCGCCCCAGACGAGGCCGAGGGCGGCGCAGACGAAAAACTGGGCGCAGGCGACGACGAAGGGCGCGCCGGTGCGCCGGGCCAGGGCGCCGACCAGCAGCACGTGGATGGCCCAGAAGAAGGCCCCGGCGATCACCCACAGGTCGCCTGTTCCTATCGCCGTGATGTCGCCGCCCGCCAGGATGTAGGCGCCCATCGTGCAGCCAGCGGCGGCGGGCCAGACCACCCAATGCGGCACCTGGCGCAGGAAGACGAGCGCCATCAACGGCGTCAGCGGAACGTAGAGGGCCGTCAGGAAGCCGGCGTTCGAAACCGTGGTATAGGTGATGCCGATCTGCTGAAGCAGGGCGCCCACGAAAAGGCAGACCCCGAGGACGAGGAGCCCGAGGCGGTCGGACGGCGCCAGCCGCCAATCCGCGGCGCGTTTCAGCCGCCGGCCCTGGACCAGGGCCAACGGCAGGACCATCAGCGCGCCCAGCAGGAAACGGGCGCCGGTGTAGATCATCGGCCCGATGTGCGCCATCGCCAGTTGCTGGACGGCGAACGTCGTCCCCCAGACGACGGCGGTGACAAGCAGCACCATGTTGGCCTGGAGGCGGGTCATGCGGAGCGGTCCTCGTGGGGATGGGCGGCGGCCGGCGGCAGCGGGCGCCACCGGCTTGGAGACGGGCGGATATTAGCGCTCCGGCCGGCCACGTCAAACGGGGATCGGCCCCGGCCCCTGGAAAAATCGGCCGGGAAGCGCCGCTAGGGGCGCAGGAAAACCTGCGCCGCGGGAAAGGTCAGCAGCGCCGCGCCGGCCAGCCAGATCCACATCGAAACCCGGCTTTGGACATCGCCCTCGGCGAGCCTTTCCCAGAGGGCGGCCGGCACCCCGGAACCCAGCAGCGTCGCCGTCGACACCAGGATCGAGGAGAACATCAAAACCCAGTGGACGGTCTTCGGGAACAATTCCGGCAGCAGCACCGTGGTGACCGGCACCGCAACCTGCAGGTAAGGCGAGAACAGGCCGTTCACGATGCACAGGCCGATGACGAGGACGAACAGGAATTGACGGCTGATCATGGGGCGGCCGCGATCAGAAGGCGCCGGCCATTCGCGGCGTCAGCCCGGCCGCGAACATCAGCATGAAGAAGACGATGCGCAACGCCACCACCCAGAATGCCGCCACCGGCGCCAGCAACCCACGGGGTATGGCGCGCGGGGTGATGAAGTCGACCGGCCGCATGAACCAGCCGGTCAGTCGGCAAAACCAGCGGTAGATGTAGTTGGGCGAATTGGCCGGCAGGAAGAGGCCGAGGAGAAAGCGCCCGAAAAGCGTGTAAAAGAGAACCGAAAAAACGTAGTTCGGCAGGTGGAAGTACCAGTACGTCCACCAGATGTCCTGACCCGACATGAAACGCCCATTCCTGCTTGCGAAGGAAGGGGCGGAGCCCGCGAAGGCTCCGCCCCCAGGGATTACCAGTTTAGCACAATCATTCGTGCACTTTGCCAGCCCATGCGACGTCGCCGCGTGGGGTGCGGATCGAATCGACGAACTCCTGCATCTGGCGGGACGGCGCCGGGGTGACCAGGCTGACCAGCCAGGTCACGATGAACGCCACCGGCAAACCGAACAACGCGCTCGAGATGTTGCGGATGCCGAACCACAGGGGCATGTCGAAGTACCGCGTGGCGATGAGGTAGTAGAGGCAGACGCCGAAGCCGGACAGCATGCCGAGGATGGCGCCGGTCGAGGACGTCCGTTTCCACCAGATCCCCAGCACCAGCGGAGCGAACAGCCCCGCCGCCGCCAGCGAGAACGCCCAGGCCACCATCTGGATGATGCCGGACGGCCGGGTGCCGGCCACGGCCGCCGCCAGGAGGGCGACGCCGACAAGCAGCACGCGGGCGACGATCAGACGGCGGGCCGTGCTCGCCTTCGGATTGAGCATCTTGTAATAGATGTCATGGCTGAGCGCGTTGGCGATGGCCAGCAGCAGACCGTCGGCGGTGGACAACGCGGCGGCGAGGCCGCCCGCCGCCACCAGCCCCGAGATCACGTAGGGCAGACCGGCGATTTCGGGCATCGAGAGGACGATGATGTCCTGGTTGATGACCAATTCCTGAAGCTGGAGGATGCCGTCGGCGTTGGCGTCCTTCAACGTCAACAGGCCACCGACCTGCGACCAGTTCTGCACCCAGGCCGGCAGGCTGGCGATGGGCTGCCCGATGACGTTGGAGTAGACTTCCAGCTTGGCGAACGCCGCATAGGCCGGCGCCGTGAAGTACAGCAGGAAGATGAAGAAGATGCTCCAGGCCACCGACAGGCGCGCTTCGCGCACGTTGGGCGTGGTGAAGTAGCGCATCAGGATGTGCGGCAGCGAGGCGGTGCCGACCATCAGGCAGAGGACCAGCGACCAGAAGTTGTTGAACTCGCTCCAGCTGAACTGCCCCGCCGCGTCGACAAAGGCGGCGGCGTGCGGCTTGACGATGCCCAGTTGCTTCTCGAGCTCGGCAATCTGGGTCAGTGCCTGGCCATAGGTCAGTTCCGGTATCGGAATGCCGTAGAGCTTGGTCGACAGCCAGACCACCGGCACCAGATAGGCAATGATGAGAATGATGTACTGGGCCACCTGGGTCCAGGTCACCGCCCGCATGCCGCCCAGCATCGAGCACACCAGGATGCCGAGGAGGCCGGCGAAGATGGCGATCTCGAAGGGAATGCCCAGGAACCGCGAGGTGATGATGCCGATGCCGTAGGTTTGGGCGACGATGTAGGTGAACGACGCCGAGAACAGCACGACGACGCCGATGAAGCGGGCCGTGTTGCCTTCGTAACGCACGCCCAGGAAGTCCGGCACGGTGAACTGTCCGAACTTGCGCAGATAGGGGGCGAGCAGAACGGCCACCAGAACGTAGCCGCCCGTCCACCCGAGGACGTAGCCGAGACCGCTGTACCCGCCGAGGTAAAGGCCGCCGGCCATCGAGATGAATGATGCCGCGCTCATCCAGTCGGCGCCGGTCGCCATGCCGTTGTAAAGGGCGGGAACGGCGCGCCCTGCCACGTAGTACTCCGACAGTTCCATCGTCCGCGACAGGAAGCCGATGTAGGCGTACACCGCGATGGTCAGGAACATGAAGGCGTAGCCGATGATCTTGCTACCCAGTCCCATCTGTTCGAGGACGGCCAGAACGAGGGTAAAGCCGATGAAGGCCCCCGCGTAGCCGCCGTAGATTTTCCCCAGGTTCCCGAGAAACCCGCCCTTCTTACTGTCAATCGTAGAGCTGATAGCCACGGTGCTGCCCCCCTCAATCCTCGGCCACGCCGTATTCCTCGTCCAACCGGTTCTGGGACTTGGCGTTCCAGAAACAGAGGACGACGAACGCGATCAACGAACCCTGCGCGGCCATGTAGAAGCCCAGGGGAAAGCCCAAAAAGGTGATCCCGTTCAGCTGAACGGCAAAAATGTGAACGCCGAAACTGAAAACGAACCACCAAAACATCAGGTTCCACATCAGCCGCGACGTTCGCCTCCAGTGCTCCGCACGCTTCTCTGGACTGATCTGACTTGCGTCTGTCATACCGCCTGCTCCATGTATCTGTGGTTGTATAGCTTTCCTGGAAATTCCAGCTACAGATCCCCCGTCGACGGCGGCATAATCATTCGTGGCCGTGCCGTCGACTGAAGCGGAAGTTAGCGGTTGCCCCGCCTCGTGAAGTTGCCCCATTGTCGGTAATTATAGTTATTTGCATTAGAGACTATCATTATCATATTTCACATGCAATATCCGTCAACCGCCACGGGTGTGCCGGTTGTACATGAGGTAAAGAAAAGCATGTTCAAGGGGTTGCTTCGGCAGAAACGTGTAAAAAAGGTGGCGTCCGCAGCTTCGCTGGCGGCCTTCCTCGACCGTAACGCTTCCCTGGTCAGCCAGAAAACAATCGTCGGTTATTGTCTGGTCAAGACGAGCCTGCCGATCTACGAGCTGATCAGGGAAAAGATGTTCGCCGACGCCTACGATGCCGCCATCTGGGAAGGCTATGCCGCCGTGCTTGCCGATCTCGTGTTGGTAGCAGAGGCCCATCTGCGGCCGCTCGCCGAAAACCACCCGGAGGAACTGGCCCGCGGCCTCCTCCGCCTGCACGGCGACATCCTGGCCGCTCAGCCGGCGCCCGCCAACCGGCCGCACGGCTGGGCGGCCGACACCGAGGCCCTGCGCGTTCGCCTGCAGGAGCACCAGGCGGCGCCGGCGAAGGCGATCCGCGAGATCGCCGAAACGGCGGGCGGGCGGATTTTCGACGCCCTGCCGATTCACGAACGCCTGCGCAAGCCGGACAAGCCGGCGGCGGTGGCCGGCGTTCAATTCCTGATGGTCGGACTGGCCCATGAGTTCGAACAGCAGATCGACGGCCCGGCGGTGGTCGCCGAGTTGCGTGCGCTGGGCGCCGTGCAGCCGGCATGACCGCCGATCGGTAACGCAGGGGACGACGCCATGGACGCCGAACTCGCCGAGATCCGCGACTTCCTCGCCGCCCACCACCCGTTCGACCTGCTGCCCGCCGCCAAGCTGCACGACGTCGTGCGGACCATCGATATCCGCTACGCCCGCAAGGGCAACCGCCTGATCGAACCTGGCGACAAGGTAGAGTTCCTCCACATCGTCCGCTCGGGCGCCATCGAAACCCACGACGCCGACGGCCAGCTTCTGGCCCGCCTCGGCGAGGGCGATTTCTGCGGCGTGCGCAGCCTGCTGCGTGGCGGCACCGCCATCAACCGCAGCGTCGCCATCGAGGACAGCCTGCTCTATCTGCTGCCGGCCGCGGCCTTCGAGCGCCTGCGCCAGACCCACCGCCAAGTCGACTACTATTTCGCGCCGATGGGCGGCGGCCGCCTGAAGGCTTCGCTGGACCTTTCCGACAGCCGGCGGGAAATCAACCTGCTCGGCGTCAGGGTCGGCGACATGCTGTCCCGCCCGCCGGTCACCATCGGCCCCACGGCCTCGGTCCGCGAAGCGGCGATCCGGATGCGCGACGAGCGGGTTTCCTGCCTGTTGGTCACCGAGGAGGGCCGGCTCGACGGCATCTTCACCGATCGCGACCTGCGCATCCGGGTGGCCGCCGAGGGCCTCGACGCCGACACCCCGCTGAGGCGCGTGATGACGCGCGATCCCATCTGCATCGGGGCCGACGACTACGGCTTCGACGCCCTGCTGACCATGGCCCGCAACAACGTCCACCATCTGCCGGTGGTGCGCGACGGCGCCATCGCCGGCTGCATCACCACCACCAACCTCGTCGAGACGCAGACCACCTCGACCATCTTCCTGGCCGGCGACGTCCACAAGCAGACCTCGCCGGAGGGCCTCGCCCGGGTTCTGGCCCACCTGCCGGAACTGGTCCTCCACCTGGCCGAATCGGGCGCCACGGCGCACCACATCGGCCACGTCGTCTCGACCCTGACCGATGCGGCGACCGTGCGCCTCATCCAACTGGCCGAGCGCCGGCTGGGCCCGCCGCCGGTGCCATACGCCTGGCTGGCGGCCGGCTCGCAGGGGCGCCACGAGCAGACCGCGCGCTCCGACCAGGACAACGTCCTGGTGCTCGACGATGCCTACGACGCCACGAAGCACGGCGCCTATTTCCACGATCTCAGCCACTTCGTCTGCGACGGGCTGGCCGCCTGCGGCTATGTCTACTGCCCGGGCGGCATGATGGCGATGACCGACGAATGGCGCCAGCCGCTGGCCCGCTGGACGCGCTACTTCCTGCAATGGATCGAGCAGCCGGAACCGAAGGCCCTGCTGTTTTCCAGCGTCTTCTTCGATCTGCGGCAGGTCCACGGCGAGGCATCGCTTATGGAAGCCCTGCAGCCGACGATCCTGGAACACACGCGCCGGAACCGCATCTTCCAGGGCTACATGGCCAGCAACGCCGTGCAACATCACCCGCCGCTCGGATTCTTCCGCAACCTCGTGCTCATCCGCGGCGGCCAGCACGACCGCATGCTCGACCTCAAGCACACCGGCATCGGCCCCATCGTCGATATCGCCCGCGTCTTCGCGCTGGCCGCCGGCGTGCCCGCGGTCAACACCCGCGAACGGCTCGAGGCGGCGCATCAGGCCGGGGCGCTGAGCGCCGACAGCGCCGCCGACCTGCGCGACGCCTTCGAATTCATCAGCCTGATGCGCATCCGCCATCAGGCGCGCATGATCCGCCAGGGCCAGGAGGCCAACAACTTCCTCGAACCCGGCGACCTTTCCAGCTTCGAGCGGACCCATTTGAAGGACGCCTTCGCGGTCGTCAAATCGACCCAGGCGGTGCTGGCCGACACCTATCAGACGGCCCGGTTCTGATCCGGCCGGGCGATTTGAGCATGCGTCCCCTCTCCGCCTTTTCCCTCGGCCGCCGCTGGCTGGCCTGGCGCGCTCCGCCGGGGCCGTTGCGCGACTACTACGGCCACGACGTCCCCGCCCCCGCCACCCCCTACGATCGGGCGGACCTGCTGGCCATCGACCTGGAAACCACCGGGCTTGACCCCGAAACCGACGAAATCCTCAGCATCGGCTATGTGCCGATTGCCGGAGGCCGGGTCCGGCTGGCCGGGGCCGCCTACCACCTGGTCCGCCCGCTGGGCCGGGTACCGGACAAAACGGCGGTCATCCACGGCCTCCTCGACGGCGCCCTGGCGGCGGCGCCGCCCCTGGCCGAGATGCTGCCCCGCCTGCTCGCCGCCCTGGCCGGGCGGGTGGCGATCGCCCACCACGCCCGTATCGAGCGCCAGTTCCTGAGCGCCGCCTGCCGGCGCCTGTACGGCCGGCCGCTGACCGCCCCCTTCATCTGCACCCTGGCGCTGGAGCGGCGCGCGCTCATCATCGAGGGCCGCGAGACGGGGGACGGCGATCTGCGCCTGGGGCCTACGCGCGCCCGCTATGGCCTGCCGCGCTACCGCGCCCACAACGCGCTGGCCGATGCGCTCGCCGCCGCCGAGCTGTTTCTCGCCCAGGCCGCCCACGCCTCCGGCACGAAACCGGCCCGTCTCGGCTCGCTGGGCTGAACGACTGACCGCCGGGGCCGCCGACAGATTTCGATTGACCCGAATCGCGACATGGCATTACCTCGCGCTGGGGGAGGTGCAGACTGGGAAGACGGTTTCGCACCGTCCGTAGAGCCATGCGCACCGCACCACGCCCCGGGAACGAAGAGTCCCGGCTTCAAAAGCTTCACGCCTACAACATCCTGGACACCCCGCCCGAAGAGCCGTTCGAACGCATCACGCGCATCGTCGCCGAAACGATGGGCGCGCCCATCGCCGCGGTTTCCCTGATCGACCGCGACCGCCAGTGGATGAAAGCGCGGCGAGGCATCGACCTCGCCGAGGTCCCCCGCGATCTCGCCTTCTGCGCCCATGCCATCCTCTCCGACCAGGTCCTGGTCGTCGAAGACGCCACCCAGGATGTCCGCTTCTCGGCCAATCCCCTGGTGAGCGGCAGCTCCGCGTTTCGCTTCTACGCCGGCGCCCCGCTGCGCACGCCCGACGGCTTCAACCTGGGCACGCTGTGCGTCATCGACCGCCGGCCCCGCGCGCTTTCCCCGAGCCACCACCAGCTGCTGGAGGACATGGCCCGCCTTACCATCGACGAGATGGAGCTGCGCATCGCGCTGCAAGCGGCCATGAAGGAGGCGGCGGAACAAGCCAAGCTCATGATGGTGAAGGACGAATTCGTCTCCGTCGTCACGCATGAGCTGCGCACGCCGCTGACCTCCATCCGCGGCGCGCTCGGCATGCTGCACGCCGGCGTCCTGGGCGCCCTGCCCGAAAAGGCCACCCAGGCGGTGACCATCGGCCATCGCAACGCCATCGTCCTGAGCCAGCTTATCGACGACATCCTCGACATGCAGAAGCTTGAGGCCGGCAAGCTGGCCTTTTCCTTCGAACCGGTCGAAACCGGCCCCCTGCTGACCGAGACCTGCAAGGATCTGCGGACTTTCGCCGCCGATCGCCAGGTGACCATCGAAACCGCCATCGAGGCGTCTCCCGTCATCACCTGCGATCCCCGGCGGCTCCGCCAGGCCCTCGGCAACCTGATGTCCAACGCCGTCAAGTTTTCGCCCCCCGGCGCCACCGTGCGGGCGCATCTCGGCCGCACCCAAGATACCGTCCGCTACAGCATCAGCGACAGCGGCGCGGGCATCCCCGACGACTTCCGTCCCCACGTTTTTCAGAAATTCACCCAGGCCCAGGGCACCAGCCGCCCGAAGGGAACCGGGCTGGGCCTCGCCATCACCAAGGCCATCGTCGACGCCCTTGACGGCGCCATCCATTTCGAAAGCGTCCCTGAAAAGGGCACCACCTTCCATGTGGAGTTGCCCCTCCGCCGGTCGCTGACCGCGCGCGATCCAGCCAGGCCGGCCCGCCCCCCGGGCGGGTAGGCGGGCGCGCACGCGGGGACGGAAGGGTTTCCTTCGCCGCCCCCGGCCGGTAAGATCCGCTCGGACCGGCCGGCCGCCGGCCGCCGGGGTGTTCCATGTTCGAAACCGCGCTGATCGCCTTCACCACCTTCTTCGCCACCATCGGTCCGCTCGACGTGGCCATCGCTTTCGCAGCGCTGACCGCCGGCTATGGCGCCGCCGAGCGGCGGGCCACCGTCATCAAGGGCATCCTGGTGGCCAGCGTCCTGCTTCTCATCTTCGTGCTGTTCGGCAAGACGGTGCTGGCGCTGTTCGGCATCTCGCTGCCGGCGCTGCGCATCGCCGGCGGCCTGTTGCTGTTCATGATCGCCGTCGACATGGTGTTCGCCCGCCCGTCGGGCGGCACCTCGACCACCCGCGAGGAAGACCACGAGGCGGCCGGGCGGCCCGACATCTCGGTGTTTCCGCTGGCCACGCCCCTTATCGTCGGGCCCGGCGCCATCAGCGCGGTCATCCTCTTGATGGCCGAGGCGCACGGCGACGTCGTTCACATGGCCGTAGTGGTCGGCGCGCTGACCGCCAACCTGGGCATTACCTTCGGGTTGCTGATGGTGGCCGGACAGGTGCAGCGGGTGCTGGGCATCACCGGCGTGCACGTGGTCTCGCGCATCGTCGGCATCCTGATCGCCGCCTTGGCCGTGCAGTTCGTGCTGATGGGCCTGGCCGAGACCAGCACCCTCTTCCACACGCCCTGACCGCCTCGCCTACGGCCGCTGGGCGCCGGTGACGCCGACGAAGACGGCATAGAGCGAGGTGGTGGCGGCGATGAACAGGCGATTGCGCCGGGGGCCGCCGAAGGCGACGTTGGCGGTCGTTTCGGGAATGTGGATCTTGCCCAGCAGGGCGCCGTCCGGCGCGTAACAGTGGACGCCGTCGCCGGCGCTGGTCCACAGGTTGCCGTCGGTATCGAGCCTGAAACCGTCGGGCAGGCCGGGGCTGACCTCGGCGAAGACGCGCCCGCCGCTGAGCTTGCCCGTCTTGCCGACCCTGAAGACGCGGATGTGGTGCGGCCCGTCGGGATCGTGCGAGGCGCCGGAATCGGCGATGTAGAGCAGGCTTTCGTCGGGCGAGAAGGCCAGCCCGTTGGGTTTGACGAAATCGTCGGCCACCACGTCGAGCGTGCCGCGCGCCGGATCGGCCCTGAAGACGTAGCAACCGTCCTGCTCCATGTCCGCCTTGAAGCCCTCGTAGTTGCTCATGATCCCGTAGTTGGGATCGCTGAACCACACGGTGCCGTCGGACTTGACCACGACGTCGTTGGGCGAATTGAGGCGGCGGCCCTTGTAGCGCTCGGCGATGACGGTGATGGTGCCGTCGGATTCGGTGCGGGTGACCCGGCGGGTGCCGTGCTCGCAGCTGACCAGCCGGCCCTCGCGATCGCGCGTGTTGCCGTTGGCGAAGTTGGAGGCGGCGCGGAAAACGTCGACGCCGCGCTCGGGAATCCAGCGCAGCATGCGGTTGTTGGGGGCGTCGCTCCACACCACGTAGCCGCCGTCGGCAAACCATACCGGACCTTCGGCCCAGCGGCAGCCGTCGAACAGCCGCTCGACCCAGGCGATGGGGACCGTCAGGTCGCGGAAGCGCGGGTCGATGAATTCGAATTCCTGGCCGAGCGGCATGATGGGGCCTCCTTTCCTCCGTCCGTCAGCGGGCCGGCTTGTCGCCGCCCGCCATGGTGATGACGGCGATGATGATAAGCCCCGTCATGACGAGGCGCACCCCGGCGCCGGCGCCGAAGGTGTTGAGCATGGTGAGCAGCAGGAACAGAAACAGCGACGCACCCCAGATTCCGGGGACGTTGGCCTTGCCGCCGGCGACCGAGGTGCCGCCGATGACCACCACGGCGATGGAGGCCAGCAGGTACTCCATCCCCATGTCGAGCGAGGAGCCCCCGGAAAAGCCGGCCAGCAGAGCCCCGCACAGGCCGGCGAACAGGCCGCTGAGCGTATAGGTCAGCAAGCGGGTGCGATCGACGGCGACGCCGGCCAACCAGGCCGCCCGCATGTTCTGGCCGATGGCCAGCACCGAGCGGCCGAACACCGTGCGGGCCAGCACCACCGCCATGACGGCGGCAAATGCGACGGCGCAGAGGGCCAGCACCGGCACGCCCATGACGGTGGCGGTGGTGAAGTCGGCGAAGGCCGGCGGCGGTTTGACGCGCAGGCCCCGGCCGTAGGCGATGGCCATCGACTGCACCAGCAGGTTGGAGGACAGCGTGGCGATGATCGGCGGGATGCGCAGCACGCGGATCAGACCGTAGTTGGCGGCGCCGACCGCCGCGCCGGCGGCGAGCGAGGCCGCCAGGCCGACGGCGATCAGGGAATCCTCGCCGGCCATCACCTTCATGGCGATGGCGCCGGTCAGCGCGATGGTGCCGGGAATCGACAGGTCGACGTTGCCCGGCCCGGTGGCGATGATGAGCATCTGGCCGATGCCGACGATGACGAAGAAGGTGGAGAAGGAAAGCGCCGCCCCCAGCATCTGGCCGCCGCCCTGGCCGCCGGAATAGATCATCGCCGCCGCCCACACCGCCGCCGCCGCCAGGAACGATCCCAGCCAGGCCTTTTCGAGCAGCGCCCGCGGCACCCCCTTGGCGAGCCCGTTCATGCCGCCCCCTCCCGCCGGTTGATCAGCGCGCGCAAGGCCAGCACGACGATCAGGATGGCGCCCTGGGCGCCGATCTGCCAGTCGGGCGAAATGCGCATGAAGGACAGGAACGAGCCGGCCAGCACCAGGGTCACGGTGCCCAGCACGGCGCCGATCGGCGATACCCGGCCGCCGACGAACTCGCCGCCGCCCAGGATAACCCCGGCGATCGACAGCAGGGTATAGCGCAGCGCGATGTTGGCGTCGGCCGAGGTGGTCAGCCCGACCAGCGAGAGCCCCGACAGCATGCCGAAAACGCCGGCCAGCACGTACATGGTCACCTTGGTGCGCAGCACCGACCAACCGGCGCGCTCCACGGCTCGCGGATTGCCCCCGGCGCCGCGCAGCACGGCACCGTAGGATGAGCGCATCAGCCCGAAATGGACGAGGACGCCGATGAGGATTGCGGCCAGGAAGGGAAACGGCACCATCGGCGTCTTCAAGGTCATGATGGCGCGAATCCAGCCCGGCGCCTGTCCGCCCGGCGTCGGCAGCAGCAACACGGCCAGCCCCAGCCAGACGAACGACATGCCGAGCGTCACCACGATGGAGGGCAGGTTGCGCACATGCACGAGAGCACCGAGCAGCCCATAGACGACGATGCAGGCCAACAGCGCGGCGACACCAAGCAATGGCGTCTGCTGCAGCCAGGTGGCGCCGATGCAGGCGACCAGGCTGACGTAGCTGCCGATCGAAAGATCGAGGTCGTTGACGGTGAGCACGAACATCTGGGCCATGGTGGCGAGCGCGATGGGGATGGCCAGGTTGAGCAGCAGGTTGAGGCCGAAATAGCTCATGGTCCGGGGCTGCATGTAGAAGATCGGCAGCAGGATCATGACCAGCGAAACGGCCGGGAGCGCGCTGCGCAGGAAGCGGCGGCTGGTCAGCGTGGCGAGCATGCTCAGGCGGTCTCCTCGAACGACGACTGCAGGACCTTCTCCTCGCTCAACTGGTCCTTGGCGAGGTCGGCGACGATGCGGCCGTTGCGGAAGACGTAGACGTGGTCGCAGTTGGCCAGTTCCTCCATCTCGGTGGTGTACCAGAGGAAGGTGCGGCCCTTGGCCGCCTCGTCGCGGATCATGTCGTAGATTTCCAGCTTGGTGCCGACGTCGACGCCGCGCGTCGGATCGTCCATCAGCACGATCTCGGCATCCGAACCCAGCGCCCGGGCGAAAAGCGCCTTCTGCTGGTTGCCGCCGGAGAGCGACAGGATGTTGTTGGCCATGTCCGGCGTGCGGATGTTGATGCGCCGCCGCCATTCCTCGGCGAGCCGCCTTTCCTGGGCCGGATCGATCAGGCCGCGACGGCTCATGCGAGCGAGCGAACGGATGCCGATATTCTGGCCGATCGACCACAGATGGAAGATGCCGTCGGTCTGGCGGTCGCCGGGAACCAGGGCGACGGGGCCGACGACGACGGTGTCGGCCACGCGCCGCCGGCTGCCCCGGTAGATCTGGATCAGGGCGTCCGTCTGGCCGTGCCCGGCCAGCCCGGCCAGGCCGATGACCTCGCCCTCGTGCGCCACCAGTTCGTGGCGGCCGCCCCGCCGGGGCCGGGCCCGCACGCGGATGGGCGCGGCATCGCGCCTGTGCACCGTGCTTGGGCGGTCGGCCATCGCGCGCGCGCCTCCGACCTCGCCCATGGCGGCGACCAGGCTGTCGCGCGTCATCTCGCGGGCCGGGCGCGAGGCCACCACCCTGGCGTCGCGCATGACGACAATGCGGTCGGCGCAGTCCAGCACCTCGCCCAGCAGATGGGAAATCAGGATGCAGCCCTGCCCTGCCGCCACCGCCTTGCGCACGAAGGAGAGAAGCTGCTCGGCCGAGACGGAATCGAGCGAGGAGGTCGGTTCGTCCAGGATGACGAGATGGACCGGCACCTCGGAGACGGTGAAGGCGCGGGCGATCTCGACCATCTGGCGGCGCCCGATGGACAGGTCGCCGACGATGTCGTCGGCGCGAACGCCGTGCCCGGGGAAGATCTCGTCCAGCTTGGCGACGATCAGGCCGGCCGCGCGCCTGCGCCAGCCCCAGCCGCTGAGCCCGGGATGGATGATCCTGGCGTTCTCGGCGACCGTCAGGTTGGGACACAGCGACAGTTCCTGGAAGACGCAGCGGATGCCCAGCCGGTGCGCCAGCCCGACGTCGTAGGGCGTTCGCCTTTCGCCGTGGACGACGATCTCTCCGGCGTCGGCCGCGAGCGTGCCGGCCAGCACGTTCATCAGCGTCGACTTGCCGGCGCCGTTGTGCCCGACCAGCCCCAGGCATTCGCCGGCATCGACGGCAAGGTCGACGCCGGCCAGGGCATGGACGGGGCCGAAGCTCTTCGCCACGTCCTTAAGACGGATGAGCCGTTGGCTGGTCGCTTGCATGAAGGGGACTTTGCCTCCGCATCCGGCCGCGACGGGCGCGGCCGGATGGCACGGGTTGACGGGCCGACTATTTGGCGGAGGCGATGACCTTGAGGGCGTCGGCCTGCGAATATTCGACGTTGGCGACGCCGCCCGGTTCGGTATTGGCCAGGTTCTGCTCCAGGTTCTCCTGGTCGATGCGCAGGAACGGCACGATCATGTCCTTGGGCACCTGCTTGCCGTCGAGGATCTGCTGGGCGACCCAGAAGGCCAGGGTCGACACCCCGGGAGCGATGGAAACCGACATGGTTTCATACTTGCTGGCGTCCTTCTGCTGCTTCCACCACGTCAGTTCGTCGTGGCGGTTGCCCATGACGATCAAAGGCGTCGGCCGGCTCGCGGCCTTGAAGGCCTGGGCGGCGCCGTAGCCGTCGCCACCCTGGGTCACCACCGCATCCACCTTGGGCAGGCTGGGCAGCACGCCGGCGACGTTCTTCTGGGCGACGGTCTGGGCCCAATCGCCGTGCACGGAACCGACGATCTTGAACTGCGGGTACTTCTTGACCCCGGCCGCGATGCCCTTGTGGATCTCGTCGTCGACGAAGACGCCGGCCAGGCCGCGGATCTCCAGCAGGTTGCCGCCGCCGGCCATGCGTTTGGCCAGATAGTCGAGCTGGACCTCGCCCATCTTCGCGAAGTCGACGGCGATCCGCCAGGCGCACGGCTCGGTCACCACGCCGTCGAAGGAAACCACGGTGACGCCGGCGCTGCAGGCCTCCTTGACGGCGCCGTTGAGCGCCGTCGGCGACGCGGCGTTGAGCACGATGGCGTCGTAGCCCTGGAGAATCAGGTTCTGGATCTGGGCGGCCTGCTCGGTGGCCTGGTTCTCGGCGGTGGTGAAGGCCGGCGCCTCCTTGACGATGCCGTCGGCCACGGCCTTGCCGGTCACCTTGTCCCAGCTTTTGAGCATGGCCTGTCGCCAGGAGTTGCCGGCGTAGTTGTTGGACAGGGCGATACGCTTGCCGGCGGTGTCGGCGCTGGCGGCGCCGGCCATGAAGATAGCGCTAACAGCGACGACCGAAATCAGACTTTTCTTCAACATGCGAAACCTCCACGTGGTCACGTTGCGTCGTTCGGCTTGTCGACGCTCCTCCTGCCTTCGAGAGCCGTGACCTCTGCGAGGTCCGCCCCCCCTGTTATGGACTTCTTCTTGGTTTGGGGCCGCCCGTGGCGGCCATTGCCCTTCGCGCCTGATAGGCTTGGCAACAACTCGCGGGTCGTCGAGTCCATCGACCAACTCGCGAAAAGAGCAAAAGCCGACATGGGTCTTCCCTTCGACGGTTGCAAG
The DNA here is from genome assembly GCF_026163695.1 of Shumkonia mesophila. Taxonomy (NCBI): domain Bacteria; kingdom Pseudomonadati; phylum Pseudomonadota; class Alphaproteobacteria; order Rhodospirillales; family Shumkoniaceae; genus Shumkonia; species Shumkonia mesophila. The sequence continues at coordinate 19,904 of NZ_JAOTID010000005.1, read as the reverse complement.
AAAAAACTGTTCGGCCATGGTATGATCAGGCTGTGCGTGGCGGTGCGCCTGGGTTGACCGGCGGCGGTGCGTCCGTTTCGTTTGGCGGGTGGCGCTTGTTCACCTCACAATCAAAGCGCGATATGCGGCCGTTCCGTAATCGCGCCACGTTCGGCGAACGAACCGCCGGACCGCTCAAGACAGGAAAGGAGAAACCGATATGGTCGTGCGGAACATTCGGGCCCGCGCTTTGGCCGCCGGCGCCGTTCTGGCGCTGGCCGCCTCTCCGGCGGCGGCCGGCACCGTCATCGAGGAATGGAACGCCGTGCCGTCGCCCGAAACGCCCAAACTGGCGGCCCCCACCCTTGCCGCGCACACGACCGCGCTCTTGATTCTCGACATCGAGCAGCGCACCTGCAACGCCGAACGCCGGCCGCGCTGCCTGGATACCGTGGCCCCCATCGCCGCCTTTCTGCTCAAGGCGCGCGACGCCGGCATGCCGGTCGTCTACAGCACCACCGGCGCCGGCTCGGTCGACACCATCCTGCCGCCGGTCAAGCCCATCAATTCGGGCGAGCCGGTGGTGAAGGCCAGCGTCGACAAGTTCCTCGGCACCGAGTTGGAGAAGATCCTGAAGGATCGCGGCATCGACACCGTCATCGCCTGCGGCACGGCGGCGCAGGGCGCCGTCCTGCACACGGCGGCCGGGGCGGCCCAGCGCAAATTCAAGATCGTGCTGCCGGTCGATTGCCTGTCGGCCGAGGACCTGTTCACCGAGAAGGCCGCGGTGTGGTCGTTGATCAAGGGTCCGGCCACCGGGTCGCTGACGACGCTGACAACGCTGGGCGCCATCACGCTCAAGCAGGCCAACCGTTAGAACTGATAGCGCAGGCCGATGGCGCCGATGGCGACGGAGCCCTCGATATCGGCATTGACGATGGCCGTCGTCGCGGTGCCTGCCGAAGCCGACCGGTCGACGTTGATGGTGGATTCGACGATGTGGATATAGGTCAGCGCCACGTCCACCAGAATACTGTCCGAGAAGCGATAGGTCAGGCCGCCGCTGATCCAGGTGCGGTCGCCGTCGGGCGTGCGCGAGGTGCGGTAACCATCGCGGGTCGGCGTCGGGTCGTACTGGATGCCGGCCCGCAGGGTCACGGCGTCGCTGAGCGCGTAGTCCATGCCCAGGCCCAGGGAAACCGTGTCCTGGTAGTTTTGGATGATGTCTTCCCGAAGCACCCCGTCGGAGACCCGATAGACCTTGATGGCGTCGAAGGCCGACCACTTGTAGTAGCTGACGTCACCCAGAATCGTGATCTGGTCGTTGAGGCGGTGCTTGACCCCGAAAGAGGCCAGCGCCGGCAGGCCAAGGTCGGCCTGCGCCGCGTACTGGCTTAGGATCGCGCCCGACGACGACGCGGAGCGGACGGTGGCGGTCCCTTCGACATCGTGGGTGAAGCCGGTACGATAGGTCAGCCCGACCTGGGTATCGGGCGTGATCTTCGCCAACAGACCGACGTTGAACCCGAAGGTGCCGTCGTCGCCCTCCAGCTTGGAATGCAGTTCGCCCACGCCGATTTGGTTCTTCATGCTGGTCAGGACGACGTCGACAGTCTGGTAGTCGATGCCGGCGCCGATGGTGATGTGCTTGTTGATATCGAAGGCGGCAACCAAGCTGTAATTGACGGTCGTCAGTTCGGTCTTGATGGAATCGAAGCGTCCGAACCAGGTTTCCGGATAGTCGTTGGCCAGGCCGAAGGGGGCTGTGACCCCCACGCCCAGGCTGAGCCCGCGATCGACGTCGCGCAGGACGCCGAACAGGTTGGGAACCGGCGTCGGCTCATAGGGCTGATAGGTGTTGGGGTCGTTCAGCGGCACGAAGACCGCGCCGTTGGATTTCCGGCTGCCGGTATCGGTCAATTCGGCCTTCGGCGAGATGATGTGGAGGTTGGCCGCCGCCTCGTTCTGCTCCAGGCTGTTCATGCCGGCCGGATTGAACCACACGGTCGAGGCGTCGTCGGCCGCCGCCGGCGCCCCGGCGAAAGCCCGGCCGAGACCGGTAACGCTCATCTCCTTGATGTAGAACCCGGCCGCTTCGGCTTGGCTTGCGGCGCCCAGCGCCAACACCATGGCGGCCCCGATCGTCCGCCCGCAAGGAAGGAAAACCAAAACGCCCCCATCACCCGTTTGTTATTCCTTGCCGGGTGCCGCGATTCTTTCGGCGCTCCCGGTTTTCCTTCCCGCGGCGGCGAAGACACCTCCCCCACACCACCGCGACAAGCCGGATGGATGGTACCATAAGTTGCAGAAGTTGAAAGCGGAAGAAGCGCAACCGGATTTCGAGGACACCATCTCACCACTCGCTGCGCACGAGTGGCAATGTCTTTTCGCGAATTAAGTATGGTGTCCCCGAAATCTCCAGGACGGGTTTAATCCAGGGTCCCGAGAACCTCGCCGACAATGGCGAACAGGCGGTCGATTTCGGCCTTCGAGATGATCAACGGCGGCGCGAAGACCAGCACATCGCCGGCCATGCGGGCCAGCAGGCCCTTTTCGTAGGCCGCGACGAAGGCGGCATAGGCCCGCTTGCCGGGACCGTCGGCGCGGCTTTCCAGTTCGATGGCGCCGACCAGGCCGAAATTGCGGATGTCGATGACGTGCGGCAAACCCTTCAGGGTGTGGATGGCGTCCTGCCAATAGGACGCCAGTTCGGCGGCCCGCGTCAGCAGGCCCTCCTCGGCATAGGTGTCCAGCGTCGCCAGCCCGGCCGCCACCGCCAGCGGGTGGGCCGAGTAGGTATAACCGTGGAACAGATCGACGGCACTTTCGGGGCCGGTCATGAAGGCGTCGTAGATGGTGTCGCTGACGAAGGTGGCGGCCATCGGCACGGTGCCGTTGGTGAGGCCCTTGGCCATGGTCAGGATGTCGGGGGTGACGCCGAACACTTCCGAGGCGGTGGGCGCGCCCAGGCGGCCGAAACCGGTGATCACCTCGTCGAAGATCAAGAGGATGCCGTGGCGGGTGCAGATGTCGCGCAGGCGCTTGAGATACCCCTTGGGCGGCAGCAGAACGCCGGTCGAGCCGGCCATCGGCTCGACGATGACGGCGGCGATGGTCGAGGCGCCATGCAGTTGGACCAGCCGTTCGAGGTCGTCGGCCAGCTCGGCGCCGTGTTCGGGCAGGCCGCAGGAGAACGCGTTGCGGGCCAGGTCGTGGGTGTGGCGCAGATGATCGACGCCGGCCACCAGGTTGCCGAAAGCGGCGCGGTTGAGCCCCATGCCGCCGACCGAGGTGCCGCCGAAATTGACGCCGTGATAGCCGCGCTCGCGGCCGATCAGGCGGGTGCGCGCTCCCTCGCCCCGTTGGCGGTGATAGGCCAGCGCGATCTTGAGCGCGGTTTCCACCGCCTCGGAGCCGGAATTGGAGAAGAACACGTGGCCGATCCCGTCGGGCATCAGTTCGATCAGGCGGGAGGCGAACCGGAAGGCCTTGGGATGACCCATCTGGAAGGGCGGCGCGAAATCCATCTCGGCCACCTGCTCCTGCACCGCCTTGACGATGCGGGGCCTGCCGTGGCCGGCGTTGACGCACCACAGGCCCGACATGCCATCCAGCACCTGGCGGCCGTCGTGGCTGCGATAGTACATGCCCTCGGCAGCCACCAGCAGGCGCGGCGCCGCCTTGAACTGCCGGTTCGCGGTGAACGGCATCCAAAAGGCGCTCATGTCGTTGGGGATGGCGACGGTCTTGGCGGCGGACATCGGAAATCTCCTGGAAGGGCGAGTCGACGGCACATTAAGCTGTTCGGGAGATTGAACAAGCCATTATCTTGCGGATTGCTAAACCCCTGTATTCCTTGGCTTCCGTTTCCGTTCCGTTTAGTATCCTAAACAGATAAACAGTCGGGACCGCCATGGATATCGACGTCGCCGGCCGCCTGCGCCAGCTTCGCGAGCGCCATCAACTCTCGCAGCGCGAGTTGGCCAAGCGCGCCCAGGTCAGCAACGCCACCATCTCGCTGGTCGAATCCGGGCGGCTCAACCCCTCGATCGGCAACTTGAAGCGCATCCTCGACGGCATCCCGATCAGCGTCGCCGAATTCTTCGCCATGGAACTGGCGACCGAGCGGCCCCAGGCATTCTTCCGGGCCGCCGAATTGATCGAGATCGGACGCGACGATATCTCCTATCGCCAGGTTGCCGCCCACCTGGCCGACAAGGCGTTGCAGATTCTGCACGAACGCTTCGCCCCCGGCGCCGACACCGGCAAGATCCCGCTGCGCCACAAATCGGAAGAAGGCGGCGTCGTCATCAAGGGGCGCATCGAACTGACGGTGGGCGACCAGGTGCGGGTGCTGGAAACCGGCGACGCCTACTACTTCGACAGCACGCTGCCGCACCGTTTCCGTAACATCGGCGATGTCGAGTGCGAGCTGATCAGCGCCTGCTCGCCGCCCAGCTTCTGACGGCGGTTGCGCCCCGCTCGAACGAAGCCCCGCCCGGCGGACCGGGCGGGGCTTGGCGATTCAAGGACCGCGTGTTTCGCGGCCGAATTCAACGGTCGTCGCAAGCGATTAGAGGCCGCCCCGGCCCTGCAGTTCGTCGCCGACGCAGTCGCCGTAGGTGGTGTAACGGTGCGCCTGCAGCCCGTCGTTGATCCAGACGCCAGGACACTCCGGCCCGCCCGTCGTCGGAGTCCCGGCTGCCAGCCCGTCATCGCGGCCCGCTCCGCGCTGCCGGCTGTGGGCCGCGTGCGCGTCATCGAGAGCACCGCCGCTGGCCAACCAGGCCGCCATCAGGTCGGACGGGTAGGCCGCTTCCTCGCAGAAGAACTTCTGTTCGCTCATGGGCGTCCCTTTTCTAATTACCTTCTAAAATCGAAGGACCAGTGGAGAGAAATATACAGGAACGCTTGCGGCGCACAAGGAAAGGCCTCGCCCAGGGCAACCGGGCGAGGCCGCACGGACCGGCGGGACTAGGCTGCGGCGGTCGGCTCCAGGGCGACAATCGCCGCCACCAGTTCGTCGCGGGAGAACGGCTTGCGCAGCAGGGCGAGCGTCGTGGGGTCGACGCCGCGGCGGGCGAATTCGCTGTAGGAGTATCCCGTCATCAGCAACACCCGGCAGGCCGGCCAGCGAACCGCCACCAGGTCGCGCAGATCCAGCCCGCTCATGCCGCCCGGCATGATCAGGTCGGAAACCACGACGTCGTAAGGGCCGCGCAGTTCGAGGGCGGCGACCGCGCGCGGGCCGTCGGAGACCGCCGTCACGTCCACCCCCTGGGTCATCAGCGCGGCCACCGTCACGTCGCGAACCAGGGGGTCGTCCTCGGCCACCACGATCCGCAGGCCGGCCAAGGGCCGGCCCGGCTTGCCCGATACCGCCAGCGCCTTGGCGGCGGCCGGCCGGTCCCCGCGCGGCAGCAGGATGCGGAAGGTGGTGCCCCGCCCTTCTTCGCTCATCACCTTGACGAAGCCGCCGGAGCGCCGGGCGAAGGCCAGCACCATGCTCAGCCCAAGGCCGGTCCCCGCGCCCTTCGGCTTGGTCGAGAAGAACGGCTCGAAGATCCGCCCGAGGATGTCGGGAGGAATCCCCGTGCCGGTGTCTTTCATCGCGAACTCCACGTAATCCCCGGCATGGGCATCGGGGTGGGACGCGGCTTCCTCGGCGCCGAGGCTCAGATTGCGGATGGACAGGAAAAAGCGGCCGCCGTCGGTCATCGCGTCCTGGGCGTTCAGCGCAATGTTCACCACCGCGTTTTCGAGCAGGACCGGATCGATGACGACCGGCCAGACGTCGGGTGCGCATTCCACCTTAAAGACGATCGATTCGCGCAATGCCCGTTCGATCAGGGGTTGGAGGGCCAGCACCAACTCGGCCGGATCGACCGCCTCGGGCCGGGTATCCATCTCCCGCGAGAAGACGAGCATCCGCCGGGTGAGGTCGCCGGCCCGCTTGGTCGCCCCCTCAGCGAGCGCGATCGCCTTGGCGACGCGCTCGTCACCCGACGGAACCAGGGCGTTCAAGATCCCCAGTGTGCTGGTGATGACGGTCAGGATGTTGTTGAAGTCGTGGGCGAAACCGCCGGCCAACTGGCCGACGGCCTCCATCTTCTGGGCCTGGATGAATTGGCTTTCGATGCGTTCGCGCGCCGCGATCTGCTCGCGCAGGTGCCGCGTGCTCTCCGCGATGCGCTGTTCCAGCGAATCGTTGGTCCGCAGAAGCTCCGTCTCGGCGTACTTCCGCTCGATGACCTCGCCCTCCAGCTCGCGCGTGCGCGCCTGAACGCGCAGTTCCAACTCCTCGTTCGCCTTGTCGAGGGCGGCCCGCTGGCGCTCCAGCTCGCGCATCGCCGCGTTCTTGTCCTCGAGCAGGCGATTGGTGGCCTGCGCCGCCTCGGCGAACTCGACGAACGCCATGCCGTCCGGATCGAGGGCCACGTCGGCGCGCGCGGCGCGGTCGAGGAAGTCGAGGAATCGCCGGAAATCCTGCCGGGCCCGCCGGCCGGCCATCCCTCCGCGCAGCAGGATGAGCCCCGCCAGGGCCAGTGCGATCAGACCGACGATTGCCACCTCCAGGATCATGCGCCGCTGCCCCGCCTCCCGTCGGCCGGCCGCCGCCTTGGTTATGGCTTCCATCGAGTCGCCGGCCCCGACGTACCAGCGCCACTCGGGGATGCCGGCGACGAAGCTGATCTTCGGATAGGCCTTCTCGCCGTTGATGGGGGGCATGGTGTATTCGACGAAGCCGCCCCCGATGCGGGCGGCCCTGACCAGTCCCTGAACGACCATGAAACCGTCCCGGTCCTCGACCTCCCACATGTTGCGGCCCTTGGCCGGACCGACCAGCGAAAGGCCGTCCCAGGTCCCAGCGAAGAGATAGCTGGCGTCGCCCAGGTCGGTGGCCTCAAGGGTCGCCAGCGCCTCGGCCTGGACGCCCGCCTCGATCTCGCCGATGTCGGCGCTGACGCCGATCGCCCAATCCAGGGAATCGAAGACTTCGACGAACGACAGCCTCAAGCGCTCGTCGCCGCCGTCCGGGGCCAGCCGCTCATGGCGAAGGAACCCTTCGCCCTGGGTGCGGGCGATCCTCAGCAGGCCGCCGATCCCGGGGATGGGGGCGCCCTCCAGGTCCGGGGCCGGGGGGAATAGCTGGCCGATCCCGTCCAGGTCGAAGGCAAAAAAGTAGCTGCGGCCGGCGTTGAAGCGGATCTGGCGCAAAGCCTCGCGGACGTCCGCGGCCTTCGCGCGGCAGTCGCCCGGCGGCAGGCCCGCACAAATGCCGCGGGCGACGGCGCGGGCCTGCGTCATCCGCACATGCAACTTGGTGCGCAGGCCGTCTTCCATGGCGGTGCGCAGGAACTGAATGTTGCGCACGGTATCGCGGACGGTCCGCTCGAGGGCCGCCCGCCGCTGCGTTTCGTACAGGATGAGGTCGTTGCCGAGCTGGCGATCCAGCAGGGAGTAATCCCGCCATCCCCAGATCACGCCGATGAGAAAGACCGCAGCCACGGCGGCCAGACTGGTCCGCGAGGTCGGAAGGGTGGCGATGCTCGGCTTGTTCTTCTTCAACTTGGCGTCCCGCCCGCCTGACGCACGTCCGTTCCCCTTTTTTTTGCAGGCTAGTCCACTCGCCCGAAACTTTCAACTTTCCAACGGAAAATCGCCGGCGGCGGGCAACTCCTGTTTTCTGTCGGGCATCGACGGCCGGCTTATGGTGCCGCAAGCCCCTGGCATCGCCGGCCGCCCCGTGAAATTATGGCGCCGGCAAAGGGGGCCCCGACCGGCCCCCGCATCCCGGACAGGCCATGGACGCAACGACCACCGAACCGCCGCCCAGGGAATGGGGCGGCATCCTTTTCGGCAGGGGAGGCATGCTGACGATGCTGGGCCTTGCCGGGCTGGCCGCCTGGTATGGCTTCGACGTCGCCGTCTTCCTTGCCGGAACCGTTCTGACGCTGAGCCTCCTGGCCCGCGCCTGGAGCCGGGTGGCGCTCGCCCGGCTTGTCTACGGCCGGCGCCTGACGGCCCGCCGGGCCTTTCCCGACGAAACGGTCGATTGCACCGTCCATCTCGACAACCGCAAGCTTCTGCCGCTGGTGTGGGTCCACGCGTCGGAACGGCTGCCGGCCGCCCTCGCCCCGGACCCCGAGGATCTGGCGCCCGGGCTGTCGTGGGAGAACGGGCATCTTTCGGTCGACACCTCGCTGTTGTGGTACCAGCGGGCGTCGTGGCGCTATTCCCTGCGTTGCCGGCGGCGCGGCTATTATGCCATCGGTCCGGCAACCGTCACCTCGGCCGACATTTTCGGCCTGTTCGCGCGCTCGCGCCGGACGCCGGGCGTCGAGCACCTGGCCGTCTTCCCGCGGATCTATCCGCTGGCCGACCTGGGGCTGCCGCCGATGTCGCCGTTGGGCGACATGCGCGCCCGCAACCCCTTGTTCCACGACCCGGTGCGCATCCGCGGCTTGCGCGACTACACGCCCGAGGTGCCGTTCCGCCACATCCACTGGAAGGCCAGCGCCCGGACCGGCGAACTGCAAGCCAAGGTCTTCGAGCCCACCTCGAGCACGCAGATGCTGATCCTGCTGGACGGGGCGGCATTCACCGGCGACGACGGCACGCACGACGAGCCCGGATTCGAACTGGCCGTCAGCGTCGCCGCCTCGCTGGCCTGGCATGCCGTCGAGCTGCACTGCCCCACCGGTCTGTGCGCCAACACCCGGCTGGCCGGCAACGGGCCATCGGCCCTGGTGCAGCCGGCGTCGGGCCTGGATCACCTGGCCGACATCCTTGAAACCCTCGCCAAGGTGCGGCCCCAGACCATCCCATTCGCCACACTCATCGATGCCGTCCGCCCGACGATCGCATCGGGGACCACGCTCGCCGTCATCACCGGCGCCTTGAGCGCCGGCGTCGAGGCCATCCTCGCCGATCTGCATGCGCGCGGCTTTTCGGTCACCGTCTTTGTGGTCGGCGACCGGCCGACCGGCGAGACCGCGCTGACCTGCCGGCGCGTGCGGCGCCCGGCCGACCTGGCGTGGGTGTGAAGGGACAGCCGGCGATGTTGGTCGCATCCACCCGCCGCCAGGATGTTCGCCACGCCTTCTTCATGGCCATGGAGGCGGCATGGATCGCCACCCTGTTGTCCTTCCTCGATGCGGTGGTCGGCGCCGTGGGACGGCCGGCCGCGGCCTGGTGCCTTTGGCTCTATCCGGCTGCCTACGCCTACGCCCGCATCGACGAGCGAATAACGACGACTCCCTTGCGGCGCCTCGCCCTGCGCATCCTCGCGGGCGCCGCCGCCGGGCTCGCCACCCTGGCGGCCATCGTCTGGCCGAGCGCCTTCGGCGCGATCGGCCTGGGCACCAGCCAGACCTGGCCCGCCGCGGTGGCGCATCTGGTCGGCGCGGGATCGGCGCCGGTGGTTCTGGTGGTCGTCGCCTCGGCCTTCGTCATGGCCCGCGGCTGGCTGCTCGCCCCCCGGCAGATTGACGGCGACGGCTTCCTGGCCGGCCTGCAGATGGGTGCGGTGATCCTGCTTGCCGTCGCCTTCCTGCATCCGCTGACCGGACTGCCCGCCGCCACCGTCATCGCCGGCACCCTCGCCTTTCTGGGATTGGGGCTCTATGGATTGTGGCTCTGCCGCTGGCTCGATTCCAAATTCGCCGAACGCGTGCCGGGCAACGTCGGCTGGCCCATCCTGGCGGCGGCGGTCGTCGGAGGCGTTCTCCTGCTTGGCACCCTGTGGGGAAGCGAGGTCGACCGAGGCCTGATCGACTGGCTGTTGACGCCGGTGTTCTGGCTGGGCGACATGCTCAACCGGCTGCTCCTGTGGCTCGGCCGGCTCATGCCGGTTTACCAGCCGCTTGGCCTGGAATCCCGACCCGCCGCCGTGCGGCCGGAAATGCTGGTGGTCGACAAACCCTACAAGTTCGGCGAGGTGACCCGCCTGATCGGCCAGATCATGCTGGCCCTTTCGCTCAGCCTCCTCGGCGTGCTGCTGATCGTGCGCAACCTGAGCGATCTGCTGCGTTGGCTGAGCCGCCGGCCCCGCTTGGCCCGCGGCATCGCCCGCGAGCCGTCGCCGTTCAATTTGTGGGACGATCTCAAGGACATCCTGGCGATGCTCAAAGAGATCGCCCGCCGCCTGGGCCGCTGGCTTGCCCGCTGGCGCCGGACCGGAACGGCCGAAGCTCCGGAGGTGTGGGCCGTGCGCCATATCTATGCCAAGGTGCTGGCCCGGATGGCCAACCAGGGATGGCCCCGGGCAGAGGCGCAGACGCCCCACGAATACCTGGAAACCCTGGGGAGCGCCGCCCCCCATCTGCGGGCCGATCTTGCCTTGATCACCGAGGCCTATGTTGAGGTACGATACGGCGCCGCAATTCCCCCGTCGGATCAGCTCGCCGCCGTTCGCGACGGTTGGCGCCGCGTCCGCCGGACCAAGCCCTCTCGGGCCAAAAGCTGACAAAAACAAAAGAAAGGAAGACCCCATGTGCCCACCGTCCGCCGCCATCGGAATGGCCGCCATAGATCGAAGCGGAGAGATCTCCGCCGACGCTTGCGCCGAATCCATCCGGCAGGCGGCCGACATCCTGATCGAGAACGTCGAGAAGGTGATCGTCGGCAAGCGCGAAACCATCGAGCTGGTGGCCGTCGCCCTCTTCACCGAGGGGCACGTGCTGATCGAGGACGTTCCCGGGGTCGGCAAAACCCTGTTGGCCAAGGCGATCGCCCGTTCGCTCGACGGCAGCTTCCGGCGCATCCAGTTCACGCCCGACCTGCTGCCCTCGGACGTCACCGGGATCAACACCTACAACCGCCAGACGGAAGCCTTCCAGTTCCTGGCCGGGCCGATCATGGCCAACATCGTGCTCGCCGACGAGATCAACCGGGCGACGCCGCGCACCCAGGCCTCGCTGCTGGAGGCGATGGAGGAACGCCAGGTCACCACCGACGGGGAAACCCGGCCGCTGCCCCGCCCGTTCCTGGTGCTGGCCACCCAGAACCCGATCGAACAGGAGGGAACCTTTCCCCTGCCCGAAGCCCAGCGCGACCGCTTTCTTTTGACCGTCACGCCGGGCTATCCCTCGGCCGAGGACGAGGAGCGCATTCTCCTGCGCTTCGAGCGGACCAATCCGGCCGACAGTCTGTCCTCGATAATGTCGGCCGCGGAGCTGACCACGACCATCGGCCTCTGCCGGTACATCCGGGTCGGCGATGCGGTGCGCGCCTATCTGGTCGCCCTCGTGCGCGCCACCCGCGGGCATCCCGACATTCGCCTGGGGGCCAGCCCGCGGGCCACCCAGAGCCTGTATCGCGCCGTCCAGGCCCTGGCCGCCATGCGCGGCCGCGCCTTCGTGTTGCCCGATGACGTCAAGGCGCTGGCCGTTCCGGTGCTGGCTCATCGCCTGGTCGCCGGCGCGCGCAGCCGCCTGGGCGGCCGCACCGCCGCGGACGTGCTCGCCGACCTGATGGAAACGGTGCCGGTGCCGGTCGAGTGACATGAAGCGCTTTCCGACCCTCGCCGCCATCGCCGTCCTCGCCGCCCTCTCGGCCGGCGCGGCGCCGGCAGAGACGACCGATCCACAGGGGCCTCGCCGGCCCGGGACCGTTTTCAAGGATTGCCCCGAATGCCCCGAGATGGTGGTGGTCCCGGCGGGCTCGTTCATCATGGGCGACATCGACGGCAGCGGCCCCCCGCTGGAAGCGCCGGTCCATCGGGTGGTGATCGCCAGGCCCTTCGCGGTGGGAAAGTTCGAGGTGACGTTCGCCGAGTGGAATGCGTGCGTGGCGGCGGAGGGCTGCAATGGATACAGCCCGGATGACGCCGGCTGGGGGCGCGACCGCCGCCCGGTGATCAACGTGAGCTGGGATGACGCCAAGGCCTATTTGCTATGGCTTGGCCAACGGACGGGGCGGCCCTATCGGCTGCTGAGCGAAGCGGAATGGGAATACGCGGCGCGGGGGCGAAGCCTGACGCGCTACCCGTGGGGAGACGAGATCGACCCCGCGAACGCGAAATACGACAGTCCGGACGGCACCGTCCCCGTGGGCAGCTATCCGGCCAACGCGTTCGGCCTGCACGACATGATCGGCAACGCCTGGGAATGGACCGAGGACGCTTGGCACGACAATTACGAGGGGGCGCCGACGGATGGATCGGTGTGGATGAGCAAGGCCTGGTGGCACCGCGTGCTGCGCGGCGGCGCCTGGTATTTCGACGCCAACCATGTGCGAAGCGCCAGCCGCGACGGCGAGGGCACGGGCTCGCGGTTCGACCTGTTCGGCTTCCGGGTGGCGCGGCCCCTCGACTGACTTTCCCGGCTTGCGGTTCCGCTATTCGGCGGCGATGGCCGCCAGGGTGGCGCCGGTCAGCCGCTGCAAATCGGCCGGTGCCAGCTCGATTTCGAGGCCGCGCCGGCCGGCGCTGACGAACACCGTCGGAAAGCGGCTGACCGAGTGGTCGAGCACGGTGGGCAGCCGCCGCTTCTGGCCGAGCGGACTGATGCCGCCGACCAGATAGCCGGTGATTCGTTGGGCCTCGGCGACGTCGGCCATTGCCGCCTTCTTGCCGCCCAGCGCGGCGGCCAACCGCTTGAGGTCGAGCTGGCCGCCGACCGGCACCACGGCGACCGCCAGGGTGTCGCGCCCCGCCACCATGGTGGAGGCGACCAGGGTCTTGAACACGCGCTCCGGCGGCAGGTTCAGTTTCTCCGCCGCCTCGGCGCCGTAGGAAGGGGCGTCGGGATCGTGCTCGTACCGATGCAAGGCGAAGCGGATGCCGGCCTTTTCGGCCAAGGTGACCGCCGGTGTCATGGCGCGCCCCCCTCTAGTGGTTCTTCCCGCCGTCCAGGCGAGCCGGGAACACCGCGAAGAAGGCCGTCCCTTCGGCCGCGTCGGACGTGAAGAAGACGCGGCCCTTGAGGTAGCGCTCACCAATCAGGCGCATGCTGTAGGTGCCGAGGCCGCGTCCCTTGCCCTTGGTGGAGAAGGACCGGCGGAAGACCTGGAGTGCGACGTCGCGGGACATCGCTCCGGCGTTATGGACCGCGAAGCGGACACCGCCGGCTTCGCGGTCGCAGCCGACCCTCACCGTACCGCCGGCCGCCGTCGCCTCGAGCGCGTTGCGGACCATGTTGACGATGACCCGCGACAGCAGGCCGCGATCGGTTTCCAATACGCAATCCTCGCCGCCCTCGGCCAGCACGAGGTTGCGCCCGCGGGCGCTCGGATGCTCCTCGAACAGGAAAAGGATCTCGCGCAGGAAATCGGCCGCCGCCACCGCGACCGGCATGCAGGCCAGTTCGTCCCGTTCGGCCGCCGCGATCAGCCGGTGGCTGTTGATTTCGTCGACCAGCCGGGTGGCGCCGAGCGAGATGCGGTGGCGGAATTCGCTTTGCTTCTCGGGCGGCGCCAGTTCAAGAACGTCGGCCAGCCCGCGCACCGCTCCGGCGGTATTGAGGATGTCGTGGAAGAAGATCCGCTCCAGTTCCTCGCGCCGCTTTTCGTGGCTGATGTTCTCGACGGCAAACAGCGTGAAGATGTCGTCGCCCAGCAGCACGCGGCTGGTCCTCACCCTTAGGTTGAGGGCATCCGCGTGGTCCCGGCGGATGATGCTGCATTCCTGGACGTCCATGCTGTCGGATTGGCTGTTCAGGATCGCGTTCACCGCACCGCAGGTCCGGCAGAACTTCGAGGTGCCGCAGCCTGCCGGCGTTTCCTCGGCCAGGGCATAGACGCAGCCCAGCGCCTCGCCCGGCCTCAGGCCGCACAGGCGCGAGGAATCGCCCGTCCCGGCGAACTCCCGGAACCGCCGGTTGGCGAAGACGATCTGCCGTTCGGGATTGAGGACGAGGACGATTTCCTGAAGATTGTCCAGGGTGACGGCCAGCAACGGCGCCTCCCAGACCAGCCGCTCCTGCCGGCGCAGCATCTCCTCGGAGGCCCGCTCCGGGGGCGCGTAGTGGGTCTGTCGTTTCTCGCTGGCCATTGCAACCGCCATTCCGCGTGGGCTCCGCATATCAACCGCTGGTCGGGATCATACCGGCTTGCCGGCAGCCGGCACAAGCGGCGCAACGCAAAAGCTCCCGGGACCGTCCGGCCGCCGGGAGCTTCGAGGGCATCGCGATGGGCCGCGCCGCGCGGGCGCCGCCGGCATCGCCTTCAGCCGGCGACGCGGATGTTCTGCGCCGCCATTTTGCCGTTCCGGCCGCGCGCCAGTTCGAATTCCACCGGCTGGCCCTCGGTAAGGCCGGGCAGGCCGGCGCGTTCCAGCGCGGAAATGTGCACGAAGGCATCCTCCGTGCCGTCATCCGGCACGATGAACCCATAGCCCTTTTTGGTATCGAACCACTTGACGGTGCCTTTAGCCATTCTTCCTTCCTTCCATAGGATGGCGATCCATACGAAACCCGGCTCCACGGCCGGGCAAAGCAGTCCAAGGTATCCACAGGAAACCGCTGCGCTTCCGACGTCCGGCGCCCCGCCCCCGCGCGGGAACGGGCTGCGCCCTCCGGCGTGGCGCGGAAAAAAATCTGGGTCCGGCGGCGGCGATTTTCAAGCGGGTCCCGCCTCCCGCGGATTTGCCACAGGTGTTACCGGTTGAAAAAACTTCCCGTGGATATGCAAAACTCCTGACACAACCATTCGTTACGTTGCTGGGGTGAAGTCCCTGGGGGATTCATACGGGACTTGCCGTCTTCGCCCTCCCGCCACGCGACGAAACAAAGGAGCCTTCAGGCATGACCGCCGCCCACTCCCGATCCGCCAAACCGCGTCGCCTGTCGTTTCGCTGGACCCTTACGCGCAAGATCTATGCGGTAGGGTTCTTCTCGATGCTGGCTCTGGCTTCGCTCAGCGGGGCGAGCCTGCTGACCACCACCTGGATCGTCGACGCCACGGGGCAGAGCGAGGAGCGGCACGCCGACATCCTTGTCGCCAAGGACATGCTGATCAAGCAATTGAACGTCGACATCGCCGTCGGCGATATCCTGTTCAACAGCGTGTCGGCCAAGATCAATCCCAAGGTCCTGGACCAAATCAACCTGGACATCATGCACCTGAACAAGACCTCGGCCAGGCTGGCGACGGCAGCCACCACGGAGGAGCAGCGGCGGTTGGCGTCCAGCATCGGCGAACAGAACGACGCCCTGGCGCTGGCCATTCAGGTCGATCTGCCGTTGGCCGTGGAAATGGGGGGCGACCGCAAGGAACTGGAGCGGGTGGACGCCCTCATCAAGGAAAAGGTCGCCGCGCTCCGGCGCGACCTCGGCAACCTGGAAACGCTGTTCCAAAAGGAAGCGGCGAAGGCCGGCGAGGACGCGCGGCATACCGCCGACGTGTCGCGCGTCGGATCGGGCATCGCGTTCCTTATCGTCACCACTGTGCTCATGATCATTCAGGTCGTGCTGGGCCGCAGCATCGCCAAGCCGATCACCGCCATGACGCGTTCCATGCTGCGGCTCGCCGGCGGCGACAAGACGGCGGAGATCCCGGCCGTGGGCCGCAAGGACGAGGTGGGCGAGATGGCCAACGCGGTGCAGGTCTTCAAGGAAGGCATGATCGAGGCCGACCGCCTGGCCGAGGAGCAGCGGCGCGAGCAGGAAGAGAGGGCTGCCAGAACCAAGCGCATCGAGGCATTGTGCCAGGCTTTCGACGCCACCTCGACGGAAGCCGTGAAGTCGGTGGCGACGGCGGCGACCGAGATGCAGTCCTCTTCCGAGGCGATGAGCGCGACGGCCGAAGAGACGACGCGCCAGGCCTCTGCCGTGGCCGCGGCCTCGGAGCAGGCCTCGGCCAACGTCGAGACGGTGGCTTCCGCCGCCGAGGAACTGTCCTCCTCGATCGCCGAGATCGGCCGCCAGGTGACGCAGGCTTCCCAGATCGCCTCGGCCGCGGTGAGCGAGGCCGAGCAGACCAACGTCAAGGTGCAAGGGCTGGCCCAGGCTGCCAACAAGATCGGCGAAGTGGTGGCCCTGATCACCGACATCGCCGAGCAGACCAACCTGCTGGCCTTGAACGCCACCATCGAGGCGGCCAGAGCGGGCGACGCCGGCAAGGGCTTCGCCGTGGTCGCTTCCGAGGTCAAGAACCTGGCCAACCAGACGGCCAAGGCGACCGACGAGATCGGGGCGCAGATCGCCGGCATCCAGGCGGCGACCCAGGAAGCGGTGGGCGCCATCGAATCGATCACGCGCACCATCTCCAAGATCAACGAAGTCAACTCGGGGGTGGCCTCGGCGGTCGAGGAACAGGGCGCCGCCACCCAGGAGATCGCGCGCAACGTCGAGCAGGCGTCGGCCGGTACCCAGGAGGTCAGTTCCAACATCGGCGGCGTCAGCCAGGCGGCCAACGAGACCGGCACGGCAGCCGAGCAGATCAACCGGGCGGCCGGCGAACTGTCGGAGCAATCGGAAACGCTGCGCGCCGAGGTCGACAAGTTCCTCGCCAACCTGCGCGCGGCGTGACGGGCGGCGGCTCGGCCATTCACCTCAAGGGACGCGATCGAGAACCAGTTCGAAGGTGGAGCCTTTTCCCAATTCGCTCCGCACGGACAATTGGCCGCCCATCTTGCGAATCAACTGTCCGCAGAGGATCAGGCCGAAGCCGGTTCCCTTCTCTTCGGCGGTGCCGCGCTGCGGCTTGACCCGTTGGTGATCGAGGATCGAGCGGACCTGGGCCTCGCTCATGCCGATACCGGAATCGCTGACGCCGATCCGGCTGCGGCCGTCGACGTCGCGGCCCAGGATGCGAACCCGCCCGCCCGCGTGGGAGAATTTGATGGCGTTCTCGACCAGGTTGCGGATGACCACCTCCAACATGCGTTCGTCGGCGACGACCAGATGTTCGGAAGCCAGCGGTTCCAGCATGATTCCCTTGCGCGCGGCCCGCTCTTCGAGGACGCCCAAGACCCTCTCGACCAGGGGGGAGAGGGAAACCGGTTGCAGCTTGGCTTCCGGCGTTTCCCGCTGCATCAGCGAATAGGCGAGCAGGTTTTCCAACATCCGGTGGGAATCCTTCACCACCCGATGAATGCGCGTCACCTCGTTGGCGACCTGGGCCGTGGAGAGGTCCGGCAGCCGGCCCTCGAGCAGCGAGGTGAATCCGATGATGGCGGTGAACGCATTCCTGAGATCGTGGCCGATGATCGATAGCAGCCGGTTGTTTTCGGCGTCGAGTTCGCAAAGCTGCCGGCGCGACGCCTCGATGACGTCGTTGGCCTTGGCCAGGCGCTGAACCTCGCCGGTCGCCGTCTCGTGCCGGCGCATGAGATCCCGCTCGAGGCTCTTGACGGCGGTGATGTCGCGCTCGATGGCGGCGAAATGCGTGACCTTGCCGTGGGGATCGCGCAAGGGCACGATGATCATGTCCAGCCAGTAGGATTGGCCGGATTTCGTGTAGTTGACCACCTCGACGCGGACGGGTTCATGCGCCTTCAGCGCGGCCCGGACGCGATCCAAGGTGGCGCGGTCGGTATCCTCGCCCTGCAGCATGCGGGGATCGTTGCCGATGGTTTCCTCGGGCGTGAACCCGGTCAGCTCGTAGAACGCCTGGTTGGCGTAGACGATTTTCGGCCCCGGTTCGTCCAGCGGCTCCGCCTCGGTGACGAGAATGACGTCCTTGGCATTGTCGAGCGCGCCCCGAAAAATCCATTGCGGCAGAATGGGTGTCGACTTTCGCTTCCTCGGCATATGTTCCCTCGCAACCACAAGGCGCAATCCGCCTACCCCCTAAGATAACTGGTGAACTGCCGAAGGCTTTTTAAGACCGGCCGGGGATGCCGACAGCCTTTCTTTTTGAGCATCGAATCAGTAATTCAAAAATATAGAACTTTAATAAAATTTTAGTAAAAACAAAACTACCCTATGATTGTGGAACTTTATTCTATTACATATACATTTATCGGCAAAAAAATGAAATAACTTCTGTCCATAGCCTAAATACAGACACGCCTGTTGCCGCCAATGCTTCCCGTTGCCTTGGCAATCCATGGAGATGTTGCGGAATTTGCGGCCGCCGCCGGCTTAGGGCCGGCGGCAGGCCGGGAGCCCGATTCGCCCCGCCTCGCCGGACACGCCTGCCGGCGATTACTTTCTTTTGCGGCTTGCGGAAGCGGGCCGCCGGGCGCGGCCCTTCGTCACTTCGGCGTAAAGGTCGAGATACTCGCGGGCGGCGCGGGTCCAACTGAAATCCTGTTCCATGGCGCGCCGTTGCAGAACCCGCCAGGCCGGGCGCTTGCGGTAGACCGCCAGGGCCCGGGAAACGGCGCCGGAGAGTGCCAGCGAGGTGGCCGCCTCGAACATGAAGCCGGTGCCTTCCTTGCCCCGCGAGGCGTCGCTCACCGTGTCGGCCAGCCCGCCGGTGCGCCGCACCACCGGTATGGTCCCATAGCGCAGCGCGCAAAGCTGGGTGAGGCCGCACGGCTCGAAACGCGACGGCACCAGCAGCAGGTCGGAACCGGCCTGGACCAGATGGGCCAGGGGCTCGTCATAGCCCGTCCACACGCCGACCCGGCCGGGATATGCCGTGGCGGCATCCCTGAAGCCTTCCTCGAAGACGGCGTCGCCCGACCCCACCACCGCCAGCCTGGCGCCCATGGCCAGCAGGCTGGGTATCGCGCCGAGGATGAGGTCGACGCCCTTCTGGTCGGTCAGGCGGCTGACCACGCCGATCAGCGGCGCCGCCGGCGCGTCCGCCAATCCCAGCCGGTCGGCGACGGCCCGCTTGTTGGCGTCCTTGCGGGCCAGGTGGCCGGCGTCGTAGGTGCGCTCGATCAGGGGGTCGCTGGCCGGGTCCCAGGCCCGATAGTCGATACCGTTGAGAATGCCGCGGAGATCGGCGCCCCGCTGGCGGAGAATGCCGTCGAAGCCGCATCCCAGGGTGGGGGTGAGGATTTCCCGCGCGTAGGTGGGGCTCACCGTGGTCACCCGATCGCTGTAGCGGATGCCGGCCTTGAGGAACGAAACCTGGTTGTGGAATTCGACGCCGTCGATGGAAAAGCATTCCGGCGGCAGGCCGACCGGCCCCAACGCCGCGGCCGGGAAATTCCCCTGAAAGGCCAGGTTGTGGACGGTCATCACGGTGGCCGGCCGGCGGCCGGCCCGCAGGTGGAGGTAGGCCGGGGCGAGGCCGGCGTGCCAGTCGTGGGCGTGCACCACGTCGGGGCGCCATCCCAGCAGCGAACCGGCCTCGGCCGCCGTCGCCGCGGCGCGGGCCAGGAGCGCGAAACGCAGATGGTTGTCGGGCCAGTCCCGACCGATGGCGTCGAGATAAGGGCCGGCCGGCCGGTCGTAAAGGGCCGGGCAGTGGACCAGCCAGACGGCGACCCCGCTTTGCGGAAGCCGGCCGCGAAGCAGGCGGGTCTCGCCGGCCCCCAGCGGATCGCCCAGGGAAACCGGCTCTCCCAACCCCTCGACGGCGTCGAGCACCGCCGGATAGGCCGGCAGCATGACGCGCACGTCCACGCCCAGCTCGGCGAGGGCGACCGGCAAGGCGCCGGCGACGTCGCCCAGCCCGCCGGTCTTGACGACCGGGTAGATTTCCGAGACGACGAATAAAATCTTCATGATGGCATTCATGCCGGAAATGACCGCCGCACTATCGCCCAGGCGGGGCAAAAAAGACAGGGGGATCGTTGCGTCCCCCCCCGAATGGCTCGGGTATTCCCGCCGCGCCGCCGTCCGCCGCCGATTGTTCCCCGCGCGTTAAAGACATGGCATAATATCCTAGAGTCGATTGCAAGCTCTCCCCGGCAAAGAGTGCGTCATGCCTGGATCCAAGCCCGACCTCGGCCTCGACATGAACACCGCCCTGCGCCAAACCTTTGCCATCGTGATGGCCGGGGGACGGGGCAGCCGGCTCAAGCAGCTGACCGATTACCGGGCCAAGCCGGCGGTCCCCTTCGCCGGAAAATTCCGCATCGT